>JAAELK010000176.1 GCA_024226935.1 Desulfobacteraceae bacterium
AGGCAAGAAGCAAAAAGTTGTATTTTTGAATATATTGAAGTATTTTATAATCGTAAAAGGAGGCATTCTTACCTTGGGCTTGAAAGTCCCCAGGGTTTTGAGAACAGATGTATGGTGAAATCATACGAGAACGCAGCATGATTTTGTGTCTACACTTTCAAAGAAGGATCAGTCAAAAAAAATGGATAAGCGACACCATGACCCGACACCAAAAACAAAAAAAGGACTTTCAGAAACTCTGAAAACCCTTGAGCTGATTTGGTCGGGACGGCAAGATTTGAACTTGCGACCACTTGTCCCCCAGACAAGTGCGCTACCAGACTGCGCTACGCCCCGTACAAAACAAGGCGTATCTATCATGTCTATTTCAGGGTGTCAAGCAAGAAGTTTTAAAGTTGAGAGTTTTTTAGAAAACAACCCATCACACTCACCTCTATGGAAACGGCCTGATACCCCCATAAACCTGGATGCAGCTGTCTTTCCTTACTTTATTTATTCTAAAAGCACCCAATATTAGGAACAGCACAGCCGAATCGACCAGCATATGACCCTCAATAACTTTAAAAGTCCGAAATAATTTCTTTTTACCGGATTTTTCCGGTACAATAAAAATATGATTTGAAAAAAAACTCTTTTTTTCTTACATCGGTTAATCCCTTTTGCATCAAAGAATATAATTCCATGCTGTTTTTATGACCTTCGTATGTTCCTCCATATTTTTTTGCAAGAAACAGGGTAAAAGGATTTAAACAAGCAAGCCAACCGGGGGCTAATTGCATATCACTGATAATGATATCTCCTTGTTTTTTAACATAGGACAACAGGTTCTGGTATGCTGATATATATTCCGGGATTATTGACATTCCTAAAGTACAAACACCGACATCAAATATTTGATCAAGTTCACCTTGAAATTTCGTGATATCAGCTTCAATCAACTCAATATTTCTCCATTTTTCCCTTTTAGCCTTTCCCTTTGCCTTTGCCTGATTTAACATCTCAGAGGAAAAATCAACGCCGACAATCTTTCCGTCGGGGCCAACCTTCTTTAAAATATGGGGAAAATCCAAACCGGTTCCACAACAAAATACCAGGACCCTATCTCCATTTTTTAAGGAGGAATCCTCAAATGCCAACTTTTTAAACCTTGTAAAGGAAAGCGGCATCAATAGATCAAATTTTTCAGCTACTTTACCTGCATAAATTTCCTTAATTTCTTTTGATTCCATGGCCATTTAAAAAAAACCTTATAATGTTCAAAAGTTTGCAAAACCATAGCCTTAATGTCGAGGGATCAAAAAAAGGGCTCTCTCTTTTTTTGACCTTGCCGGAAAGCAGGGGTTAGGGCCTGATCTCGTAAATAAAATGCCTTCCTGTCAAGGAGTCCTCTTTCATCAACTGCACCGCAACCGTGTATCCCAATAGTTCGGCGATATCCTTGGGATCATTCTCCTTTCCAGCCATATCGGAAAAAGACATAATGATTGCGCCTGAATCAGACAGATATTTTCCGGCCTGGATTAAGAATCTGTTTATAATCTTTTTTCCCCCATCGCTGCCCATGCCAAAGATGGGTTCTCCCATTATCGGATAATATGGCTGACTGAAAATGATCAGATCAAAATCGATTATCGGGATATTCTCAAACAGATCGCTTGGCCCTATTTTGATATTGGCAATATTGTTTCGCTTTGCATTTTTAATGGCGCATTTTACGGCCGGCAGATGAATATCTGTAGCCCAGACTTGCGCCGCACCACCCCTGCTGAGGGTAAATGCAATAAAACCCGTGCCGCATCCAATATCCAGCGCCCTTTCAGGACTATACCCGGCTAATACCTGTGTAAAATACTTTGAGGTATATCCTATATCAGGAGGAAAGACGGATTTGCAAACTTCAATACTCAAGCCGCCCATTTCAACCAGATAAGGCTGACGTTCCAACGCTTCCAAAAGCACCTTGTTTCTTTCATCGTAATTTTGCATTCGTCACCCTCCTTTTTATATGAAAGCTTTTTTTAAAAGAACCCATTGCTAAGAAATCTGGACATCCCTATTTCATTTTTTAAAAATTGATTGATTCTTTTCTTAAGTTATAGTGTTCCATATGAAGAAATGGCAAAATCGACGATTAAAACCGGGAAACAAATTTGAGAAAACAAGAGATAGTATGCACATAAAAAATATCAAACAAATTAAGATAAAACAATTAAAAATTAATGCGTAACGATCAGCCCACAGGATTTTCGGGTGATGCAATCCCCTGGAACAATAGCTTGAACAGGTCGTCCACGGATTCTTCTGAAATACTATAGCCAAAGATCACCGGTGCCATGCAGGCATGTTCGATACCGCCCATGATCATATTCCGGATTCTGGACAAGGCAATGTCATTTCTGATCTCCCCGCTTTCCACTCCTTCATTGATAATGGCTGTCATGAAACGGCCATAGGATTTGATCAGCTCATAGGTATCGCTTTCAAAATAACCAGGAAAATTCCTGACTTCCAGCAGGAGTATTTTGGCAAATACCCGGTTGGCATCGTACATGGTGATATGGCCACGGATGAGAACTCTTAATTTATTGAGTGCACCTTTTCCCTGTTTAAGCTGCCGGCCGATATCCTGCATGAAATCGACCATATAGTTGTGGAGAAGAAAGTGAAGGGCGCCTCTTTTATCCTTGAAATACCGATAAATCAAAGATTCATTGACCTGGGCGGTCCTGGAAATCTGGGCCGCTGTAATGGAGTTGAAATCCTTTTTTTTTAAAAGCTCATTCAAGGCATCGGCCAGCTTGATCATGCCCGGCGGCAATGAGGTCCGGCCGTTCATGTTGCGGGCAATATTCTGATTAACTATTTTATTAATATCCATTGTTTCATATCCTTTCCGGCAAACAACCCGGAAAATAAAGTACAGATAAAATCACCTGTCTGGGTTCATTTTTCCAAGAAAGTAACACTTACATAATTTATAGTCAACACGGGGTTAGCCTGATTTCTTAATTTATAGAGTATAAATGCTTATCTTTGGTTTGCAAAAATATGAGACCGGGGCATCATCAATAATAAACCTGTTATTTTAGTATGTTATTCGATAAAGTTTTGGAAAGAATCGATGAATACTATTTTTTTTCTTGACATTGCCTTTGGGTTCCTGGTATCGAATTCAGTGTAAGTAAGTCTTACTTACATTCGATAAAAATCATTTTCAAGGCACCTGAACCTAAATTTACATAAAGGAGACAGGCATGGCGCTCAATTTGGAATCCATCGGAAAAAAAATCGGCCCATATACCAGGGAGTATACCTGGAATGATGTGGTCCTGTACGCAATGGGGGTGGGCGCGGGTTTTTCCGACTTGGAGTATTGTTATGAAAAAGACCTCAAGGTGATCCCCAGTTTTTCCATTGCTTCCATTGCGGATTTTGAATTCTTATCTTCCATTGCGGTAACCGCCCGGATCAACCTGGCCGGCGTCCTCCACGGGGAGCAAGAACTCTATTTTCACAATCCCATTCCCAAAGAGGGAACCCTGACCACAGAAGGCAAGATCACCCACATGTATGATAAAGGTGACAAAGGTGCCCTGATTATAGCAAAATTTCATACCTTTCACTCAAACGGACAAAAACTTTACACCAGCATTGTCACTATATTTTCCAGACTGAACGGGGGATTTGGCGGGCCTGAAGCACCAAAGAGCAAGTTTATATTTCCAGATCGGGAACCTGATTTTATCGTGGAGGGGCATCCCTCTGAGAATCAGCCCCTGCTTTACAGACTTTCCGGCGACGTGTTTCAACTCCACGTGGATCCCGATTTTGCCAAGGCCTCGGGGTTTGAAAAACCCATCATGCATGGACTTTGCACCCATGGATATGCCTGTAGGGCCCTGATTTCAAGCCTTATACCGGGAGCACCTGAAAAGGTAAGGCGGATGACCTGCCGGTTTTCCAAGACCCTGTATCCCGGAGAACCCATTGAAACCTTGATCTGGAAGACCGAAGAGGGCAAGGCAGTCTGGAAGACTATTCATAGGGAAACCCGGGAAGAGATCATCACCAACGGGGTCTTTGAATATGGGGACCCTGCATCCGAATATATCCGGTTTGACAATAGGGTGGCGGTGGTCACGGGGGCTGGCGCCGGCCTTGGCCGCGCCTATGCCCTGGAACTTGCCCGCAGGGGCGCAAAGGTTGTGGTCAATGATTATGGCTGCAAAAGGGACGGAACAGGTTCAGGGTCTAACTCCCCTGCCGAAGATGTGGTCAATAAGATAAAAGCCGCCGGGGGTGAGGCCGTGGCAAATTTTGACAATGTAGCAACCACCGAAGGGGGACAAAGGATTGTCCAGACTGCCCTGGATACATTCGGCACCATCGATATCCTCATTAACAATGCCGGAATCCTGCGGGACAAAAGCTTTAGCAAAATGTCCACCGACAACTGGCAGGCGGTTCTGGATGTCCATCTGAACGGGGCTTATAATGTCTCCAAACCAGCATTTCAGATCATGAAGGACAAGGGCTACGGCAGAATCATCCTCACCACCTCTGCAGCAGGGCTTTACGGCAATTTCGGCCAGACCAACTATTCAGCTGCCAAACTAGCCCTGACAGGCCTTATGAACTCTTTAAAACTGGAAGGGGCAAAGTATAATATCAAGGTCAACACAATTGCCCCCCTGGCTGCCTCCAGACTTACAAAAGATATACTGCCCGAGGATCTTTTTGAAAAACTTCAACCCGAATTTGTCTCTCCTATGACCCTGATCCTCAGTTCCGAAGAATGCCCGGTCACCGGTAATATCTATAATGTGGGCGCAGGCTGCTTTAACCGGGCTGCCGTGGTTACAGGCCCCGGGGCTGTGATCGGTAACGGTATACCGGCTCCGGAGGAGGTACTCGCGGGCATGGAAAAGATTTCATCCATGGAAGGGGCCAAGCCCTATGACCAGCTCAATGATCTTATAGGCGATGTCATGGCGCAATTTACCCCGGACAAGAAATCTTAAGTACCGAAAACCCGTGCTTGGATGAAAACTTGCCCATATGCAAGGCGCAAGAAAGTCTAAAACCGGAGTGTACTATAGTACATGAGGATTTTAAACTTTTGCAGCAACGCGACAGATGGGTGAGTTTTCGTTCAAGCACTATTTAAGGAGGAAATTCCACAATGATAGGTATTACTTCATACGGCGCATATATTCCGCGACTGAGACTGAATAGGTCTTCCATTGTCCAGGCCATGGGCTGGTTTGCACCGGCCATCATGGCCGTGGCTAATGGGGAGCGTTCTGTGTGCAACTGGGACGAAGACACCCTGACCATGGCAGTTGCCGCGGCCAGGGACTGCCTGACCGGCATGGACAAAAAAGATCTGGACGGCCTTTACCTTGCCTCAACCACCCTGCCCTTTGCCGACCGCCAGAACGCAGGAGTGGTGGCAGCAGCCCTGAACCTGAAAGAAAATATCATCTCCACGGATTTTACAGCATCCCAAAAAGTTTCTACCACGGCCCTGATTACTGCCCTGGAAGCGGTACAGGGCGGGAACCGGAAAAATATAATGGTAGCGGCCACGGACAAAAGAGATACAAAGGCGGCCTATTTTTATGAAATGTGGTTTGGTGACGGGGCAGCTGCTTTAAGTGTAGGTGATGAAAATGTCATTGCCGAATACTTAGGGTCCTACTCCATCTCGACAGACTTCACAGACCACTACAGAGGTTCCCTCAATGATTTTGATTATTATTGGGAAGAACGGTGGAGCCGGGACGAAGGATATGGCAAGATTTTGCCAAAGGTGATCAAAGGGCTCTTTGACAAGCTCCACATCACCATGGACGATGTGGATATCCTGGTTTATCCCTGCTTTTTTGCAGGAGATCATAAAAAGATCGCAAAAGGTTTAGGGGCAACTCCTGAAAAACTTGTGGACAATCTTCACACAGTCTGCGGGGAAACCGGCACGGCCCACCCCTTTGTGATGCTGGTATCTGCCCTTGAAAAGGCAAACCCCGGGGATCGCATCCTCATGGCCGGTTACGGCCAGGGCGCCAATGCCCTTTACTTCAAAGTAACAAAGAATATTAAAAACCTGTCCCCTCGCAAGGGATTTACCGGCCACATAAAAAACAATAAACCCCTGGACAACTACAATAAATATCTCAAATTCCGGGATCTGATGAAAACCGAAATGGGCATCAGGGCCGAAACCCCCACCCAGACAGCCATGACCGTGCTGTACCGGAAAAACAAGATGATCCTGGGGCTTATGGGAGGAAAATGCAACCGATGCAACACCCCCCAGTTTCCGAAGATGGATATCTGTGTGAATCCTGAATGCGGGGCTGTCTATACCCAGAAAGATTATGAATTTGCCGATATCCCGGCCCGGATAAAGACCTTTACCGCCGACATGCTCTCGGTGTCCGTGGACCCGCCTGCCATGTACGGCATGGTCCAGTTTGAAGGGGGGGGCAGGTTTAATGCAGATTTTACAGACTGTACCCAGGATGATATCCGGGTAGGACTGCCCGTAACCCTGGAGTTCAAGCGCAAGGGTGTGGACAGAGACCGGGGCATGGTCAATTATTTCTGGAAGGCGGTTCCCGTTCCGGGTGCTGCCAACCTGCCCGCCGATCTGA
The DNA here is from genome assembly GCA_024226935.1 of Desulfobacteraceae bacterium. Classification (GTDB taxonomy): domain Bacteria; phylum Desulfobacterota; class Desulfobacteria; order Desulfobacterales; family Desulfobacteraceae; genus NBML01. Next base: position 6,657 of record JAAELK010000176.1, read on the forward strand.
ATTTCAAGGGGCGAACCGCCATTGTGACAGGGGCTGGTGCCGGTTTAGGCAGGATCTATGCCTTGGAGCTTGCCAAACGGGGGGCCTCGGTTGTAGTCAATGACCTTGGCGGTGCCAGGGATGGCTCTGGTTCCGGATCGTCTGCCCCGGCCCAACAGGTAGTAAAAGAGATCAAAGCTGCCGGCGGAAAGGCAGTGGCCAATTTTGACAATGTGGCCACAGAAAAGGGCGGCAAAAATATCGTTAAAACTGCCATGGATACCTTCGGCAGCGTGGATATCCTGATCAACAACGCCGGCATCTTAAGGGACAAGAGTTTTTTAAAAATGGAACCTGAGAACTGGTCAGCCGTCCTGGATGTCCACCTGAACGGATCCTATCATGTGACCCGCCATGCCTTTCCCATCATGAAAGAGAGGGGATTCGGCAGGATCATCATGACCACCTCGGCTGCAGGGCTTTACGGCAACTTCGGCCAGACCAATTATTCAGCTGCCAAGATGGGAATTGTCGGCCTGATGAACACCCTGAAAATCGAAGGGGCAAAGTACAATATCAAGACCAATACCGTGGCCCCCATAGCCGCCTCAAGACTCACCGAAGATATCCTTCCCCCCAATCTTTTAGAGCAGATGAAGCCTGGGTTTGTAGCCCCCCTGGTGCTGTATCTATCTTCTGACCTGTGTGGCGAGAACGGGGCGATCCTCAATGCAGGCATGGGATATTATAACAAGGCGGCAGTGGTCACAGGGCCCACCACCCAGCTTGGTGAAGGCAAGATTCCCCCCACACCCGAGATGATCCTGGAAAACTGGGACAGAATCAACACCCTGGAAGATGCACAGGAATTCACCGATCTCAATGTAGCCATGGGCGCTATTTTAAACCCGCCCAAGCCCGATACCTGCGACCAGGAAGCATCCACCGGCAGTTCTAAGTCCGGCGTCACCAGCGATGTTGATATAGAAGAGATTTTCAACCGGATGGGGCAAAATTTTAATCCAAAAGCCGCTTCAGGGGTGGATGTGATTTTCCAGTTCAATATTGGCGGCCCAGGCGGCGGGGATTATACCTGTGTGATCAAAAACCAGACTTGTAAAATCCACAAGGAACAGCACGAAAGCCCGGGCTGTACCCTGAAGATGGAAGCCCAAAATTTTACACAGATGATGGAAGGTTTATTGCCCCCCATGCAGGCCTATACATCGGGCAAGTTGATTATTGAAGGGGATATCATGAAATCCCAACTCATCGAAAAGTTGTTTAAGATCAGTTAAGGAGACTACCATGGCCAAAGGAATAAAAGATAAAGTTGCAATTCTCGGTATGGGATGTACCAAATTTGGCGAACGCTGGGATGTGGGATCGGAAGAACTCATGGTGGAAGCCTTCATGGAGTGCATTACCGATGCCGGCATAGAGAAAAATAAGATTGAGGCCGCCTGGTTCGGTACCTGTTTTGACGAAGGAGGAGTGGGCAAGAGTGCCCTGTCGTTGTCCACCACCCTGCGTCTGCCCTTTATCCCGGCTACGAGGGTGGAAAACTATTGTGCCACCGGCAGTGAAGCCTTCAGGGGAGCCTGTTATGCCGTGGCCTCGGGGGCATACGATATCTGCCTGGCCCTTGGGGTGGAAAAACTCAAGGACACGGGATTCGGGGGCCTGCCCAGTTTCACAGGATCCAACTCCGGCAGCCTGACCTGGCAATGGTTTCCCAATATGACGGCACCGGGCAGTTTTGCCCAATTGGCCTCGGCTTACGGAGCAAAGTACCGGGTGGATGACAAGGATATCAAACGAGCCATGGCCCATATTTCCGCCAAAAGCCATGCCAACGGGGCGAAAAATCCCAAGGCCCATTTACAAAAAAAAATCACCATTGAACAGGTGATAAATTCTCCCATAATTGCCCATCCCCTGGGGTTGTTTGACTGCTGTGGGGTCAGCGACGGGGCAGCTTGTGCCATTGTTACAACCCCTGAGATTGCCAGAAAGCTTGGCAAAACCGATGTGGTATCGGTCAAGGCCCTCCAGCTTTCATTGAGCTCGGGGGAAGAAATGGGTTTTAACGACTGGGACGGGGATCATTTCATGACCACCACCCGGTGCTCCGCCCAGGCCTATAAGGAGGCCGGCATCACCAACCCCAGAGAAGAGATCTCCATGATGGAAGTCCACGATTGCTTTTCCATCACCGAACTTGTAACCATGGAAGACCTTCATATCTCAGAACGGGGCCGGGCTGTCCATGACATTCTGGAGGGGGTTTACGACCATGACGGCCAGGTGCCCTGCCAGGTGGACGGCGGATTGAAATGTTTCGGGCACCCCATCGGTGCCTCGGGTCTTCGCATGCTCTATGAGATGTATCTCCAGCTCAACGGCAGGGCTGAAGATCGCCAGCTGGACAACCCGCAACTGGGCCTGACCCATAATCTGGGAGGATTTCCCAGCTCCAATGTCTGTAGTATTTCCATTGTAGGCCGATATGGGGACTGAACACACACACCAAGGACCCGTGCACACCGACAAAAGTGATTTTAACCATTAACAAAAGGGAGAAACATGATTTTAGCATCCGGGGCAACCATCGCCCAGTACATGGCAAGCGGAGTCTACTCAGACCTGACCCTGATGGACCATCTGGCCGTTCATGTGGAAAAGAATCCGGATAAAATCTGTATTGCAGACCCGCCCAACCGCAGGCAGCTCGATGGAATAGACCCCGAGCGCCTTAGCTATGGTAAGTTTCAATCCGCCATTGATGCCACGGCCTGTGGGCTTGTGAACCTGGGTCTTGAAAAAGACGATGTGGTCATGGTCCAGCTTCCCAACACCTGGGAACTTGCCATGCTCTACTTTGCCATATCCAAGGCCGGGGGCATCATTTCTCCGGCTCCTGTACTGTGGCGGGAGGCAGAACTTAAGTATATTGCAGATCTGACCGAGGCAAAGTTTTTTATCACCCTGGATACCTTCAATAAATTCAATCATTTGAAGATGGGCAAAAATCTTTCAGACAATCATCCCCATCTCATCCATCTGCTCAATCTTGAAGATATTCGCAGGATGAGCCGGGGGCCGACGGACACCAGCCTGGAGCAGATCCAGGTGGATGCCAACGATATCTTTACCATCTGCTGGACATCAGGCACCGAGGCCAATCCCAAAGGCTGCCCCCTAAGCCACAACAATTGGGCGGGCATGGCAGCCGTTCAGGATGCCGCCGGTATGAAAGCCTGCGATGTGATGCTTACGGCGGGCCCCCTGGTGAACATGGCGTCTGTGGGCACGGTCTTTATTCCCTGGACGGTTTTAGGAGGCACCCTGATCCTTCACCATCCCTTTGACCCCGACGCTTTCATGCACCAGATCATGACGGAAAAACCCAATTACACCCTGCTGGTGCCGGCCCTGGCCAATATGCTTGCCAAACATCCGTCGGTGGATAAGTTTGACCTAAGCTCCTTTAGGACCATTACCCTGGGATCAGCCCCGCCCTCTCTCTGGACCATGCAGGAATTCAAAAAACGCTGGGATATCGACATCGGCAATATCTGGGGCCAGAACGAGGGCACAGGATTTATCTCCAGCATCAAAGATGTACCCGATATGAAAACCCGGGCCACCTGTTTTCCCCATTACGGAAAAAAAGGGGTGAAGTGGAAAAGCCTTATCTCCCAACATATTATTGTCAAACTTGTCGATCCCATGGACAGGCAAGTCACCAAAATCGGGGAGGTGGGGGAACTGGTTTACAAGGGCCCTGGAGTGATAGCCGAATATTACAAGGCCCCGGACATCACGAAAAAAAGCTTTACCCAAGACGGATTTTTCAGAACCGGGGATATTTTCAAGATTGTAGAAAACAATTGTATTTGCTTCTACGAACGGGCCAAGGACATAATAATCCGGGGCGGTTACAATATCAGTTCCCAGGAAATAGAAAACCACCTTATGGCCCATCCCAAGATTCAAGATCTGGCCGTGGTCAGCATGCCAGATGAGAAGCTGGGTGAGAAAATGTGTGTATATGCAGTACCGGCCCCGGACAAGCAATTGGATCTGGATGACCTTACTTGCTTTTTAGAAGAAAAGAAAGTTGCCAGATACAAACATCCGGAACGTCTGGAAATCGTTGATGCTATCCCCAGAAACCCCGTGGGCAAGGTGCTCAAAAAAAAGTTGAGACAAAATATTTTATCAAAACTTGCAATGGAGTAATTGATTTATGACCCTTGAATTAAACAGGTCTCAAAAACTGATTCAAAAAGCCGCCTGGGAATTTGCCAGGGGGGAATTTGACAGGGATGACCTGCTTGAGTTGGAAAAAACAGGCAAATTTCCAAAAAAAATCTGGAAAAAGGCGGCAGACTTAGGATTTATCGGGCTCCACTTTGAAGAAAAATTTTCCGGAGGGGGCTTAGGAATCTTTGACACCCTGCTGACGGCTGAAGCCTTTTGCCGAAAGGATTCCTCCTGCGGCATGGCCATCATGTTTTCGGGATTTACCGGCGAACTTATCATGGCGGCGGGCACCCCGGATCAAAAAAAGCAGTATCTTGAGCCCCTGGCCCTGGGAAAATCCCTTTGCGGGGGAGCTTTTTTCGAACCTGAATCCGGGTATGAATTATCCCCGATCCGCACCCATGCGGTTCATGAGATGGGCACCTGGGTGATTACCGGTAAAAAAACCAGGGTAGTTAATGGGGCAGGAGCCGACTTTTTTCCAGTCCTCTGCGAAACAAAAGAGGGCCCGGGACTGATTCTGGTGGAAAAAAATGCCCCGGGGCTTATCATCACTCCCATGGGCAGAAAACTTGGCAACACCATGACCCCCTGGGCCGATCTTGAGTTCGACGGGGTAAAGGCGGACTCAAATCAGATATTGGGCCCTCCCGGCAAGGGACTGGAACTGGTCAAAGATTTTCTGGCCCAGGCCCGGCTGATCAACGCCGGCATGGCCTTAGGCATTGCCCAGGGTGCCATGGACAGGACCCTTTCCCATGCCAAGACCCGGGAACAATTCGGCCGTAAAATTGCCACATTTCAACATCTTCGCCATAAGATCGCTGACATGGCATTGAAAATTGAACTGGCCCGGGGCATTGCCTATGGGGCAGCCCAAGCCTACGACAATAAAAATAAGGCACAGGTATTATCGGCCATGGCCATGGAATATGCCTGTGAGGCTGCCGAAGCGGTTGCCGACGAAGCGGTTCAGATCCACGGCGGTTACGGGTATATGCGTGAGGGGGAGGTGGAGCATTTTTACAGAGATGCCAAATTTTTAAGGCTGTTCTGCTCAAATTCAAGGCTGCGCAAGGATATCATTGCCGATGATACCCTAGGTCACCTGAAATCGGCAAACATCAAATAGGAAAAAGGGATATGGAAATACTAAAATTTACCAAAGCCCATCATGACTATAGAGAACGCCTGGTATCCTTTCTGGCAAAAGAAGTGGTGCCCTTGATAGATCAGTGTGAGGCCACGCATATCACCCCCAGATCCATGTGGCAGGCCATGGGAAAAAACGGGTTTCTCTGCCCCTGGCTGGAAGAAAAATACGGGGGGCAGGGCCTGGATTTTTTATATTCAGTAATTGTCTGGGAAGAGATGACCAAAATCCATTTTACAGGACTTGCAGCAGGGCTGCACAGTGATGTTGTGGTGCCCTATATTCATTCCTTCGCAGGTGAGGCCCAAAAACGTGCCTACCTGCCGGGATGCGCATCGGGAGAGATCATCACGGCGGTGGCCATGACCGAACCCTGTGCAGGATCTGATGTGGCTGCCATGGAGACCACGGCTGTTACCCATGGAGATGAGATCGTTATAAACGGATCAAAGACCTTTATTTCCAACGGCATCAACTGCGATCTTGTGGTTCTGGCAGCCCGGAATCCCGACATTACAGACCGGCACAAGGGCATTTCCCTTTACCTGGTTGAGGACAAAACCCCCGGGTTTTCCAAGGGAACACCCTTTGAGAAAATGGGATGGGCAAGCCAGGATACGACAGAACTTTTCTTCTCCGATTGTAAAATTCCCGTTTCCCATCGTCTGGGCAACGAAGGCGACGGATTTCCCATGCTCATGCAAAAACTCCAGCAAGAACGCATAGTATGCGCCACAGGCGCAATGTTTGCCGCCAGGACCATGTTGGACCACACCCTGGATTTTTGCAGAACCCGAACCCAGGCGGGCAAGGCTTTGAGCAAACACCAGTCTGTGCAATTTGCCCTGGTGGAAATGCAAACTGAGGTGGAGATTCTCAAAACCTTTGCCCATACCCTGATCCGGGATCATATGGAAGGCCACCAGATCATCAAGGAAACCTCCATGGCCAAATACAAGATGACGCAGATGTCCAAAGAGATCGCTTCCAGATGCCTGGATATCATGGGCAGTGAGGCTGCCCTGGAAAGCCATGATCTGCCCCGGATGTTCAGGGATACCAGAGTCACATCCATCTTTGCCGGTACCAATGAGATCATGAAGTCCATTATTGCCAAGACTCTTGGGTTGTAAATAAAGGAGAATTAATGGAAAATCAAATGCTGACACAGGGTGCGTTAACCGGAATTAAAGTTCTGGATCTGTCCCGCCTGCTTCCGGGCCCCTTTTGCTCCATGATTCTGGCTGACCACGGAGCTGATGTCATTGCCATTGAAGACGGCACAAAGCATGGGGAAGAGGTCTTTTTCAACGGGGTAAACCGGAACAAGCGACATATGTCTTTGAACCTGAAAACGACAAAGGGCAGGCAGATTTTCTTTGAACTGGCAAAGAAAGCCGATGTGATTCTGGAAGGATTTCGCCCCGGAGTAGTAAAACGGCTGGGAGTGGATTACGAAACCGTCAAAGCGATAAACCCCGGGATTATCTATTGCGCCATCACCGGATTCGGTCAGACAGGGCCCATGAAGGACCGGGTGGGCCACGATGTAAATTTTCTTTCCGAATCAGGCATTCTGGACTTGATGGGTGATCCGGATCAGCCTCCTTCCATTCCCGGTGTCCTGATCGCAGATATTGCAGGGGGTGCCATGAACGGGGCCATTGGAATTCTTCTGGCCCTTATGGCCAGGAACACCACCGGCCATGGACAATACATCGATATCTCCATGACCGATGGCCTGGCAGGATTCATGATTGTTCCCCATTTTTTTTCCCAACTCTCCGGCCAGGCGCAACAACGATCCAGAACCACCCTCTCCCACCGATATGCCTGTTACAACACCTATGAAACCTCGGACAAGCGCTATCTTGCCCTGGGTGCTGTGGAAGCAGTTTTCTGGCAAAAATTGTGTATCCTTTTAGGTGCACCGGAGTATATCCCTCTCCAATACGATGAGAACCAGCGAACCGATGTCATATCCTGGCTTAAAGATGTGTTCTTACGCCACACGGCGGCCCATTGGCAAAAAGTTCTGGAAAAAGCTGATGTCTGCTGTTCCATCGTTAAGACCCTGGACCAGGCCATGGCAGGAAAACTATTCCGGGAACGGGAAATGGTGGTGGAACTGGCCGGCAGCAACGACAACCTCGTTACCACCTTCGGAGTACCTGTAAAACTCAGCCATACCCCTGGAAAGGTCAGGACACCACCGGAAGGGTTCGGCAAAAGTACGACAGATATTTTGTCCGACCTGGGATATTCCTTAGAAGAGATCCGTGGATTCAAACTGGATAAAATTATTTAGTACTTGAACGAAAACTCACCCATCTGCCGCATTGCTGCAAAAGTCTGCCAAATTATAAAATCGGACCCCATGTACTGGACAAGATTAAAATACCATCCGATCAAAACCATCAATCCTGACAACTGCATTCCCTCCGTTGCAAAATTTCGTACAAAGGCTTATACTTTTACGTGGAATTATCTTTTTTAATTGTAAAATCAGGAGTTTTATAATGACACCGGATGATATCAACAACAGGTTTAATTATGTAAAGCACCTTGTAGGTAACACCCCCATGTATGCCATTGAATATACCTATAAAAAAGAAAAAAGAACCATATACGCCAAGGCCGAGAACCTGAATATGACAGGAAGCATCAAAGACAGGATGGCCCTTCACATTCTCAAAAGAGCCTATGAAACAAAAGCTCTGGAACCAGGACAGATGCTGGCTGAAGCCACCAGCGGCAACACAGGCATTTCCATATCTGCCATCGGCCGTGCCCTGGGACATCCTGTAACCATATTTATGCCGGACTGGATGAGTTCGGAGAGAATCAACCTTATCAAAAGCCTTGGTGCGGATATCCATCTCATTTCAAAGGAAGAAGGCGGATTTTTAGGCAGCATCCAACGAACAGAAAAAATGGCTAAAAAAGGACCGGTTTTCCTGCCCAGGCAATTTTCCAACAATGAAAATGTTAATGCCCATTATGGATCCACTGGTCCTGAAATATGGTGGCAGATGCGATATCAGGGATTAACACCCGATGCTTTTGTGGCGGAAGTCGGCACCGGCGGCACCATCATGGGAGCCGGAAAATTTTTAAAAGAATACAACCCAAATACCCTGCTCCATCCCCTTGAACCTTCCAACTCCCCGACACTGAGTACCGGCCACAAGATCGGCAAACACAGAATCCAGGGCATATCAGACGAATTCATCCCAGCTATAGTGAACCTGGATTACCTTGATGATATTGTCATGGTGGATGATGGTGATTCCATTATCATGGCCCAGAAACTGGCAGCCGAACTTGGCCTGGCTGTCGGAATTTCCTCAGGGTCAAATTTTTTAGGAGCAGTAAAACGGCAGAATGAAATGGGCAAAGACCATGTAGTGGTAACGGTTTTTGCCGATGACAATAAAAAATATCTTTCCACGGACCTTCTCAAAAAAGAACCGATTAAAGATGACTTTCTTTCCAAAGACATTACCCTTTCCGGCTTTCGGGCCATCAAACGGGTCTGCCATTTGTGCTGTGACCCCAAGGAATGTGCAAAACTCGACATTGCCAATTTATTCAAAGAAGGAGCCATTTTACCAAGCTGCCCCCAGAGGAACAGATGACTAAAAAAGGTAAAATTGATTCCTATTCTTTTGGTAGTATAACCATGGCCAACAAAAAAAAAGTAGCTGCCTGTTTTTACTTGAACTGCTGATACAGACTATTTCCTGATTTGTATTCTCATTAATTATTATCTCAACAATTTTACTAAGATTACAGCAGCAAAAAAAATATTTTTTCCAAAGATTATTGTGCTCATATTTGCCGATGATATTCATGCACATATTTTTAATAAGACGCAGGATCTTTATTGCCTTTTTTAGCTCAATATTCTATATTTTAAAAGTTAGCTAATCGACAAAAAGGAAAAACCCATGAAAAAATTTTTACTGATTACAATATTAATTTTATGCAGTGCTGGCCCTGCCTTGTGTTCAAATCAAACAAGGGCCCCAAAAGCCCTTGAACCGGATGATACTCCCATAGGGATACAAGAAGCAGTTTTCAGGCAAAGCATTCCATCCATAGCAAACCAGTTTATCGGTATCCCCTATGAATTTGGAGGCAATCCCCAGACATCCAACACATCTGACAATTCCCATCTTTTCTTTTCCATTTACACCCTGGCTGCTCAAAAAGCGGGATTATCTTACAAAGGATATCTCTCCATGGCTTACCTGTTACCCAAGACTAGAAGAGTAGACAAAAATGATCTGAAAAACGGCGATCTTATTGTTCTCAAGAACAACCATGCAGCTATGATTTATTGGATCGATGAAGGCAATAAAATGTATTTTATCTATGCTTCGGAAAAACGGCAGCAAATCATCTCCTTTAATAGCGAGAACCCGGTATACCAGGCATACTGGGTAGAAAATCTCAAAGGCTTTTACAGATTAGAAGACACCATGCTGACACCAATCCCTTGATAGAAGAAACTATACATTTATTCTTACCCCTGCTCCCTTGATGACTGGATTCCTGATACCCGAAAAACAATCAAAACCTTACGCAAAAGATTAGATACAACCAATGGTTTCATTCAAAAACAGCCCAACAGGAGCAGGGTGGCCTACCACCATAAAATTGCATAGCTAAACAGAGCAGCCCTGCTCTGTCAGAAAGGAGCAGGGCCATCAAATTTAACGTTTCCACACACTTTTTTGTGCCGTGATGTATAGATCCTCGACTTTCTTTCTTGCCCATGGGGTCTTTCTTAAAAATTTCAGACTGGATTTTACCGAAGGATCATTGGTAAAACATTTGATTTTGATCCGTTTGCCCAACTGGTCCCAGCCATAATACACAACAAGACTGTCGACAATCTGTGCAAGGCTCACGCCGTGGAGGGGATTATTAATTTGTTCTTCACCCATTGGCCGTATTGTTCCCCATGTTCTTGAGAACTTCTTTTACCTGGTTGCCGTCTGCAAGCTTTCCAAAATGTTTCATGACTGTTCCCATGGCCTGGATAGGAGATTTAAACAAAGAAAGATCGACATTGTCCCGGACCCATAGATCAATCTCCTGGGAAGTTGCCATCCTTGGAAGATAATGATTCAATAATTCCAGATAGTGTGAGCTGACTTCCTTCTTCAATTCAAGTACAGTTTTTTCCGATTTAACAAATTTGCGGATAATATTAAGAAGATCCTCATCGGTGATCTCCTCCGGTTTTTTAACCCGGGTGGTCTTTTTCCCACTCTCCAGGGTAATGGAAACGGTGAGACCGGGAAAAGCACCCATAATAAGACGCATGGTATCCCGGACAAGAATATCCTTTTTCATCATGGCAGTCTTCATATCCTGGCGGATCTTATCATAGAGATGAATCTCCATTGATGCATCCCATCCATATTCCTTGCTTATCTCTGACATTGGCAGTCTCGCTCCTTTTATGATATTTTTTATATCCCGTGATTATACCACATTGAAAAAAACACCGCCACTATAATACATAACCCAAATTTTCAGACTATCGATAAAAATCTCCGAGGAAAGATGAACAACTGATATTGCCAATTGCCCCAATATGATTTATCTTAGGTCATGAAAAAACGATTTTATCGGTCCAAGACCTCAAAAAAACCACAAAAAAAATTACCGCCAATGATACCGGGGGCCAACAAAGACCTCAAACGTATCTTTCAAGATATCGGTGTACCCGAACAAAAAGTCTTTCGGCCTGATCCCTTCCAGATTGAAGCCATTGAAGCCATTAAAACAGCAGACTGCCTGGTCACAGCTCCCACAGGGGCAGGCAAAACCTGGATTGCTGAACAAGTGGCTCAAAAAGTCATGAAAAACAATGGGAAGACCTGGTATGCCACACCTTTAAAGGCCTTGACCAACTCCATTCATGCCCAATTTTCAAAACTCTTCGGCAAGGAGAATATAGGCATTCTCACAGGTGACATCAAAGAAAATGCCGATGCCGCCATTGTAATAGGTACCACGGAAATTTTAAGGAATCAGCTCTATGATTCCATGTACACAGGAAAAAATTTAGACTGTGATTTGATTATTCTGGATGAAGCCCATTTTCTGGGAGATGAGGAACGAGGAGTGGTCTGGGAAGAAATAATGATCTACCTGCCGGTTCGTATTCCTTTGTTGCTCTTGTCCGCCACCATCGGCAACCCGGACCAGATTGCAAACTGGCTGACTTCCATCCGGGGCAAGCACTGCCAGGTGGTGAAAAACAACAATCGCCCCGTACCACTGCACCCTGTTTTCTTTCATCCCTCGGGCACCCTTTTCCCCCTGATGAAAACACCTGACACCCCGGAATCCAGACCTGAACTTCACCATGAGGTCAGTAAATTTATCAATAATAAACAACAACCCATGATGGCACCCGGCGGCAAACTGCCGCAATTTGGACAAATTTTGAAGGTCATGGACCATTTTGATCTATTACCGGCCATTTTCTTTCTTAAATCCAGAGTTGAATGCGACCAGGCGGTCAGGCTGTGCAACGAAGGCCTGCTCAACAAAAACCCTGGGAAAAAACAGGCCCTGATTGATAGATTGGAGGAACTGACTCAACACAACCCCCATTTGAAGAACCACCCCCAGCGAAGATATCTTGAACTAACAGGCACAGCAGGCCACCACAGCGGTCATTTACCAGGCTGGAAGGTTGTAGTGGAGACCCTGATGGCCGAAGGCCTTTTAAATGCCATGTTTGCCACTTCCACGGTGGCGGCCGGAGTTAATTTTCCAGCCCGATCCGTGGTGGTGTTAAACTCAGACCGATTCAACGGGGTAGACTTCATGTCTCTTACCCCCAGTGAATTCCAGCAGATGGCAGGACGAGCCGGCAGAAGGGGCATGGACAATATAGGATTCGGTTTAATGCTGCCGGGCAAGTTCATGAATTTAAAATATGTTGCAAGACTCATCGATGCCCCCCCTCTGGATGTGGACAGCCAGATAAAAATCGATTTTTCGATGGTGTTAAATCTTTTGCTCTCCCACACCCCCGGTCAGATCCAAATTCTTTTGGATAAATCCTTTGCATCCTATCTGATAACAAAGGGTCAAAAGGGCAGCAAAATTGCCAGGAAACGCTTTGGTAATGACATGGAACACCTATGGCTCTCTTTCCAGACCCATATGGCATTTTTAACCCGGGAAAATTTTGTTACCCCGGAGGGAAGCCTCACCGACGACGGATTATGGGCCTCAAAACTAAGAATAGATTCCCCACTGCTTGTGGCCCAGAGCATCCGCCAGAAACTGCTACCGATCACGGACCCAGCCCTTCTGGCATCCATCATTGGAACCTTTGTCAACGAGAAAGAATTCCCCGATGATCCCCTGCACCAAACGGCCCTTCCCAAAAGACTTAAGGAAACTTTCTTAGATCTGCGCTATGGTCTGAAACCCTTTGCCATTAAATTATTAAAAAAGGGCTTCCCCGCCCCCAACCTCTACATTCAGCCAGCCGCCCTCCTCTATGCCTGGGCCCATGGTGAGGACTGGGATGATTTAATGGTGGGATCTGTTTTTGCCGAAGGAGATTTTGCCAGGTTGATCCTGAGAACAGCGGAAAACTTAAGACAGATAGCAAAATTGGGGGACACCTTTCCTATGATCGCAAAAACCGCCAAAGAAGCCATTGAATTAATATTAAAAGAACCCATAATTACCCTGTAAACCAAAACAATATATAAAAAAAAGGATAATAAAATGAAAATAATCAATGCCGAAAAGGCACCGGGAGCCATAGGCCCATACAGCCACGCCGTCACCCATAATGACATAGTTTTTTGCTCGGGCCAGATCCCCCTGGATCCTGCCACCATGGAAATTGTGGGCAACACAATTGAAGCCCAGACAGAACAGGTCATGAAAAATGTAAAACTTGTTTTAGAAGCAGCCGGCTCAAGCCTTGACAAGATAATAAAAACTACAATTTTTCTTGATACCATGGCAGATTTTGTCGGCATGAACCAGGTATACGAGGCATCCCTTAAGGGACACAAACCAGCCAGGTCCGCCTTTGAAGTGGGGGCACTGCCCAAAAACTCCCTGGTTGAAATTGAATGCATTGCAGCCCTGGGCTAAGGAGAAATTAAATGTCGGAAGATACAAAAAAAGTCATCTATACCATGATGAACGTATCCAAGTTCCATGGTAAACGTCAAGTATTAAAAAATATCTGTCTGTCCTATTTTTACGGGGCCAAAATAGGGGTCCTGGGTCTTAACGGATCTGGTAAAAGTTCGCTCCTAAAGATTCTATCCGGTATTGACACGGAATTTGCGGGTGAAACCATTTTATCAAAGGGGTTCACCGTGGGGTATCTGGAACAAGAACCCCTGGTGGACAATACCAAAACCGTCAAAGAGGTGGTGCAAGAAGGGGTCCAGGAGACCGTGGATCTCTTAAATGAATATGAAAAAATTTCCGAAAGCTTTGCCAATCCCATGTCCGATGACCAGATGGAAAAACTCATTGAAAGGCAGGGAAAGATTCAGGACAAGCTGGACCATCTGGATGCCTGGGACTTAGATTCTCAACTACAAATGGCCATGGATGCCCTGCGCTGCCCACCAGGTGACACCCGGGTAGATCTAATCTCCGGTGGTGAAAAAAGACGGGTAGCCCTGTGCCGTCTGCTACTCACAAAACCTGACATCCTGCTTTTAGATGAGCCCACCAACCATCTGGATGCGGAATCGGTTGGCTGGCTGGAAGAACATCTAAGCAGGTTTGAAGGCACGGTCATTGCTGTAACCCATGATCGGTATTTTCTGGACAATGTAGCCGGGTGGATACTGGAATTGGACCGGGGGGAAGGAATTCCCTGGAAGGGAAACTATTCTTCCTGGCTGGAACAAAAACAACGACGGCTGGCCGGGGAACAAAAAACCGAAAGCAAACGCCAACAGACCTTGCAGCGGGAGCTAGACTGGATCAGAATGTCACCCAAGGGCAGACGATCCAAATCGAAGGCAAGAATTAAAGCCTATGACGAACTGCTCCAAAAAGATGTAAACGATCAGGAACAGGCCATGGAAATTTTTATTCCCCCGGGACCCAGGCTGGGAGCCAAGGTTATCGTGGCCGATCACATTTCAAAGGCATTTGATGATAAGCTTCTGGTGGAAGATATGAATTTTATCATTCCCCCCGGCGCCATCGTGGGGGTTGTCGGTCCCAATGGGGCGGGCAAGACCACCTTATTCAACATGATCACCCAAAAACAAAAGCCGGATGCAGGAAAAATAGAACTGGGACAAAGCGTAAAAATAGCCTGTGTAGACCAGGAACGGGACAGCCTGGATCCTACAAAAACCATTTATGAGGTGATTTCCAAGGGCAGTGATAAAATGCTCGTTGGCGGCAGGGAGATGAATTGCCGGGCCTATGTGGGAAAATTCAATTTTTCCGGATCCGACCAGCAAAAAAAAGTAAAAGATATTTCCGGCGGAGAAAGAAACCGGGTACACTTGGCCACAATGCTCCAGGAAGAAGCCAACCTGCTCCTGCTGGATGAGCCCACCAACGACCTGGATGTCAACACCATGCGGGCTTTGGAAGAAGCCCTGGAAAATTTTGCCGGATGTGCCGTAATCATCAGCCATGACCGCTGGTTTTTAGACAGGATTGCCACCCATATTCTGGCCTTCGAAGGCGACAGCCAGACCCTGTTTTTTGAAGGATCTTATTCAGATTATGAAAAAGATAGAAAAAAACGGTTAGGACTCAAGGCTGACCAGCCCACACGGATTAAATACCGACAGCTGACACGCTGATAAAACAAAATGCTCAAAATCCATCTGGCTGTATTTTTATTCGGGTTTGCAGGACTCTTTGGTAAATTTTTGTCCTGCAGCCCGTTTATCATTGTATTGGGGCGTACTTTTTTTGCGGCCCTGGCCCTGTTTATTTATGCAAAGCTATTTTCCCAGACAAAACTTGATATCTCCGGCAAAAGATCTTTCTTCTTTTTAATCCTCCAGGGAATTTTATTGGCCGGTCACTGGGTAAGCTTTTTTATGGCCATACAGATCTCTTCTGTAGCTGTGGGACTCGTCACTTTTTCCAGTTTTCCTTTGTTTGTGACCTTTATGGAACCCTTTTTTTTTAAAGAGCCTTTAAAAAAACGGGATATCACCACAGCCCTGGCTGTATTGAGCGGTATCATTCTGGTCATTCCCAATGTGGATCTATCCAACAATATCACCCTGGGCGGACTTTACGGCATCCTATCCGGCCTGAGCTTTGCCGTTCTGACCCTGGTCAACCGGAAAAATGCAAAGGTTTCAGATCCCATTGCCCTGGCATTTTATCAAAATCTTTTTGCCGCCATTTTTCTAATTTTCCCGATTCTGGTTTTCCCAGTTCTTATTATAAGGCCCCGGGCTCCGAACCTTGGCGATCTTCCCAGCCTGATTTTATTAGGAGTGGTATTCACCGCCATGGCCCATACCTTTTTTATCCAGTCCCTGACAAAAATACGAGCCCAGACCGCAAGTGTTATCACGGGCCTTGAACCGGTTTATGGAATTGTGCTGGCATTTTTTCTCTTGAACCAAATCCCCCGGGCCCAAACCCTTGCCGGGGGAATTGTCATCATCACGGCAAGCATTGCTGCAGGTTATTACAGCCGGAATAAAACCTAAGCCTTCCTGATTTTTAAAAGGCAGCTGTCTTTGTATGCATCAACCTGGATAAATTATACTATATATAATTTGTCCAGGGCCCCGAACATATTATCCTTGGCCAGGAGAAATTTTTTCATCTCCCGACCGGCACCATCTGCATCCCCGTCATTATGTTTTTGAATGACTTCCATTGCCTGACAATGGACAGCTTCATGGTACACCCCTATTTCATCATACAAAGGATTATCTGAAAAGGATTTGCCTTCGGAAAAATACCATTTACCAAAGGCGCAATCGGTATGGGAAACCACGTCCTCGGCTTTCATTTGTTTAAGATTTGCAACCACAGCCTCCAGGGTTGTCCTCCAACCCATATGGGCTACCTTGATATTACCTATATCAAATGCGGGGGAATCGGTCTGAATTTCGTTGGCAGAAACACTCAATTGATCCGATATATTTTTTACCTCATCGGTATTAATCTTTGATTCAAAGATTCGGACACCTATTTCCACAGAATCCTCGCTGATACCCTGGACATGATTGGAGATCTCTTTTACCTCCGCTGTGGAATGGGTCACCTTGGTGTTTATTTCAGCCATGCCCCTGGCTGCATGACCGGCATTTTCTGAAATTTCCTGGGTGGCAACGGACTGTTCCTCTAAAGATACAGCAATGGAACTTATCATCTCACTCATATTCATAATAATATCTATATCTTTGTAATATGAAGATTTGAATCCTGGGTCAAACTAGAAACCCCATCAATCATCTCTCGAATTTTTAAGGTAGCACCGGAAGTCTGTTCTGCCAAACTTTTTATCTCCCCTGCAACAACAGCAAACCCTTTACCCACCTCTCCTGCCCTGGCAGATTCAATGGTGGCATTCAACGCCAGAAGATTGGTCTGCTCGGAAATTTCTGATATGGTATCTGTAATACGAGTGATCTGATTAGCTGCTTCCCCGAGCTTACTCATGGAAACTGTAACTGTATCAGAAAGATCCACAGCTTTACTGGTAATAGCTCTGGCCGATTCCATATTTTTTGCAATTTCAGCCACCGTGGTATGCATCTCTTCGGAAGCTGTCGCCACCATGTCAATATTATTGGAGGCCTGGTCCACAGCAACGGCCATGGAATCCATATTAATACTAACCTGATCACTTTCCTGGTTAAGCTCTCCGGTATTTCCCCGGGTAGCATCACATTTTTTCAATACCTGCTCTGAAAGATTAAGCATATTATTGGAGGCACATTGAAGGGTTTGGGCATGGCCTCTAACATTTTTCATTTTATCATCCAATTTTTTAAAATAAGCATCCAGCTTTGTTGCAAATTCCCCCAGGACCTTATCATTTTTCAACCCCGAAAACTGCCCCATCCCCTTTTTTCCAAGCACAAGCTGGGTAATGTGTTCCGTTAAAACCGATATATTGGTCGTCATCGATATCAAGACAACAAGGCAAGGAACCAGGATGCAGACAAATGAAATTACAAACAGGCCTAAAAATCCTTTCAAAAAAGATTGTCCGGCAAATTTTACAAAAACCGGTGCACAAAATCCAATCAAAAGACTGATACACACTGCAATAACGAAAAGACCCATTTTCTTTTTAAACATCATGATATCCTTTTTGTTTAAAGTCTTTAAATTATAAAACAATTGATTTTTTTATAAAAATTTATCTTATCTTACATCGAATTTTCTTGATTTTCAAGGTTTCATAATCTTCCCTTACCCCCCAAAAAAAGATTAGAATCCATATTTTTTACTATCAGATATAACACAATCGACCATTGGAAAACCCCGGCAGATCGATGCCTGCCGGGGTCCATTTTTTTTATGAATTAATATCGTCCCAAAATTTTTAAAACTTCTGATTTATCCTTAAGATCCGCCATCATAGGCACCAGGGCATCACTTAAGATATCGGCCTCAATATCAGCATAAAACATATATTCCCACGGTTTTCCCAATATGGGCCTGGACTCCAGCTTAACCAGATTAATATGATACCGGGAAAATATCTTCATCACTTCAAACAAGGCCCCCGGTTTATTTCCCGTTGAAAAAACAAGTGAGGTCTTACCCACTTTTTTATTGCCCTTGTATTCTTTGGCAATAATAGCAAACCTGGTAAAATTTCTCGGATTGTCTTCGATGGAATCTTCGATCACCTTCATCTCAAAGATATCAGCCGCCATGGCAGAGCCTATAGCCGCCTGGGTGATATCCCCTGATTTTTTAATCTGTCGAACGGCACCGGAGGTTGCCTTAATCGCCAGTGGTTCCTCTCCTGCAAACTGATCCAAAAAATTTCTACATTGGGCAAAGGCCGACGGATACGCCAAAATTGTTTTAATATCATTTTTTGTCGCCGATTTATGGGCAATAAGAGCATGTTTTATACGGATAGTAACTTCACCAATAATTTTCAAATCGTACTCTTGGAGCAGATCAAAATTTTCGTGGATGGAACCTGTAAGGGAATTTTCAACCGGAATTACCCCATATTCCGCTCTACCGCTTTCGCATGCATTAAAAATATCCCGATAACTTTTCATGGGAATAGAGGTCAGGTCATCACCAAAATAAGAGAGACTGGCCTTGTGGCTATAATCACCATTTTCACCCATGAAGGCTGCAGTCTTTATTCCTCCACCATTCAACAGGCTGATCACTTCGGATTTCTTCAAATAATCAAAATCGATCTGTTTACCCACCACGGGAGCTATCACATACAAATCCCGGGTCAATTCACCAAACTGCTCGGGATACAAGCTCTGGGGACCATCGGACAAAGCATTGTCAGGATCATTGTGAACTTCTATCATCAAGGCATCGGCACCTGCGGCAACGGCGGCTCTTGCCATTGGACTGACCTTTTCTCTGATCCCGGTAGCATGACTGGGATCAATCAGGATGGGAAGATGGGTGAGTTGTTTCAATACAGGAATAGCACTAAGATCCAGGGTGTTCCTGGTATATGGTTCAAAGGTTCTAATACCCCGTTCACAGAGAATGACATTGTCGTTTCCCCCGGCCACAATATACTCGGCAGACATGAGCCATTCCTGGATGGTGGAAGCAAGCCCCCGTTTCAATACAACGGGTTTGCTCATTTTCCCCACACACTTGAGCAGCTCAAAATTTTGCATATTCCTGGCACCAATCTGGACCACATCCACATATTTTTCCATGAGCGCGGCCTGACTCGGAGAGGTCATCTCGGTCACCACCCCAAGCCCTGTTTCTTCCCGGACAGCAGCAAGAATTTTCAGTCCTTCTTCTTCCATTCCCTGGAAGGAATAGGGAGAAGATCTGGGTTTGTAGGCCCCTCCCCTAAACAAGACTGCACCATATCTTTTAACTTCCTTTGCAATGGTCATGGCCTGGGAATAGCTTTCCACAGCACAGGGTCCTGCTATCACAACAATTCTATCACCCCCCACCATCACATTGCCGATTTTCACCATGGAATCTTCGGATTTAAAGTCTCGGCTGACAAGCTTATGGGAGGTTTTAATGGACCGCACATCCACCACACCTTCCATTTTTTTATAATCTGCTGCCGTTTTTTTATTTTTTGCAATAATACCGATAAGATTTTGCCCGGCATCTATAATTTCCCTGGTAATGCATCCATCATCGGACAACAGGGATCTAATCCTGGTTTTCTGGTCTTTTGTAATTTTGCTATCTAAAACAAGTATCATGGTTGGTCTCCTTACCTAAAATTGCGACAAAAATTATGTTACAACCCCTAAAATAAAAAAAGCCCGGGAAAAATTTTCCCCGGGCCAAAAAACAAAAAAGGCCCCGGGTGGCATACTGTCCACCCGGAGCCTTTTATAAAATCTATAATTTATAAAGCGCTACACCGGATGAACGCTTCTAAAAAAGAAGAAGCGTCCAAAAATAAATATAAACTGTGTCTTGATTGTTTCCATTATCATTTCCCGATGTGTCTTAATTTATAAATTCAATAAACTTAAATTCCTAAGAGATATATTTAAAAGACATTTCTATCATTGTCAATAAAAAATTTATTGTTTATCCAGAATAATCTGCCTTTGTTTACCCTTTCCCACCTGGGTTAATTTCATTTTTTAAAAACAAATTTGCCTTATGCCACAATATATATTATCATACGCTGTAGAAAAGATTTTTCTGTGCCCATTTTTCAATAAGTTCAATGATAATCCAATGCTTATGCGAATTTCGTATTGCATTTTCCCCTACCCTGGTACAGATAAAAAGGAAATACATGTTTTTTTTAAAAAACACCCTAGGAAAATACAAATTACCCGTCGGTTTTCTACTCATTATTCTATTGTTCCTTTCTTTCGGGATTATAACAACAAGGGGTTTAGTCACATTACATAAGCTGACAAGAACAATTTACAACCACCCGCTTGTTGTCTCAAATGCTTCCCTTCTTGCAGCTCTCAATATAACAAAAATGCATCGCACTATGAAGGATGTCGTTTTAGCCGACTCTCCCCAGGAGGTTAAGATTGCCCTGGAAATTGTATCTAAAAATGAACAAGAAGTTTACCGCCAGCTTGATATCATCCGAAAAAAAATTCTTGGTGAGCAAGGCCAATTTCTTGAGGAACAAACCAGACAATTGTTCAAAAACTGGAAACCGATACGACAAAAGGTGACACGGCTTCTTGGGACCGGCAGGAAAAAAGAGGCGATCAGTGTGACAATGACAAAGGGAGCTGATCATGTACTAAAACTTGAGACCAAAATGTTGGAATTAACCTCATATGCGAGAATAAAAGCCGACCATTTTGTAAATTTGGCCCAAAATAGTCAGTCAAAACTTGAAAAATTCACCATAATTTTAACCATCCTGGGTGTTTTCCTGTCTCTGGTCATTGCTTTTGCCACCATATACTTTGCTGCAACAGCTAAAAAAGTTATTCAGAATGAAAAAGCCAAACTCCAAAAAGCCCTTGATGAAATTAATACCCTCCACGGCATTATCCCCATCTGTTCCCATTGCAAACAGATAAGAGATGACAAAGGTCTATGGACAAGAGTCGAAGAATACATTCAAACGCACTCCGAGGCCAAATTCAGCCACGGCATCTGCCCTGATTGTGTTAAAACACACTATCCCAAATTTTATCAAAAAAAACTATCCCAACAAAAAAAAGAAAACAACGGAAATTAGGCCTCATAATCATTAAAGGCTTTAGCGTAAGCATCTCTTCCTCCTGGGGAACCGATTCAAATCATGTTTACATCTATTTCCATCCCCCCATCAGGTGTAAATGGAGATGAAAAATTTCCTGGCCCCCTCCCTTTTCAACATTAAAAAGCAGTTTATAGCCAGATTCATTAATCCCCTGTTCTTTAGCCATCTCTTTGGCAATCATGAAAAGACCGGACAAAATATCGCGATCTTCTAAAGTCATATCATTGATACTTCTGATATGTTTTTTAGGCACCAACAGCAGATGAACCGGGGCAGAAGGGTTAATATCTTTAAACACCACATAGGCATCATCTTCATAGAGAAACTCACTGGAAATTTCACGGTTTACAATTTTACAAAACAAGCAATCAAGGGACATCGAATTCTCCTTTTAAAAAACATTTATTTATACTGATTTTTTATCTATCTCTTCCATTAGTTTTTCCATGGCCACAGATGCCTTCTCCCGGATAAAAATATCTGTGACCGACGAAGTATATTCCGAGGGAAAAGGATTTATCTCTATAATACTGGCACCATTTGATTTTGCAGCTCCCGGAATGATATTGGCCGGAGCAACTGTCCCGGTGGTGCCGATGAGAATAAAGCAATCGGCACGGGTTATTTCATTAAAGGAATGGGTTCCGGCAGGTTCAGGGATCACCTCACCAAAAAAAACCACATCGGGCTTCAAAATTCCACCACATCGTGAACAGACCGGGGGCAGATAATGCAGATCGATGTCAGAAACCTTAAATGAAGTCTTGCAGCCAAGACAGACCAATGTTTTCAGAGATCCATGGAACTCATGGACATTTTTGCTCCCGGCCTGGGTATGGAGATTATCCACATTCTGGGTAATCACAGCCTTGACCAATTGTCTTTTTTCCATCTGGGCCAGGATATAGTGAGCTGTATTGGGTTTAACCTCTCCGAACACTTCATAAAAAATTGTCCGAAACACCTCCCAGGACTGCCGGGTGTTCATACCAAAATATTGGATATCAAAGATCATGGGATCATATTTATTCCACAGGCCATTCTCCCCTCTGAAAGGGGGAATGCCACTTTCAACCGAAATTCCAGCTCCGGTAAAAACCACACATCTTTCAGCAGATTTTATAATTTTGGCAGCTTTGGCATACATGGACACCCTCCCGGTCATACAAGTTCCACAACTTCAAAACGATTGCTCTCAAGATCGGCAATTAAAAGTTTATTTCTCAAAATATCTCCCCGTTTAAGCAACACCTTTACACATTCGGAAGCCTGGAGGGATGCAACGAGAAGGGCGCAATAGGCAATATTTCCGGTTAGACCCTCAATCCCCCGGGAGAGACAAACACTTTTTTTACCATAGATCAACTCATACCCCGGATCTTCAGGGAAGATAACAGTCACCTGACCGCAGACCCCGGCAATGGCTCCGGATACCAGGGGGATGGCGGCTTTTTGTGTGGTTTTCTGGAGAAGAAACCTGGTATCGATGGTATCAAGACAATCCACCACCAGATCAGCCCCCTCTATCATACCATAAAGATTGGTTTCATCTACATAGGCATGTCTGATATTTACTTCTATGGATGAATTAACAGCAGCTACCCTCTCCTTGGCAGCTTGCGCCTTTGACATACCTATATTTACCTCCCGGCTCAAAATCTGACGATTCAGGTTGGAAATATCAAAAACATCCCCATCTACCAATGTCAAGGTTCCAACACCAGTTCTGGCAAGCATTTCACACACCCCGCCCCCCAAACCACCCAAACCGATGATCACCACATGGGAACGGGCCAACACATCCTGTTCTTCAAGACTTATGGTATTAAAATTACGCTCATACCGATCTTGCTTAATCATGGGTTACCCTCTATTTCAGACCTATCCACCATCAACATCCTATCCACCGCCCACAAGGCTAAGAACAACTCCACCCTATCCCCGTGCTGGGTATGATAACCAAGACCTTGCTGTCCAAAAGAAAATATTTGATTAGGGAGACAAACAACTTCAGGTCTATCGTGAATCATTTATGTTTACACTTTCCATCTTGCCTGTTATTTAAATGGCATATTATGGGGATTGACCACATAATTTACTTACAAATTTAACAGAAAATGATTACTTATGAAAGCCGAAAATAAAAAGACCCTGACGGTTAAAGAACTGGCCCAAGATCTTACCAATTTTGCCCTGGACAGAACCGATCTCAAAGACTTGCTTTGCGCTATTCCCAATAAAAATGACCTGAATATCGTAGCCGTTGAATATGAATTGGGAATTTTAAAAATCCTGAGCGTGGGATGGGCAATTTCATTTTTCATGGCAACCACAGATAAAAACAAACAAGTCCTATCCGAATTGTTCTGGCAGATGGTCCAAAAAATTTCCCAGGACATTTCCACCCTGACACAAACCACCACCGGCGCCCAATTGGACTATTTCAGTATTTTAAAAGAACGCCTGGCCATCTATGTAAAACAGATCCAGGAAAATCCCGATCAAGCAAGCAATCCTGCATTGATCATGGGACCCGCTTTTGCCAAGGTTTGCGGCAGTCCGGACGATGCCATTGCTATTCTTACCGGCACCAAAATATTCACCCTGACCCTGGGAGCCGTCAAAGAATATATAAATATTATTGATATCTGTTAATAACGGCCATGGGCCGCCCAAGGACTTCCATCAGCTTGCCGACAACAAAACATGAAAGAATCCGATAAGTTGGTTGGTTCTTTCATATAAATGAAGGACCTCATATTATGGCCTTCCATGGGAATTTTACACAATTTTTACATTGCTCCCTTGAAATCAAACCGGTTCTACACTATATGACCCCCTATGAAATTTAAGATGAACAAAATTGCAGTTGTCTCCATGGCAGGCATCTTTCCAGGAGCCCACCACACGACACATTTTATAGAAAATATTCTGGCAAAAAAAGAATCCATAATCAAGGTACCACCCGCCAGGTGGGTAGCCCCCAGCAGCACCATGGTCCGTCCTGTTCACGCACCGGATCGGGCTATTTCGGACAAAGCGGGACTGATTACCGATTTTAACTTTGATCCTTCAGGATTTCGGGTGGACAAAGATCTTCTGGCAAGCCTGGACCCGGTTCACCACCTTGTCCTTGCTGCAGGCCGCAGGGCATTTGAATCCTGCCATACCACCACGGCACTAAAAAAACGAACCGGTGTCATCCTGGCTGCCATTGCCCTGCCCACGGATACCGCATCCATGGTTTCCTGGGAAATCATGTGCGCAAATCCTCCCCCATCCTTTTTGCCGGCCGATGCAGCAAGAGCATCGGTGGTATCGGCACCTGCAGCAATTTTAGCCAGATCCATGGGATTTTATGGCGGCAGTTTCACTTTAGATGCAGCTTGTGCCTCTTCTTTATTTGCCATAAAACTTGCCTGTGAACACCTGAGTCTGAAAAAAGCAGATATCATGGTGGCCGGTGGAGTATCCAGACCGGACTCATTATACACCCAGATTGGATTCAGCCAACTTACAGCATTGTCTCCTTCCGGCTGCTGTGCCCCCTTTGATAAAAATGCAAACGGGCTTGTGGTAGGCGAAGGTGCGGGAATCCTGGTTTTAAAACGCCTAGAGGATGCCCTGGCCTGCCGGGACACCATCCATGCTGTCATCACGGGCACCGGAGCTTCCAATGATCTGGAAGGTAACCTTGTGGCGCCGGCCTGCGAAGGACAAATCAGGGCCATGAAAGCTGCCTATGACCAGGCTGGTTGGACACCGGCAGACCTCCAGTACATGGAATGTCACGGTTCGGGCACCCCTGTGGGCGATCAGGTGGAAGTCACCAGTATAAGGCGCCTGTTAGACCTTTATGGATGTCCTGACAAACAGATGTCCATTGGATCAATCAAATCCATGATTGGCCATCTGCTCACCGCAGCCGGTGCTGCGGGGTTCATGAAAACTGTATTAGCCATGGAAAAAGGAGCTCTGCCCCCCTCCCTGAATTTTACGACACCGCCTGCCGACAGCCCCTTGAATCATTCCAGGATAAAAGTACAGACAAAGACTGAGCCCTGGCAACCGGAACAATTGAACACCCCCCGAAAAGCCGGTATTTCCGCCTTTGGATTCGGAGGCATAAACGCCCATATTCTAATAGAAGAATTTTTAGATAAGCCCTCCCCGCATTTTGTACCAAAATCCATGGAACCTTCGGCCTTCAAAGCAGTACCCTGTGCCATTATAGGAATGGAGACCCTTTCCCATAACACCAAAAATCTTGGCGAATTTAAAGACCTGATCTTTGGCAAATCCAGGCCCAAAACCCGTATTGCCGGGACCAGATGGAGAAGAACCTGCCACCTGGACTCTGGAATGGATCAAACCCAGACGTCCTTCATGGACGAAATCCGGGTCCAATTAGGCCAATTCCATATCCCCCCCAATCAGATGGAAGATATCCTGCCCCAGCATTTGATCATGCTCAAGGCTGCAAAGGGAGCCCTTGAAGATGCCGGGATAAGCCCCCGGCCACTTAAGACCGAACCCGACCGAATTAAAACAGGCTGTGCCATCGGCATTGAATTTGATTTCGGAGCAACGGATTTTTCCCTGCGCTGGAAACTTTATGACCGGGACAAAAACCTTTTAGATAAAATAGCTCCTGAACTCACCTTCAACAGGACCCTGGGGGCTCTTGGCGGTATTGTAGCATCCAGAATTGCCAGGGAATTCAAGCTGGGAGGCCCTTGTTTCACCCTTTCCGGGGGAACGGCTTCCGGTATAAAGGCCATTGAAACCGCCATTACCTCCCTTAGCACCCATGAAACTGATACCTTTTTATGCGGATGTGTGGACCTGGCCGGTGATATCCGTGAATTCACCATGAACCGGACTGCAAACGATCCTGGGGTCACTTTCCCTTCCGAAGGCGCCTGCGCCCTGGTCTTAAAACGCCTGGACCAGGCCATAAAGGATAAAGACCGGATCTATGGCACCATCACCGGAATTGCAGGATCAGGCGGGGCCCAAATCCAAGGTGAAATAAAAGAGTCTGAAAAAACTCAAAAACCAACCGGAACAAAGCTTTCCCACCGATATGTGGATTCTTTTAACAGGGCCTTAAAAGACGCTGGCACGCAACTTTCTGACCTGGCTCTAATCGAAACCCATTCAATGGGAGTTGGTGACCAGGGTGCAGCAGAAGCACAGGGCTTGGACCAGATGAGTGGCTCAAAACCTGCCACCCCATTACATCTTTCTTGTGCCGCAGGATCCATGGGAGATACCAACGGATCTGCAAGTCTTTTTTCCGTAATAAAAGCGACCCTGTCCTTACACCATATGACCTTACCTGGTAACCCCCTTCCAGCAGAATCTAAATTTAATGAACTCAAAGGATTTACCATAGCTCAAACCAGCCAATTCTGGCAGATAACCCGGGAAAAACCGAGAAAAGCAGCCGTCGGCTCCATAACCATGGACGGAGCATGTGCCCATGCTGTTCTGGAAGAATATATTCCAAAGGACCAAAGCTGCCGAAAAAATACCCCAACGATCCCGATGGAGGGTAACAACCAACCAAAAAAACAGGCAACAACCGCCCAGGCCCGGAATCATCTGCCCCTTGGGATCAAAACAGCCCGACCGCCCATGACCCAGGATATAATTAATGCCATCCACCCCCCCCAAAAAAAGCCTGAAATAATATCCACAACTTTTATGACAGACAATCTATCATTTTGCCCAGACCTTTTTACCGATGCAGTAACGATCACCAGCCGGGCCCATGAAAAATTTCTTAAATTTTCCAACCATAATATGGCCCAGATGGAAAGCCAATTTGCAACCCTGCTCCAAGCTGTATCAAAAATAACCGATGGGGAAGGCACAAATTCTGGGAAACACTCCGGCAAGACCATCATGCCCCCACCCTTTCTGGACCGGGACAAATGCCTGGAATATGCAGTTGGAAAGGCCGGTAATGTCCTAGGCCCTGATTTTGATATAATCGACACCTATCCTGTCAGGGTAAGACTACCTGCAGAACCCCTGATGCTGGTAGATCGAATCATCGATATTCAAGGAGAGATGTTGTCCCTCACATCGGGAAAAATCATCACCCAGCATGATGTAAAAGAAAACGCATGGTATCTTGACGGCGGCAAAGCTCCGGTTTCCATTTCCATTGAAGCAGGACAGGCAGACCTGTTTTTATGCGCCTATCTGGGCATTGACCATGCCGTAAAAGGAAAACGCAAATACAGACTTCTGGATGCAAAAATCACCTTTCACCGGACTCTGCCGGAACCCAATGAAACCATCGAATATCACATTGAAATCGATCGTTTTTTAAAACAAGGAGATGTTTATCTCTTCTTTTTCCACTATAAAGGGTACATTGACAACCAATTGTTTATTTCCATGCGGGACGGATGTGCCGGTTTTTTCACAGAACAGGAGGTAAAAAATTCCGGGGGAATTATCCTGAAAAAAGAAGAACGTAAAACTGCGACACCTCCGGTTGTTTTCACCCCCCTTGTGCCCATGGAAAAGACCCAACTTTCCAAAGAGAAAATCCATGCACTGAGACAAGGGGATCTTGAAACAGCTTTTGGCCCTCAATTTAAAGGGATTCGTCTTGGAAAAAATCAATGGCTTCCAGGTGGAAAAATGAGCCTTATTGACCGGGTGATCCAATTGGATCCCCGGGGTGGCAGATTTGGGTTGGGCACGATCAGTGCCGAGGCCGATATCCATCCCGATGACTGGTTTTTAACCTGTCATTTCATCGATGACATGGTCATGCCCGGTACCCTGATGTATGAATGCTGTGCCCATACCCTCAGAATCTTTATCCAAAGAATGGGCTGGGTCAGCGAAAAGATCGATGTACACTATGACGTTATCCCTTCTAATGAAAGTGATTTAAAATGTCGGGGACCTGTGACCCGGGAAACCAAAAAAGTAAGGTATAAAATAGAAATCAAAGAGATCGGATACACTCCCTCACCCTATGTGATCGCCGATGCAACGATGTTTTCAGATGACTTGCAAATTGTGTTATACAAGGGCATGGGAATGCAACTTTCCGGCATTACCCAGGACGATCTTATGACTTTTTGGAGAAAAATATGAAATACTCAAATGTATTTATTGAATCCTTTGGATATGAACTAGCACCCCATGTTGTAACCTCAGAGGAAATAGAAGAGCGCCTTAAACCTTTTTTTGATTCCGTCGGATTTGGACCGGGACAGATCGAAACATTGACCGGCATCAAGGAACGACGCTATTGGAATGTGGACCACACCCTGGGAGAACATGCGGCGGCGGCTGGTCAAAAAGCTATTGATGAAGCCGGAATAGACCCCGGAGAAATCGGAGCCCTGACCTTTTGCGGTGTGGGCCAGGATGGATTCGAACCAGCCACTTCCTGTTCCATTGCCGACAAACTTAAGATTGGAGCCAATGCCCACATCTATGATGTAAAATCCGCCTGCCTAGGTATGGTCACGGGCATGGTCCAGGTGGCCAATGAGATAGAGTTGGGAAATATAAAAGCAGGTCTTGTGGTCTCTTGTGAAAGCGCCAGACAGATTGTGGATGCCACCATTGACGAAATCAATATCCATAAAAATATTGATTTTTACAAAGACACCATTGCCACCATGACAGGCGGATCTGGGGCTGCTGCCATTCTTCTGACCGATGGAACTCTTGGCAACCCCGATACCCGACGGCATGCTCTAAAAGGCGGGGTAGTCCAAAATGCCACCCAGCACCATCAATTGTGCTATTGGAGATTTGAACAAAGCGGTATGCCGACCGACTCCAAAGTCATAATGCGAACAAAAGCCCAGCAAGTCATGGAAAATGGACTGATCCTGGCCCAAAAAACCTATGCACGTTTTAAAGCAGAATTTAATCTGCCCGATAACAAACCTGATAAGTTCATTGCCCACCAGGTGGGAGAGGGTCACCACCAACTATTTTACAACACCCTGAAACTGGATCGCAAAAAAGATTTTATCACCTTCCCATTTCTGGGAAATATAGGCACGGTTTCCCTACCCATCACCGCTGCCATTGCCGATGAAAGGGGTTTTTTATCACCGGGAGATTTTGTAGGATTACTTGGAGTGGGCTCTGGACTGAACTGCTATATGCTAGGTGTAGAATGGTAAAAAGAATAATAAACAAAAAACAGGTTTCCACCGAAGGATTTGAAGATCTTTATCCCTTTAAATCCCATTTTTTAAACATAAATGGACATGATCTTCACTATGTGGACCAAGGAACAGGCCATCCTGTATTTATGATCCATGGCAACCCCACCTGGTCTTTTTATTATCGAAACCTGATCACCCACCTGTCAAAAGGGTTTCGCACCATTGTCCCGGATCATATCGGCTGTGGATTTTCCGACAAACCGAGTCCTGAACACTATGACTATACTCTGGCCTCCAGGATAGATGATCTGGACAATCTAATACAAACCCTTTGCCCCGATGAAAAAATATCTTTTATCGTCCATGACTGGGGGGGCATGATCGGACTTGCCTGGGCCCTGGATCACCTGGATAGAATCGAAAAAATCGTGATTACCAATACATCCGGTTTTTTTCTGCCAAAGGAAAAGCCCCTTCCTCTTTTATTATGGATGATTAAATATTTAAGCTGGCTTGGAATCCCCGGGGTGCTGGGATTGAATGCCTTTGCAAGGGGAGCCCTGACCCTTGGGTCGGAGACAAAACTATCTTCCCCCGTCAAAAAAGGCTTGATCGCCCCCTATAATTCTTGGAAAAACCGCATTGCCACCTTAAAATTTGTCCAGGACATCCCCATAAGCAAAAAAGACAAAAGCTTTTGTGTGGTAGACCAGGTGGACCGGCATCTGACAAAATTGGATGATAAGAAACTACTATTTCTCTGGGGGGCAAAGGATTTTGTCTTTGACCTGAGCTTCTTAAATGAATTCAGGCAGCGTTTTCCAAAAGCTGCCTGCCATATATTTCAAGATGCCGGCCATTACCTGTTTGAAGACAAACCCAAAGAGACCCGGGAACTCATCAAATCATTTTTAACTTAACAAATTATAACACCCCTTTTGACTTTTTGATCCGGGTCGGGTAATAGATAATCTATGCTTGGATTTGGAAAAAAGAAAAAAGAGGACGAAGAAAAAAAGGGGACGAAAACTGCTCCAACTCCCCCTTCTCCTGGAAAAAAGGCCGGGAAACAAGGCAAAACCCCGGCCGAAGAGGGTGATACAGCTAAAAATGATCCTACCCCGAAAAAGAAAAAAACTATCACAAAAAAAAAGGTGATTATTCTTTTACTGGTATTGGGAGTCATCGGGGCATGCCTTTTGGTCTATACGACCTATTTTACAAAAAAAGGCTCTGAAACAACCATATATAAAAAAATTGACCTCACCCATGTCAAGCTGCCCGAAGAGATAATGAAATTTACCTTTAAGCACTTTCCAGATCTCTATTTTTCCCTGGTAAACTTTAATGCACAGATCACCCTCTTTGACACCGAAATTACCAGGATTAAGACCATTGCCCAAAAATACCCAGAACAAAAAAAAATTACTGATACCGAAAAAAAAGTGTTGGAAAAGGGAAAAAACACTTTGGTAAAGCAATTTTCAAAGCTGGAAAAACCAATTAAGGAAACCTATGTTCTTTTCCAGGTTAATGAAACCCGGGGCCTTGCAAGAATTAAAGAACAACAAAAAGAACTGACCGGGATGGCTCAAACCGCCTTAAAAACAGCCCAGGAACAAACAAAAAAAATCAAATCCCATACCCCCCAGGTTCCAAAGGGTATCATCCAGGGGACATTGTATAAATTAAAAAAGAAATTTTTATGACAAAATTTACCAATATTTCACTGAGCCTTAAAAAAACAGCCGAGCGTTACCCTTATAAAAGAGCCGTAGTCTATCCCAATGGCCGGGACAAAAATGGGAGGGTATTATACAGTCAGATAACCTTGAGTCAGTTGAACACACTTTCCGACAACCTGGCCTATGGACTTGAAAATATCGGTATTACCAGGGGAATGAGAACCATTGTAATGATCCCCCCGGGAATGGAGTTTTTTATCACCATGTTTGCCATGTTCAAGGTGGGGGCGGTCCCTGTTGTGGTAGATCCCGGCATGGGAATCAGCAGGATGCTCCAATGCCTTCAGCAGGGCAGACCCAAAGCGTTCATCGGCATCGAAAAAGCCCACTTGCTCCGCACCCTGAAACCCAAATATTTTAAAACCGTTAAACACTGGGTAACCGTGGGGAAAAAATGGTTCTGGGGTGGCCATACCCTGAATCAGCTCATGTCCCATGAAAGGGATGACTTTTCCAGGGCCCAGACCACATGGGATGAAACCGCCGCCATTGTATTTACCACAGGTTCCACAGGCCCCGCCAAGGGGGTTGTCTACACCCATGGAAATTTTGATGCCCAGATAAAACAGATCCAGGCCCATTTTAAAATTGAACCAGATGAAATTGATCTTCCCACCTTCCCCTTATTTGCCCTCTTTGATCCTGTACTGGGAATGACAGCTATAATCCCGGATATGAATCCAACTAGGCCTGCCATGGTAAACCCAATCAAAATCATCGAAGCAATCGAAAATCACGGGGTAACCAATATGTTTGCCTCCCCAGCCCTGCTCAACCGGGTGGGTAAATACGGCCAGGAAAACGAAATCAAGCTGCCCTCCCTTCGACGGGTAGTGTCGGCCGGGGCTCCGGTAAGTCCCTCCAATATTGAACAATTTTCAACCATGCTTTCAGAAAAAACCCAGATCCATACCCCCTATGGAGCCACAGAAGCCGTTCCCATCATCTCCATCGGATCCCATGAAATTTTATCTCAAACCAAACACTTAAGTGAACAGGGATTTGGCATGTGCATCGGCAGACCCATCGAAAATACCGCCATCAGGCTTTTAAAAATCATCGATGATCCCATCACCCAACTACGAGATTCCCTGATGGTTCCTAAAAATCAGGTGGGGGAAATAGCGGTACAAGCGGATCTTGTAACACAACATTACTTTAATAACCGGGAAGCTGATCTTCTGGCAAAAATTCCGGATTCAAACGGAACTATCTGGCATCGTATGGGGGACCTGGGGTGGGAAGATTCCAAGGGCCGAATCTGGTTCTGCGGCAGAAAAAATCACCGGGTAACCACGGGAAAAGAAACATTGTTTACCATTCCCGTGGAAGCTATCTTTAACAACCATGAAAAAGTTTTGAGAAGCGCCCTCACAGGAGTAGGCCCCAAAGCAAACCAGATACCCGTGATCTTCATCGAACTAAAATTAAAAATAATCAATGAAAAAGCCTTAATTCAGGAACTTATAACCCTTGCCAAATCCAACCCCCTGACCGCCGGCATTGAGCATATATTCATTGAAAAAAGCTTTCCAGTGGATATTCGTCATAATTCAAAAATTTTCAGGGAGAAACTGGCTGTAAAAGCCAAAAACAAGCTCAAGCTGTGAATCAAGATAGATCCATTACCGTTAATCGGGTAAAAGATCATAAAAATAAAGCATGGCATCGGACCGGGTGATGATACCGATGAGCCTATCATCCTTTATCACCGGAATCCTGCCAATATCATGTTTAATCATGAGTTTAGCCGCCTCTACTACACTTTTATCATGGGTAATGGTCACAGGATTTCGGCTCATAAATGCCTTGATGGGTGCCTGCATCTGTTTTGACTTCCTGACTCGCTTAAAATCCCGCCGGGAGATCACCCCAACCAGATTCTCGTCCTTATCTACCACCGGCATACCGGTACAGCCCATATCCCTTAACAGCATGACCACCTCTTCAACCAGGGTATCTTGTTCCACCGTGACCACGGGATAGGACATAACATCAGATAACATAACCGAGGATAACTGGTTGCCGCTTACAAGCTCTATGATCATCTCCTGGATTGTTGCAGGATTAACCCCCTTCAACAATGCGGAACCAGCTCCCGGATGGCCTCCGCCCCCCATACTTCGCATGAGCAAACCGATATTAATCTCATCCACCCCACTTCTACCTATGACCATGCATTTATCCTGCTCAGTATCCCTGAAAATACCAAAGGCCACATCAACATTCACGATCTCCCGGTACATTTGCAGGACCATGGCCAGATTCTGGACCCGTCCATTAACGTCCAACTGGGATAAACTAAAGGAAATCCCACCCAATTGAGTCCGTTCCGCCTTCTGAACCATTTCAAAAAGAATGTCCTTTTGTCTCTTGCTATAGGCAGATTTTAAAAAAGTGGATAAAATATTTAAATCTGCTTTCCGATCCAGCAAAAAGCCTGCAGCATATGCATCTTCCGGCAGGGTAGACGGAAAAGACAAGTTACCGGTATCCTCATACAAACCCATCAAAAAAAGAGTGGCCTGAATGGGAGTTATCAACTTTTTTTGTTTTTTAATTTCCTGTACCAGCATGGTAATCGTCGCCCCGGTCTCCTTGATATTTTTCTCATCGGCCTGCATATCTCCCCTGGTATGGTGATCCCAGATAATGATCCGAAGGTCGGTTTTTTTCTCTAGGGCCAACATCCGTCGGTCAAGGCGATCCCAAGTATGGGTGTCAACAACGATGAGGGTATCCACCTCATCATAATCAATTTCCGGCGGAGAATAAAAATCAAATAAATCTTTGTGAATGGATAAAAAAGTTTTTAGATTAGCATTGATTGAACCGGGCAGCACAGGTTTTGCGTCGGGATACACAAGCTTGGCTGCAAAAAGACTTGCCAGAGCATCAAAATCCGAACCCTTATGGGTGGTTATAATCTTCATATGTCCTCATTTGTTAGATTTTTATATGAAACTTAGTTCAAGGTATTGTAATTATAAGAGTTTCATTTTTTGTTGTGGCCAGGCCCAAATACCATACTCCGGCCATGCCACTTATTCCATGAAAAGTATTATACCTGTGCCACAAGGGAAATCAATGGATTTGTGCATCCCAATTCCATTGTTTTCTATTAATTATTTCCAATATAAGCCAAATTATTATAATATCTTTTTTTATGGAGTATTAACACGCCATTTTTTTTCTTCTAATTTTATTTGCTCGTTAAATTCAATAAATTATTTACCCTTTTCAAGGAATAAATTTGAATTTTCCATTGTGGAATCAAAAATTGCGGAAACAAAAAATCTCTAAGCTGGGTCCAATTAAAGATAAACCACGAAAAAGTGTTCTATTCCATATCATTAAAAATCCTCTATTACGAATCCTTTTAACCATGATGCTGACCATCGCTATTGTTTTTCCAATGTTCAGCATCTATTTTATTTTTCCACAATTTGTCAATCTGCTGACGAATCACTTGAAAAATGAGGCTATAAAAAATGCCAACCATTTGAAATATATAACTACCAATAACAAAACAGGGAAAATCAACCTGCCCATCTCCCTGGATACCAAAAATAATTTACTACAGATAAAATATGATTTACATTTAGAAAAAATAAAAATTTTTTCCAAGAACGGGCAAACCATATTTTCAACAAATCCCCGGGATATTGGCGAACTAAATACCCACAATTATTTTCATACCCTGGTAGCCGGGGGAAAAATCATCACCCATCTGGTTCAAAAGGACTCCATCACCCTTGAAGGACGACCCATCAAGGTAGAAGTGATTGAAACCTACCTGCCTTTGATGGTTAATGATATTTTTGGAGGTGCCATAGAAGTTTATTCCGATATCACTAATATTAAAAATGCCTTGACCAAATTGCTCAATCAACTCAAACTGACCATAGTGATTTTCAGTATTATAATAGTACTTTTTCTTTTCGTCCTCCTGATTAAAGCCAGTCGCAATATTATTGAAAAAAATCAGGCAGACAAAGCCCTTGGACAAATCCATGAAAGACAAGAAGAGTTGATAATTGAACGCACCGCCAATCTCATAGAAGCAAATAACAAATTAAACATGGAGATTGAAGAACGAAGATTTGCCCAAACCGCCTTAAAGCATAGCCATGATACCCAGGCAATTGTAAATAAGTTACTAAAAGACTCACTGAAAAAACTAAGCCTCCAAGAACTTCTCACACAATGCCTGGATCTGATTCTCTCTCTTCCCTGGCTATCTTTTCAATCCAAAGGATGTATTTTCATAGTTGAAGACGACCCCTTGGTGCTGGTCATGAAAACCCAACGCGGTTTTTCAAAAGAACTTGAAAAAGAGTGCAGTCTTTTGCCCTTTGGAAAATGTCTGTGTGGTCGTGCCGCTCTATCAAAAGAGATTCTATTTGCAAACCATATGGACGACCGCCATGATATCTTGATTGAAAAAAGACCGGATCACGGTAACTATTGTGTCCCCATTCTTATCAAAGACCAAGTCTTTGGATTAATCAGTATTTATGTAAAGAAAGGACATAAACAAAACCCGGAGGAAGAAAAATTTTTAAAGACCATCGCCAATACCCTGGCCGGAGTTTTAATACAAAGACATAGACAAATAGAAAAAAATAAATATCCACCTTCTTAGAAGGTGGTTTTGCCTTTTACCCCCTATAAGGGGGCTATGCTTGCCTCCTGAGAAGACAAGCAGGTCATCCCCTATTTCATACAAACTTCTTATTGTTCTTGTTGCTTTTCAAGCACT
>JAAELK010000177.1 GCA_024226935.1 Desulfobacteraceae bacterium
CTCCATTCTTGTACGGCTAATACAAAAAAATAGGAAAATGGTCATGTCCACTCCTTAATTTCAAGACTTAAAATTTTCATTATAATTCAAAGGCACCGATACTTACTGTTGATGCGAAGTACGCGATATCCTGATGAACCACATTTATCAATTACCCCCTGGGCAAGGGCAGTACAATACGTTAAGACGGGTAAAATGGATATCCTATTTCCAACCGGTAAAAACCTTGATAGACAAAAAATATTTAACTATTCAGATGAATCTATCAATAAAGCAAATTTTCTTATTTATGTAAAAGCAGATAATAAAATTAAATGGAACGGCGTAAAATCATTAAATGGCCTGACAATTGGTGTAGTAAGAGGTTATAATTGCGGAGACCAATGGAAATATGCAGATGGTGTAATACAATATGGCCTGAACACAATATCACAAGGATTTATAATGCTGAGTAATGAACGTATCGATGGCTTTTTTGGCTACGAATATATTTGGGACTATTTTTTAAAACAAAAAAACTGGAAAAATAGATATAGGAAATTGCCTGTTTTTGATTCTTCCGCAGAATATTTGGTAACTCTTAAAAGTAACCCGAAAGGGAAAAAAATTCTCAAAGATTTTGATAATGGAAAAAAAAGACTCATTAGAAGTGGTAAACTTAAAAAAATTAAAAACAGATGGTTTGGAAATTAATGGGTTTCAAAATCTTTTATTTCTCTGGTGAGTCGCCTTAGGGCGTGTCTGAAAATATTTCCCTTTTTTTATTGCTACAGCACGCTGGCGCTTTATGAAAAAACCCCTAATTTATTTTATCATCTTTTTTATAGGGTCAGATCCGTTCGCCCACCGGTGTCATGATGGGGTCTTTTTTAAGAATCGTTGATCAGATCACAAACCATTAATGAAATCCAGGGGACCAAAATACTTCAGGATACAAAAGCTATTGGAAACGATAATTCGAACGAAAATAAATCCAGGAGTATGCAAGTTATGTAGCCAGTTTGATTATGTTATGTGATTCAGAGTTAATTCCATTTGATTCTGAGGAGTGGCATTATTTGCATATAGTTTGGCATCATCTGCTATTGTAAAGCATTTTCACACCTTCTATAATTAATTCCATTATTGGTAACCCCATGAAAATTTTTGAGGAACAAAGGAGTAACGAATGAAAGAAGCAGAGAGAACTATTAATGTTGTAGAAAACACGAAGAAAACAGAAAAGACTGTATCACAATTAACAACAATGGAAGAGACAATAGAAGAAGAAATGGAGAAAATTGAAAGAGAAGATCACAAAGGAGTAGGCGGCATCCAATGGGATGAAAACCTAGGCGAAAAATTTAAAAACATGGGCGAATTTTATTAAAAAACTTGATTCGCTGCCATTAGGGGTTCTATTCATTTTCACGCGCTATCATGTTTCTCATCTTAATTTCTCTATCCTGCATGACTCTACCTTGATTAAACCGGCCCTTGAAACACCCAATAGTTTGTTATAATAAGTCCCTTCAATATTGGGTAAGAATAAACATTTAGGGCATATCCGTCATGAACTATTGCATAACACACTGATAAAATAAGCAATCCATAGTTTTTACCATCCAGAAAAAGAAGAGGGATTTGGTTGAAAATCTTAGAACACTGAAAATGATATTTCTCCTGTGATACCAACGGTTTCCTTGATTTCCCATGACGGATTCCCACTATATGTTTAATGGAACCCAATTATAGCGGAAATCTTTAAGGTTCAATTTGAAAGGATGGTTGCAGTTAATGATTATTATCCCTGTCAAAACTATCCCAGGGGTCCAAAATACTTCAGGATACAAAAAATATGGTTCATCAGGATATCGCGTACTTCGCATCAACAGTAAGTATCGGTGCCTTTGAATTA
>JAAELK010000178.1 GCA_024226935.1 Desulfobacteraceae bacterium
ATCCAAACACATGCATCTTAACTCATGGGGACGTTACAAATCATCTCCATCGCTGAAACATAAGGCTTATTGTTAACGTGGAGAGAATAACCGACAGCCAAGATGTTGTCAATTTATGAAAACTGGATCATCGAGTTTTACAATGATGAATTTCTTGGGGTTATGGGCGGTTGCGGTCTTTTACCCGATGATGGGTGAAAGAATCCCAAAAATTGGGGAAAAGTCTGATTTTTTTTAATGGAAATTATTATAAACATAAGCCGTCATTGCATTGAGACTGCCTCAAAAAAAAAGTATAACTCCCTCATCAGTCAATATTTTAATGCAGATACGACAGACATTGAAAAAAGCATTATTGAAAAACAGATTATGGCATTAGTCTATTTTCTTGAAAACGCAGATTTTTCCGATCTGAGAAATCGTTACAGCAAAGCTGGTTCATTAAGCACAATATCGGTTATAATCATACCGGAAAATTTAGAAAATATGCATATTAAATTTGACACCTCTGTTTTCTATCCTGTCTGGGAACAATCAAAAAAATAAAAAAAATCGTGAATGCCTTTTCATATCGACAAATAAATTTTTTACACACGTTTTAACCAAAGGAGAAGTATTATGGCAGCATTACCCGAAGAAGTCAGCAAAGCATGGGAAAATCGTAAAGGCCCTATTATTTTATCAACCGTGAATAACAAGGGCATTCCCAATTCCATATATGCAACCTGTGTATCTAAATACAATGATGATATCATAGTGATTGCCAATAATTATTTTTCAAAAACACTGAAAAATATAGAGGATAACAGCAAAGGATCTATTCTGTTTATAACCAAAGAGGACAAATCCTATCAGGTTAAAGGAAGCATTGAATACCACAAAAATGGTCTTGTGTTCGAGGATATGAAAAAATGGAACCCGAAAAATTATCCCGGCCACGCTGCGGCAGCATTAAAGGTCGAAGAGGTGTATTCAGGAGCTGAAAAATTGTTATAGATAAAACTTACATGTTTTCAGGAATAACAAATGGATCAAACACGGGTCTTTGGCCCTGTCCCATCAAGATGTCTGGGTAAAAGTGTCGGGATAAACAATATCCTAAAATATGCACATATTTCTGTGTGTACTGTTAGCTGGGCAGATCATTAAAAATGGTCATCGATAGGAGCATCTATTATGATCCAGATATGCTGTTGACAGAGAAAAAAAATAAAAAACGCTCGATTGAACAATGAACCCATTGACCGCTTGACCATTGTGTCGAATGGAGAATCCACACTGGACGCAAATTGGGGACAATTAATTGAAAAATTAGGTCTCTTGGGCATCAAAATTGCTGTTATTACAAATTCAACCCTGTTGAACAGGCCTGATGTTCGGCAGGAGTTGTACAAGGCTGACTGGGTTTTTGTTAAAATTGATCCCCTGGATAAAAAAAACTGGAAAAAAATAGACCGGCCTCATCAAAAAAATAAATTTGATGCAATCTTAGAAGGCGGCCGGTTCTTTTCAAAAGAATTTAAAGGGCTTGTGGTAACCGAAACCATACTGGTGAAAGACTTAAACGATGATGTCCAAAACCTTGAAAAAAACAGCTGAATTTATCAGTAAAATCAATTGCGATCAGTCCTATCTGAGTATTCTAACAAGGTCTCCTGCGCTAAAATGGGTCTACTTCCCTGAAAAACAGAAAATAAACAGTACTATCATGTGTTTTACACACATGCATTAAATACTGAATATCTGATGGGATATGAAGAGAATTAGTTTGCCTATAGAATAGAAGTTCTGTCCATGTTTCAACTACTTGCACCAAAGACCGGGCAATCGCATGTAACTTTTTATGTATTATTTGGATTTTAATTGTGTAGCGACGGGTTATATTTCGGCTCAAAAACATGTTATAAACACTCTTTCAAAACGTGTTGACAGTATCAAAGATGTTTTGATTTTAAGCTTGCCAAGCAATGAAGATTTGAACTGGTATCATTGATACTCTGAACATTTTATGACAATTATCCATAGGATAATTATCATTGAGGGCGGTATCTGCAAAATATCTGTAAATTTGTAGGATATAAATATAAGAAAAGCCGATTGATGATTGGTCAACCGGCTTTATGCCAGGTCAAATAAAGGTTAACAATTTTCTTTTTGTTCCACCTCGTTTCCCAAAACCGTGCCTGTATCTTTAATATTACCTTCACAAGCATTGTAAATGGTGCCGATTTTGTTGTCGATACTGCCTGAGTTGCTCAAGAAAGCCTTGTCGTTGTTGCTGATATTGCTTGAATTGCTTATAGTTCCTTTTTCGCAGTTGGTAAAAGTGGCATAATCATTGTTGTCAATGTCGCCTGCGTTGTTGATTGTACCAAGATTGTTGATGATACCTTTGTTGTTGTTGTCAATATCCCCTGAACTGTAGATCTCAATGGTGCCGTTGTTGGTGATGACGCCGGAGTTGTTGTCCATATCGCCTGCGTTATGGATGGCGCCGTCGTTGTAAAGGGTACCGTTGTTATCGATATCCCCTGCATTTTTGATGGCGATACCCTTTGCAATGGTGAGGGTCGCGCCGGACTTGATCGTCCAGGTCTCTCCTGTGTAGATGGCCTCATCTTTTGAAATTGTAGTGTCTTTTTCAAACACCCTGGTCTCGGCCTGGGCTGTTGTTGCCAGGGCAAAAATTACCATTAAACAAAATAACCATACCAAATTATATATCTTTTTCATTACTCCCCCTTTTGCATTTACTGAATGTATTTTTGATATAAAATAAATATCCATGCATTACACCCCTGTTGACAGGATTTAAAACGGCCCGATGATTTGAAGGCCCATAAAACCGTCGGCCACATAGACATAATCGCCGGAAACAGTCACACCCCAAGCTTGACCCGGCGTATTGATGGTGTTGACAATGACCGGGTGTTCAGGAACACTGATATCAATGACCTGAAGGCCTCTGGTGTCATCTGCCACATAGGCGTAGTTACCAGAAACTGCCACGTCCCAGGCTGTGCCCGGTGTGTTGGTGGAACCGACACGAAACGGGGCGTTTTTATCAGTGATATCGATAATTTGAAGGCCGCTGCTTCTATCTGCCACATAGGCGTAATTGCCAGTAACTGCGACACTCCATGCTGAATTTGGTGTCGCATAAAAACCGGCAAGATCCGGAGCCATAGGGTTACTGATATCGATAATTTGAAGACCACTATAAGCAGATGAACTATTATAAACGGCCACATAGGCATAATCACCGGAAACTGCGACATGTTTAAGGTTATAAGGGGTATTCACGAAGCCGATGGAGGACGGGGTCTCTGGTGTGCTGATATCAAAAATTTGAAGTTTGTCGCTATTGGCTACATAAACATTATTACTGGCAACTGCGACACCATGTACCCAATCTAATATAGGAATGGTGTCTATGATATCCAGGTCGTATGGATCAAAAATATCAACAACCACAAGACCGCTGCTTCTATCTGCCAAATAGGCATAACTGCCTGAAACTGCAACGTCAAAGACAAAATCGGGCGTATTCACTGAACCCGCAGGTGTTGGGGCCCCAGGATCACTGACATCAATAACTCGAAGACCACTTTGCCAACCCGAGGAAGCATCATCTGCAATATAAGCATAATTATCGGCAACAACAACTCTTATAGCATAACCGGATGTAGAGGTAGAACCGGCAATTTCAGGGCACAGCGTTTCCTGATCCACCGGGTCTCCTGAAGTTGGGATAGTTCCGGTAAGAACACCCCCGCAGGCATTGGATATAACGGCGCCAAGATTATTGGGCATGGTTCCATTGTTGGTGATGGAGCCCCCCCCCATGTTCTCCATGGAGGCAAAAAGGTAGTTGTTGATGCTTGCGCCGGAATTATTGGTGATAGAGGCGCCGGCATTATTGGTGATAGAGCCGAAAAAGAGGTTGTTTACGATGCCGCCGGAATAGTTGGTGATGGAGCCATAAAGCTTGTTATAGGTGGCACCGCCGAAATAATTATTGATGGTACCGCTGTTGTGGATGGTGTCGTTGTTGTCCAGGGTAGCACCACATTTGTTCTTGATGACTCCCCCTGTATTGTTGGTGAAGGTTCCATGATTAGTGCCAACGGCGTTAAATTTGTTTTTGATGGTGCCGTTGTTGGTGATGGTAGCGCCAAGGTTGTTGGTTATGGCACCGTTGTTTTTATTTTTAATTATGCCGCTGTTGGCTATGGTGCCGTTATTTTCGATACTGCCCCGGTTGACGACGATGATGCCGCCCGGGATGGTAAGGATTATACCATTATTAACGGTCCATGTATCATCAGGACCGATTGTCTCACTTGCCATAAGTACAGTATTTTCAACAAAAGTTCTGTCCGCAGCATGGGCTGTCTGCATTGATGCCAAGCCAATGATTATAAACAAACCCATAAACACATAATAAGTTTTCTTCATTACTCCCCCTTTTGCACGTTTGGTGCGTAAAAATTTGGGTGTTTCATAAAAAACTGCCACATCCAAGGCCTTTTGCCATGATGACCCCGGACCATAATGGATCGAAATCAGGGATCTATGAATTGATGCCGCCGATCCATGATCTTCAATGGTTCACAATGTTTTTTTGCAGTTTACAAAAACATTTGACACCTCCTTTGATTTAAGTTTGATAAATATCCCGATTGCGCCGGGAATCTTAAAAAAAAGATTGTTAAAAAAAGACCAGTTCAAGAACAACAGCTCGGCAGGTTTGATCACGAAAAGACCCGTTGTAAGAATCCAGATTAATCAACAAGGAATAAAGCAAAGGGGAATTTGGATGATACAATATCAATGGGTGAAAATTTAGTGAATACTAAATCGATATTAAAGCCGTCCCAAAGGTTTGTCAATAAGTTATTTTTTAATTTTTTTTAGATCCTGGCGATGGGGTGTTATTAACAATAATGGTATGGGAAAGTCTATTTTTATACGATAGAGGAGATGCAGTTTCGGGCTTTTCGAGTAGGAATGCCGTTAATTTGATCTGGAATCTCTTCTGTCTGAGGTAGTGGCAGAATCTGTGCTCTGAGTTGCAACATAGAATTAAAAACCTCATGGCGGATTTTCCCTAAATATTTAATGGGTTCTGTTAATGCAGCAATTAAGTTGACCCTCCGGGAGTCAAGCTAACTTGCATTAGTTAAAATAATTTTTTGCC
Source organism: Desulfobacteraceae bacterium (assembly GCA_024226935.1). Taxonomy (GTDB): domain Bacteria; phylum Desulfobacterota; class Desulfobacteria; order Desulfobacterales; family Desulfobacteraceae; genus NBML01. The sequence goes on from JAAELK010000178.1 coordinate 5,201, forward strand.
GAGGAATTGGTTAAAGATATTTTTTGTATCCTTGAATATTTTGGCCCCCTGGGATAGGTTATAAATTAAAATATTTTAAAAAGTGATATTATGAATAAAAAACAAACAACAGAAGAATATCTTGAAAACTACAAAGATGATAAAGGTAATCCAATAGCTGATATATTACCATCTGCTTATGAAATTTTAGAGGAAGAGATAAAAAACGATTATATTAAGCGTATAGAGACGTCTATAGTTAGGGAAAAATACAACTCAACAAATATATTTGACCCAAGATTTCTTCTTTTTGGTTTAATTATTGGAGAAATTCAAACTTATTATGGCATTTTGTTGTCTGAGTATGTTGCTCACCGAATTGCGTTTAAAAATGGTGAACAGAAAATCACTCCTAATGCAAAAGGTCTTGGTCTTAGTATCTCAACTAAATATGATACCGATTTTAAAGATAAAATGCTTTCTAAGTTTGCAAAATTTTATTTAAACCAGAATCCAAAGTTGAATAAACACAGGGCATCGCTTAGTGATAATGAATCATTGATTTTACATAATGCTAGATCAGCATTAGTCTTTTTTATTTGGAATAATTTTGAATCATGTATAAGTAAATTATTTGATATCTTCATTCCTGAAGAAGAAAAAATAAAGATAAGAAAAGATTTGATTAAATCTCAAAATAAAAAGTATTTTGAGGGCGAAATAAAAGAAGATGATAATTTATATAGAAACAAGAGTATTTTTATCCCAGTTAATAGAAAATACAAACCTTTTCTAAAAATGTATAGTGATGGAAAAAATCATAAGGAAACTAAAAAATTTTTAGAAGTTTTTCAGCACTATCGTAATTCTTATCATAATAATGGTACATATAAAGGTCCTAAAAAAGAATATATATTTGAAACGGGTGAAATTTTTTTTGTTTCTGAACAAGGTAGATCTATTATGAATGATATCTTAATAGTAAAGTTAATAAAAAAAATATGTAGTATTTATTTTAATATAATAATTGCTATAGATACCCAACTATTGTTTTCAGGTTCTGTTGCAAAAAATAATTGAGGACATAAAATCCCTGTAGTGGGAAAATATTATGCAGCAAGAGCAAACAGATTATCAATAAATTTAATCTGCTTTTCGATCTCTCCTTTTTTTATTCCCTCAATTTATCCCTTTCTAATCATGTGCATCATTTCATACCCCTTTAACGATTGAAAGTTTCGAATACTTGCATGATCATTTCCAAAAATAACAATGGAAAACTGTTTTGATTTGTATTGGTATCTTAAAGATTTCCTGCATTTATTAATGCATAAAAAAAAGAGGCTACCCCGCAAGATTGCCTCTTTTTCAAAAGCTGATAGGCCCTATGCCTGCCAAACCATATTAAATGTTTTTAAAAATTACAATTTAAATATAACGCGGTCCGCATCTAAGCAAAATCAGTAAACAAGCTCAAATCTTGATTCTCTTTAAATTCATAATTTGAATAAATCAATTCATTAGCTTCCACCGGTCCTTTTTGGCTGACCGTATATAATAAGGATACTTCTTTATAATGAAAATCCTTGAATACCTGCCGGATTTCCGGGTGATCATTAATGCTTAGCATAAATTGTCCTTCTATGCTTTTCAGTGCATCAGCCAGTGCCACAAAGTCCTCCAGGATGAAATTATGCTTATAATCGGGACAGCCGTGATATGGCGGATCACAATAAAAGAAAGTGTCCGGACGATCATACCGGGTGATCAGATCCTTCCAGGATAGATTTTCTATCCTTACATCAGATAAGCGAAGATGAATTGCAGACATCTCCTCTTCAAGTCTTAACAGGTTGATCCTGGGGGTTCTGCCGTCTATCTGGACACCGTATGACCGGTTTCTGACCCGGCCCCCGAATGCCAGGCGCTGCACATAATAATACCGGGCGGCTTTTTGAATATCTGTCAGCCCCCTGGACTCTAATTGATCTTTCCAGTCTTTGAACACTTCCCTGGATGTTAACAGCCATTTGAACTGCTTTAAGAACTCTTCAAGATGATTTTGGACCACACGGTAAAAAGATATAAGATCACTATCAAGGTCGTTTATGACCTCCACTTTTGATGGTGTTTTTCTGAAGAATACCCAGGCACCACCGGAGAATACTTCACAATAGATTTTATGTTCAGGGATTAAAGAAACGATTTGCTTAGATAGTTTGGATTTACCGCCGATATAGGCTAACGGGCTTTTCATTTGGACCTTTTCCTTGTGCAGATAATTTGAGTTTGGTATATCCCCTTAACTCGGGCCAAGTTAAGGAGTTGTCATGTATATGATGTCTGGTATGTCCTGAGCAGTCGTTCGCCCTGGGAGTGTTGGACCACTCACCAGGGCGACTTCTTTATTTATTTTTTGAAAAACTAATCAAAGTATGTTGCTGAATCAAGCTCTCCTTTAAGCGATTTAATATCTTCAACGGTCACGACATCTTTTTTATTTAATTCCGATATCATTTTTGCCAGGGCAGGCAGACCTTTGTTGATAACCACATCAGCCACAGTTAAAATTAATTGTGCTTTTACTTCGCCGGTGATTTCAGCCATATCAACTCACCTCCTTTCCGGATATCCCAACTACGTAGGGCGTAACAATTTCCATAAATTGATTGAATAGTGACTGATAGACAATCAGATTTTCCTCAAGGGTTTTGTCATGACCCAGGCCCCCCGAATTTTTGTAGGCAAGTAGGGCATCAGCCGCCGTGTTAATTGCCAGTTGTAATTGGTCTCCAAGCATAATAATTTTTTCTTTTGTGGATTCTTCCATGAGTCCTTTTTTATAGACACTCCCGGCAGATTCCAGGGCAAACTCTCTAAAGGTGTTGGCGGACTTCAATGTCTTCAGAGTTGTATATTCAATCTTTTCAGCCTGTGTAAAATGATTCGGCGCTGTCAATCCAGCGCATCCGACAACGAAAAATAATAAAATAGTTGATAAAACTAATAACAAAGGGAAATTTAGTCTTAATTTCATTTTTGTACTCCTTTTCTTTTATTGGTTATCAAATCAAGAATACCGCCAAAAAATGACGGCAAATCATCATCTACTGCCCAGGGCGTTTTTTTACAAACGTAATCCAAACAAGCTCTGACGAGCAGTAAAAAAATCATGTTATTCAACACAAAACCAACAATAATCTCATTGGTTTTCATCGTTAATAATGCTTCAATCATCTTTTTTTAACCTCCTTTTCGTATTATACAATTTAAGCTCAGTCCCTACTTAATCGGAAACACATTTTATGAGACTTCTGAAATCCAATCCGGTAACGGGGCGGTTGAAACTCCACCCGTAATCGTCTTAGGAAATTTTTCTTTGACGGCATTATTAACCGCCTGCAACGCCTCAACCCCGTCTTTTGTCAATATGTCCATTTGCTCTGACACGGGAAGATATCCATCAACCCCGGTCCTAAGTGCAATATAATCCGCCTCAATAATATCAGCCCCCTGGACTATATCTGTGCCGTGCTCTTTGATATCAGCAAGAAATTGATTATAATCTTTGTTGCCGGGGGCATGGGGGATTACAGCATTATCTGATAGTCTTTTTATACTCTCGTTGCTTGTCATTATTTTATACATAGAACTTCTCCTTTTTTTACAATTTTTATATTTCCGCATCTACACTTGCTGAAAATGAACAATAAAGATTAACCGAAGAACCATAAAAATAAGCAGCGAAATGACTTTTTTGGGTGCCTTCGACACTTAATCCACTGGTGCTTACATAATTTATATTCGAAAGGATTATTGTAGGAATGTCTCTTTTTGATACTGCAAAGAAAACTGTCGACCCAGTAGTCGACCCAGTAGTTGAGCCTGTGTCTCTAAAAACGATA
>JAAELK010000179.1 GCA_024226935.1 Desulfobacteraceae bacterium
ATTTGATTCCGGCAACACCATAACCTACGACTCGAACAGGTATCTGTATTTAATTTTGATTCGGCGTACCAAAGAGAGCTAAGGCATTATAAAATAATTATACTATCAGATCAACAAAAAGCTTCCGCGTAAGCATGTCGGTTCATAACAGACAAAATCATGGACTAATTCAAACGTTTAGTTTTTTTCAACTTTATTAGAAACAGCCCCTAATGTTTTAATGCTTTTATTGAATATAAAGCGCTGTTTAAATTTTTAGCAAATCCTTCCAAATTCTGTTCAATTATCTGAAAGTTTAGTTCCTTTGCCATTAATGATTGCTCTAATCTTGTTGCAGATTTTGATAAATGTTCAGCGCCTAAATTAGCTGCTACACCTTTAATCTCATGAAGTATTCCGCAGGTGTACTTCATCTCACCTATTTTTACATCCGCCTTAATTTTATCTATAATATCTTTATATAAATCAAAGAATTGGACCAATAACTCCATGTATAAAATCTTATCGCCGCCTATTAGATCTAAACCTGTTTTAAGGTTAAATTCAGATAAATGCTCTGGTAAAGAAATTGAATTTAAAGAAGACTCTTGTTGGTTTTCCTGGCTTATTTTTTTAATATCCCCGGGTTTTATCCATTTAATAAGGGTCAAAAACAGTTGATCGGGATCTATCGGTTTGGTGACATAATCATTCATACCTTGAATCAGGCACTTTTCTTTGTCACCTGTCATGGCATGGGCGGTCATGGCAATTATTGGAATATTTTGAATGGAAGTGTTTTCGAGATGCTGTTCGGTATTGGATTTAGCTTCAATCGGTTTCCTTAAAGCTAAATTTCGGATAGCTCTTGTTGCTTCATACCCATCCATCTCAGGCATTTGAATATCCATGAGTATTGCATCAAATTCACCCTCATAAGAATTTGAAATAATTTCAAGGGCCTTTTTGCCATTGTCAGCTGTTTCCACAATTATATGCGCTCTTTTTAGCACTTCAGTTGCCACTAACTGGTTGATTTTATTATCCTCAACAAGTAGAATCTTGCCTCCTTTCAGGGATTTCATGGCCACTTTAACCAGATCTGTTTCTTGTTTTATTTTTTTGTTCATTGCTTGATGACCAAAAATTTCCATAATCGCATCCAACAAAATTGACGGATTAGCAGGTTTCGTAAGAAAAGCATTTATACCGATTTGCTTTGAGCATTGTTCCAAGGTTCCATCTTGATCAAATGCAGACATTAAAATAAGCGGCATTGCAGCTAATTGCCGATCATTTTTTATTTTTTTGCAGGTATCAATTCCGTTCATACCAGGCATATTCCAATCCAAAATCAACAGATCATAAGGTTTTTTTTCCAACATTTTTCTCAACTCCTTCAGAACCTCCTCCCCAGAAGTTACCAATATTACATTTAAAGAAAAATTTTTTAATATTTTCCCCATTATATTTCTTGCAACCACATTATCATCTGCCACCAGAACGTGCATCCCCTTGAGATCAGGAGGCAGCATCGGCCGTTGTTCTTTTTTCTCAACCTGTAAATTAAATTGAACCTCAAATATAAAAGAGCTTCCTTCACCGAACTTACTTTCCACCCAAATCTTTCCATTCATCATCTCCACTAATCGTTTGCAGATGCTAAGTCCCAAACCGGTGCCACCATATTTTCGGGTGGTGCTGCTATCTGCCTGACTAAACGATTTAAATAGACTAGAAACCTTATCTGGAGGTATACCTATGCCGGTATCAGAGACTGAAAAACAAAGCCTTACAAGGTCAGTATTTTTTTTAACCAAGGAAACGCTGATCAGGATCTCTCCTTGTGGCGTAAATTTAACAGCATTACTGGTCAAATTGGTTAGTATCTGTCCAAGCCTCAAAGGATCTCCAATCATATACCATGGTACATCGTCATCCAAGGAAATCATCAATTCGATTTGCCTTTCTGCAGTGCTTACATAAAAAATACTCACTATATTATTCAAAATATCTGGAAGTATAAAATCTATATTTTCAAGCTTCAATTTGCCGGCCTCTATTTTAGAAAAATCAAGGATATCATTGATAATTCCAAGAAGCGATTTTGAGGAAAATAACACTTTTCCTAGATAATCCGATTGTTTTTTCTTTAATTTGGTTTTCAAAACCAGGTCAGTTAAACCGATGATGGCATTCATTGGTGTTCGAATCTCATGGCTCATGCTGGATAGAAAGTCGCCCCTGGCTTTATTGGCCATTTCGGCTTCAAGCGTCATTTTTTTGGCCTTTGCAACGGCTTTTTCAAGCAGTTCATTAGCTTCAATTAATTCCTGGTTTGCAGTTTCGACTTCCAGGTTAGCCTTTTTTAGTGCTGTATCTGCCTGTTTTCGCACCTCAATTTGCGTTCTTAGTTTTTCATTGGCCTTCACCAATTCGCCTGTGCGCTCTTTGACAAGTACCTCAAGGTGATCACGGTACTTATTTAATTCTTGTTTGGCTTTTTTATGTCCAATAATTTCTTGACGTAAATGCTCATTAGCAATTGTCAAATCCATTGTACGATCACTCACCTGCACTTCCATTTCATTATAAGCCTTTAGAAGCGTCTTTTCTGCAATATTACGCTTAAGTTCGCTTTGTATCAACCGTTTCGATCCCCAAACAATTCCTGCCATCCCCAACAACCACAGCGTAACATGGGCAAAGATCAATATGAAATTTTGCATCTTTGAAATTGCATTCAAGGATTTCATGGGTATTGCAACACTTATCCCACCCCTGATGTCCCCCTCTTTGTATCCTTGTTTGGCATGGCATTTCAAACAACCTTTCTCGGTAATTAAAGGGCGCATTAACCTCATGTACTCTATTCCATTTATTTTCTGCACTGAACTCACTTGTTTTTTTCCACGCTCAAATAATTCGAGTGCTTCGAACTCCCATGGGTCAGGAGAATTTTTAGGACGAATCGGATTCAAACTTGTGATGTGTCCTAAAACACCAGATTTGTTCTGTGCTATTTCATGGACCTGACGTGTCATATATGCTGGATTTATTATTGTCATCAATTTGCCGGAAGGCGTCGTAATCTCCCTTTCCGGTATATCGGTAAGAAATGGATTGGGTGGCGTTTTCTTGCTGACCGGGGCGTAAATTGTACCGTAAAGAGCATTCCAGCGGCGATAAAGTAGATCTTTTTCAAAAGCTGTAATTGCTTGCATACGAGCTAATTTCAAACTATTCTTATTCACATAATTTATATTCCAATAGATCGATATAACAATAACAAGAGTCCAGAGGGTTGCTAAAATCCGGATATATATTTTTAAATTTTGGATCGGACTGATACCTGTATCATTGCTCGATGAGTCAATATTTTGAACTATTTCTTCTTTTTTTTCGATTTTTTTTAGAGACGGGGTAGATTCTGAAACTTTTTCTTTTTGGGGTTGAAACGATTTTACGATATCCCCGTTTTGTTCGATATTTTTATCCTTTGATTCTGGTTTCATTTTTTCCAGGTCATGGTATGATTCTTTGGAATGGAGATGTGGCCGAATCCTTTCAAATATTTCATCTGTAAAAAAGGGTTTTGTAATGTAGTCAACAGCACCGACTTCAAATCCCCGGGTTTTTTCCTCACCTTTGACCATTGCCGTAATGAAAATCACTGGAATGTTTTGCGTCCTCGAATCGGCCTTTAACTTGGAGCATACCTCGTATCCATCCATTTCTGGCATGACGATATCCAGCAAAATCAAATCAGGCCTATTGTCTGAAACTGCATGCTCAAGTGCCTCCTGACCGCTGGTGCATACCATCAACCTATACTGCTCCTTTAACAGCGAAGCTAAAATCCTAATATTTTCCGAATTATCATCCACAATAAGGATGCTCTTTTTGAAAACAGGTCGATTCATGTCCATGATCCTTTTATAAAATTGAAATCCCCAGGCTGGTCGCAATTTGATCTAATGAAATTTGAGCAGCCTTAAAATCAAACTCTGTTATTTTTTCGTTAAGATATATAGCTTCCTGGCTAAGACCCAAACCAGAAAGGCATTTTACTATCATTGAAATATGTTCTTCCACTTCAAAATCCTTTGCTTTAAGAAGTTTGGAAAATCTGATCAACATGGAGGTGATTTCAGATAGGTCCAGATCCCCATCTTTTTCTACTATTTGAATATTATCGGTTTCATCTTCAATCGATTCTAAGGAATCAATTGATTCCCGTGTCAATGTCAGGGCAATTTCCACCTCGCCTATCCTTTGTTCAAGAATGGATAATTTATCTTGTTCACCCGATTTCGCCTCCAACAGAGCCTCTTCAAGATTTCTGGCTGCTGAATACAATCTTGTTGCTGAAAGGTTCCCGGCTGTTCCTTTTAAGCTATGCGCCAGTATGTGAGCATCTTTTATCCTGTTTTCTTTCAGAGACTTTCTTATATCATAAATTATATTTGCATATTTTCTTGAAAAATCTATGAGAAGTCTTTTATATAAAAACTTATCCACCCGCAATCGTCTCAGGGCAGATATGATATCAAGACCAGGCAACGGATCAATATAATTATCTTCTACACTATAATCCTCTTCTAACTGATGGGTGCTAAACTGTTTTTGATCTTCTTGCTGCGGTTCTATCCATCTTCCCAGAGTAGCAATGAGCTGGTCATAGTCGATGGGCTTGCTCACATAGTCGTTCATGCTTGCTGCCAGGCATTTTTCCCGGTCACCCAGCATGGCATGGGCAGTAATGGCTATAATTGGGATCTGACGGTTTTTCGTTGCGAGTACCTGATTTCCAGCTTTTTTCTCATCGGAATTGACAACCAGTTTTGAACCAAGTGTTGATTCCCATTTTCGAATAGCTTTTGTTGCTTCGTATCCGTCCATAACAGGCATTTGCATATCCATGAGCACCGCATCATAATATTTTTTCTTAACAGCCTCTACAGCTTTCATTCCGTTATTGGCAATATCTACCTTAATTCCAACGTCTTCAAGGATTGTCGCTATCAGCTCTTGATTAATATCACCATCCTCTGCCACCAGAACCCTTTTGCCATTGAAATGGAATATATTAAAAGATACAGCCGACTTTGTCAGATCCTTACCAGTCTTATCTGCGCCGCTTTTCTGTTTTTTAAAAGGAAGCGTAAATGAAAAAGTACTGCCTCTGGCAAGTTCACTTATAACCTGAATGTCACCTCCCATAAGATTGACAAGCTGTCTGGAGATGGCAAGCCCCAAACCGGTGCCACCAAATTTGCGGGTCGTGGAACTGTCGGCCTGGGTAAAAGCAGAAAACAGCTTTTGAATATTTTCCTGGGATATACCGATACCGGTATCTTTTACTGAAAAACAAATTTCCATCTCAGTTTCTGTTTCTTCTGTACAGACGACATTTACAATAATCTCACCCGCGTCAGTAAACTTGACGGCATTACCTATTAAGTTTACTAAAACCTGTTTCAGTCGAAATTTATCACCAACCAACTCATTAGTTATATCCCGGTTTTTGACAATAATCATTTCAATCCCTTTTTCAGCCGCATTTTCCATAAAGAAATCTTTAAGTTCTTTCAGAAGCTGCTCCAGATTAAAATCAATTTTTTCAATGCTGAGTTGGCCCGCTTCTATTTTGGAAAAATCGAGGATGTCATTAATGATAACAAGAAGGGCCTTTGAAGAAATTTGAATTTTTTTCAGGTAGTTATACTGTTTAGGCATTAAATCGGTTTTAAGTGTAAGTTCTGTAAAACCTATTATGCCATTCATGGGAGTTCTGATTTCATGACTCATATTAGCGACAAACTCGCTTTTGGCCAGATTAGCAGCCTCGGCAATCATTTTAGCTTCAGCAATTTCATTTGCATATGCCCTTGTCTGTTGTTCAGCTTTTTGCAATGCTATAAAAGACATTCGAATCTTGTTGACAATGGGACGGAAAATTAATACTCCCTCAAGCAGCAATACAATTATGGTTATTCCAAGCAATACCAATTCAATCTGTTTCAGGGTTTCTACCCTGCTTTTAGCCTCTTTATCGTATTGAAAAACAATTCTATCCATGCCAGCCAAAAAATCTGGTTCTGCACCAAGAATCTGATTGGTAAATGAACAACATTTTCGCTGGGGTATCTTTTTTTGACTATTTGAGGTCATTAACTTAAGGAACTCTTTTGTTGCAAAAAGCATGGTCTGATATTTTTTTTCGATTTTTTTAAACATTCGTTCTACCTGTAAACTGTTTTGACCGGGTAAGCCAAAATCTTCATCTCCTTGCTGTAACCCCCTATGAGATCGTTCCCAAAGGTTCACGACACCTTCAAGCTCATTGATACGCTTTTGTTGCTGATTTATATCGGAATCAAATTGAATGGCCAAAACTGATTTGGTGAGGCGCTGACTGAGCATCCGTTGACGCCCTGCAATATTTATTACACGTGAATCATGGGATTGTTTTATCAATGACCATTGAATAAGGACTTGTCCTGTAATTACCAAAATAGCAATTGTACTTAAAGCCAGAATATAAAAGAATGTTAACCGTCGTATTAGTGTTCCCTGAAACTTATCTGCCCTTTGTCTCTTTTCTTGTGGCATCATAACTCCTTCTACAGACTCCCCATTGAAGGGGTGCGCCCGGACGATTTTCAAAGAGTTGCAATTTCTTCATTTTAATGGGTTTCATAAGTATTTTCCCTAATCAACCTACACTAATTTTTCAAAGGGTAATTGTCACATTTATGCTATCATAGCAGTTTAGACAAAGTGTCCATTTACTTAACTACATCAGATTGAATGCTGCTGATTTTTTCTACCTTCCATGATATTATCAAGCACTTTTTGGAATTCTTTTCCATGTGTCCAGAATGGAAGATGGCGTGCGCCATCAATAATATGGATATTGGCTTTGGGTGACAATAATTTTATTTGATTACAGGCCGCAATTGGTACTGCCTCATCGTATTGTCCAAAAATCAAATCAATTTGACACGAAAGAGAAGCAAATTCCCGGCGTAAATCGGTGTTATCAACAATTGTCAGACCATTATAAATCGCATCTAAATCAGGGATAGTTTTATCAACCAAACTCAGAAGCCTATGATATGCTGGTGGTTTTGGATCAAAGTTACTAAATTCATCCTGACAAAAGGTCTGCAAGACAGACTGAAGCCCTTTTGTTTCTATCAAAGACCCGAATGACGACCTGAACCCGGGTTGAGGAACCCCAATCCAATCATCCCCGGAAATAAACTTTGGCATTGTGCCAACACCAATCAAGTGCAAAACACGATGGGGGTAACGTGCTGCGATTGATATGGCGACAGGGCCTCCTATTGAACAGGCAATATAAATTGCCTCATCCGGTAATAATGGCAGCAATTGATCTGCAATGCCGTGAATATCTTTTATATCCGATACCCAATCACTTTGACCAATGCCCGGTAAATCAAGGCTCGTAACACAAAAATCAGATGACAATTGATCAACAATCGGTTGAACCCATTGATGATCAAGAGTCCAGCCATGTATCACAACAATATCCGCACCTTTCCCAGTAGACGTCGTGAACACACCCATCAATATACCTCCTTAAACAATAATAGAGTAAATTTCCCATGGAAGAAAAGACCGCCGACTGCCAAGTACTGAAAATTCCAAAAATAATCTTTTATGTCTCCAGGGGAGCGATACATAGTCCTCCATCTAAATGTACTACGGAACCCGTCATATAACCCGATGCAGCATTTGAAGCCATAAACAATAAACAAGCATCTAACTCATTAAGAGTAGCAAACCGTTTAAGAGGAACTGAATTTATGGCGTTTGCCCCGTCTTTAGTCTTAAGAAATTCTTTGACCATTTCTGTAAGCATACCTCCGGGCGCCAGGCAATTTACCCGTATCCCATAGGGAAGCATGTCATTCGCAAACGATTTAGTAAAGTGATTCACTGCTGCTTTACAAGCTCCATAAGGGGTGAGGTTTTTTTGGGGCCGGCATGAAACCGCGGAAGAAATATTAATAATACTACCCTTTATTTTTGCCTTGATCATATATTGAGAAATTTCCTTGGATAAAAGCCACATACCTTTTATATCGGTATCAAATACGCTATCCCAGTCTTTTTCTGTTTGCTCAAATACCGGTTTAAAGATCACAACTCCAGCACAATTAACCAATACATCAAAAGTTGACAACTCTTTTCCCATTTCCTTTACTGCTTGAAAAACTTGTTTGCTGTCCCGCAAATCCAGCTGTTGCTTAAAGACTGTTCCAGAATATCTATCTATCTGTTTTTTTGTCTCTAACAACCCATCATTATCAATATCAACCAATCCAATGTTTGCCCCCGCTTTTGCAAATACCAGAGCACATTGCCGTCCCAGGCCTGACGCCGCACCAGTAACAATACAATTTTTACCAGTCAGTGAAAAAAGAGAATGGAAATAATCCCTTTGCTGATCGCCCATAGCACTATCCCCCTATTCAAGGTGTAATACGTAATAGTTGACATTCCCACGGCCCATGTCAGTGGAATTTTATGTGCCGTCATTGATCCATAAAAATATAATTTTTTAATTTTGCTCCTGATGTATAAGGTATATAATGGATTACCTTTACGATAAAAACAAGCCATTATTGCGTAAGGTCCAGTCATTCATGAAAAAACCTTTATAACGCCCCGTTAAATTGGTTATTGTTTTCATTCCACCGGGAATCTTTGGGAAGGTTTTACCCAAAAATCCATTGAATTCCTAAAAAGAATGTCTTATCCTCATTAAAATTTTGTTTTTTTGACCAGGACCGGAAACTCACCATTGCAAGGGGCTGTTATTGAAACTCATCCTTCCATATCTTAAAAAAAACTGGCTGAAAATTCTGACAGGCATTCTGTGCATAATTATAGTTGACGGTGCCCAGCTCATTATCCCTCAAATCATTAAAACAGCTGTAAACACCCTGACCACCAACCAGATCGACAGATACGTCCTGGCGCAGCAATGTCTGCTCATTGCAGGCTTAGGGGTTGCCATGACAATCTTGAGGTATCAGTGGCGTATCTTGCTCATGGGAAGCGCCAGGGATATGGAAAAAGGAATTCGGGATGATCTTTTCCGCCAGGTACTGGAACTGGATATGAGCTATTTTGATCAGATGAGAACAGGTGATATCATGACCCATGCCACTTCTGATATCACCCACGTACGCATGGCCGTGGGATTTGGCCTCATCGTTCTGATGGATGTCATTCTTCTGGGGGGAGCTACCCTTGGAATCATGATCTGGACCAACCCTAAACTGACGGCCCTTGCCATGATCCCCATGCCTTTTTTAATCTTGTCCACCAAGCATCTGGGCAAGAAGATGCACTCTCTCCACGGAACAGCCCAGGAATCTTTTTCCCAACTAACCGAACAGATCCGGGAAAGTTTTTTCGGTATCCGGGTAATCAAGGTGTTTAACTTTGAAAAAACTATTGAACAAAAGGTAAACCAGGAATCAACCGATTATTATAAGAAAAACCTGAAACGAGCTATTATAAGCGCCCTGCTCCGCCCCATGCTCGGTTTTTTCTTTAATTTTTCCTCATTGATCATTGTGTTCTACGGCGGTTTTTTGGTCATGGAGCAACGCCTGACCCCGGGGGAACTTGTGGCCTTTCTTCAGTACATGGGAATACTGGCCTGGCCTATTATTGCCATTGGCTGGATGACCAATCTTTTTCAACGGGGTACGGCCTCCTTAAAGCGAATCAATATATTATTGGATGCCAGACCCTCGGTACAACCCCCGCAATCTCCCATACGACCGAGCTGTCTGGAAGGCAGAATCCGGTTCAACCAAGCCGGATTTTCCTATAACCGGCAACAGACCGTGCTTTCCAATATCACCATGGATATCAAGCCTGGAACCCGGGTGGGAATAACAGGACCTCCTGGTAGCGGAAAGACATCCCTTGTCCAACTGATACCAAGACTCTACAATCTCAATGCTGGAAATCTTTTCATCGACGACCACGAAATCTCCACCATGGATCCAGATCAAGTCAGAGACCACATCGCACTCATGCCCCAGGAACCCTTTCTTTTTTCAGGCACCCTGGAAGAAAACATCCTCCTGGGACGAAAAATTGAAAAAGAAAGACTCAAACAAATCATCCAGGTCTGCGACCTTACCAGCACCATAGAGGCCATGGCAGATGGACTTAAAACCTTAGTGGGAGAACGGGGGGTCACCTTGTCCGGCGGTCAGAAACAACGGGTGGCCATGGCCCGCACCCTGATCGTTGATAAACAAATCATTATTTTAGATGATCCCATAAGTCAGCTGGATACCCATACCGCTCAAACCGTCATATCAAGGCTCAACCAGATGAACCCGGGAGCCACCATGATCATCATTTCCCATAGACTTTCCGCCCTTGCTGCCTGCGATCAAATCTATGTTATGGACAAAGGGATTATTGCAGATCAAGGGCGCCATGATCAATTGATCAACTCCAACCAATTTTATAAAGATTCCTTTCGGGTACAACAATTTGAGGAGGCCCATGACAGCTAAAACCCAGGCCGCAATCCCCGGACAGGAAAATAAAATCAGGATGGAAAATCTCACACTTTTAAAGGCGCTCTGGCCATTTATCCGGCCCTGTATCTGGATGCTGGTTTTCACAACCCTCCTGGTCTTTGTAGTCACATTTTTTGAACTACTCATACCCATTTTAACCCAAAAGGCCATTGATGGTTTTATCCTGCCCGTGGATCCGGGAGCCGGAATAAACCTGGCAGGGATTAAAATCACCTCCTTTACACAATTTGGTCTAGTTTTTGCGGGCATCATCATCACGGCCTTTACCATTGATTTTGGCCAAAGCATCTCCATGGAGTACACGGGACAAAAAATTATACTGGCCCTTCGGTGTACCCTGTTTTCCCATATGACGGGACTGCCGATCTCCTATTATGATAAAAACTCCAGTGGCCGACTTGTATCACGGGTTGCAGGAGATATTGAAAACATGAACGAAATGTTCACAAGTGTCCTTGTCTTCATCTTTAAGGACCTGGTCCTCATGCTGGGTATCCTTGTGGTCATGTTTTTCCTCAATGCCAAAATGGCCGCAACCCTTTCTATCATCGTTCCGGTGGTTATCATCGGTGTCATGGTCTTTGCAAAAATTTTAAGAAAAGCCTTCAGGATCATCCGTCATCAAATTGCCGAAATCAATCACAGTTTTTCAGAAGGCATCACCGGCGTGAAGATCATTCAGACCACCTCAAGCAAAAGGCGGTTCATGGAACGGTTTGAAAAGCTCAACCATGAACATTTTACGGCGGCCATGTTCCAGATAAAAATTTTTGCCCTATTCATGCCTTTCATCGGATTTTTAGGGGTAATCAGCGTTGGCGCCATCCTCTGGACAGGAAGCATAGCCGTAATAAACCATACCCTGACCCTGGGAGAACTTGTGGCCTTTTTAAGCTATATGAAACTTTTTTTCAGACCCCTGAGGGATCTGTCTGAAAAATTCAACCTGCTCCAGAATGCCCTGGCCTCGGCCGAACGAATCGTCCTTGTTCTGCAACAGCAAAAAGCCCCGAAACGTACCACGAAAAGCCGCAACCTCCTTAAAAATATTAACAATATCAAATTTGAAAACATTAATTTTTCCTATACACCCGAAAAACCGGTGCTCAAAGGGATAAATTTTTCCCTTAAAAAAGGAAAATCCATTGGCATTGTAGGACAGACAGGATCGGGAAAAAGCTCCATCATCAACCTTTTAACCGGATTTTACCGACCAGATTCCGGGCAAATTCTGGTCAACAACATCCCCCACAACTCAATTAACATCAAAGATATCAGGAGCCAAACAGCCCTTGTGATGCAGGACCCCATCCTTTTTGCCGGAACCATAAGGGAAAATATCACCCCCAAAAAAGATTTAAAGGGGGATATCTTTCTCAAAACAGCCCTCAAAAAAGCCAATTGCGCCTTTTTATTTGAAAAATTTTCCGGACTCGATACCCAGATCAGAGAAGGGGGACACCCCCTTTCCTCGGGGGAAAAACAATTGGTCTGCATTGCCAGAGCCTTTGCCTTCAACACAGATCTGATCATCTTTGACGAAGCCACCTCATACATGGATTCGCAGTCGGAACAACGGGTCCACGATGCCATGAAAAAACTAATGGAAGGCAGGCTTTCCATTATCATTGCCCACAGACTTTCCACCATCCGGGAATGTGACAAAATTTTACTGCTCAGGGAAGGAAGAATCATGGAACAGGGTTCCCACAGGCAATTGGTCTCATTAAAGGGAGAATTCCATCACCTGCTGAAAAAAGAAAAAATCTGACCCGGATCGCCGGATTAAACATTTTTTGTTGACAAATATTTTTTTTCTGGCTACCCTCAATATTGTAATATAATAGGGGTCCCCCTGCCTATTTCTTTAAATCAAAAGGAGAAAAATCATGGAACACCAAAAAAATTTTGGACAGGTTATTGATTTTCAAAAAACTGCTTTCACCAATATTTTTGACGCAGTTATAGAGCTTCAAGACCAGGGAGTAAAACTCTTTAATACCTCCCTTGAACAAAACCAGTTTATTTCCAAGGAACAAAAGAAAATTATGTCTGACTGGACTGAAGCCTTTAAGAAAAACAGAAAAAATTTAAAAGAAACCGTTAACGCCAATTTTGAAATGCTCCAGAACCTTATTGACGATAAAAAACCAAAACCCACCGCCAGGGGAAAAGCAAGTTAAATTAACTCAACTGGAGCAGTAGAACTACGCTTCCAATAAAGTTATTTGCCTGGGGTATGGCAACGATTTTTTAACCAATTTCAAGTGTTGCTTACACATCAAACTTTCTATATCGGTGCTATACCCTTGGGATACCGTTGTTGATCTTAAATTACACCATATACTTTTGTCTTTTGCACACCCTTCCTATAATTGAAATTCCCGTGGTAATTCTCCCTATTTGTTTAATAGAACCGGTTTCTGACAGGGCTGTTTAAGGTATCACCCCGATTCATGCGTTGACGTATGCGACAAGACTACAACCAGCTTGGAAGTTGCATCTTAACTTTTTAAAATTTATTATTTAACCCGCCCGACAGGTTAAGCGTTATGGTGCATAATATTGTTATGATACGAACAACTTAAGACATGATAAAGGTGAAAAAATGAAAAGTATTGCCAAGGTATTTTTTATGATGGCAATTTGTCTGCCGACGATTGCGATTGCAGGTGACGGTTACAAGATCACAGGTCGATCAGGTAGCATATTTTTCGTAGCAATTGATGCTGCCCAGCAAAACAACGAAAACCTCTATCGCTTTACAGTGGGAGAGGCTTGTGCCGGCAAGGCAATTTGTCAGGTTCAATTTTGGATCAGTAAGGCACCGAGCAAGCTCCCACTAACTGATGCCCAAGTAGCCTCCAGGTTAGTGCATTGGCAACAAAACCTGCATATTGGACTCCATCGGTGGTTAGTAAAGTGTAGCTCTTCCAATCTATTTGCTAAAGAAAGAGAGTGCATGTAACCAATGCAATAGACGATAACTAAAATTGTACATTAAATTAGAAACCCATGAACACTTTGCTGCACCAGAATTCATTTTAATTCAAATTATCGTTTCCAATAGTTTTTGTATCATGAAAAATTTTGGGGCCCTTGGATAGTCTGAGCAAGGATTATTATTGATTTTGGAAAGTCATATTTATAATCTCTTTTCTCATGGAATTTAAATCTAAACTTTTAGGGGAATATTAAGATTAGAAATTAGTTTAATATATTTAGTCTAACGTAAAAATCCTGGCCCTCTGGGCCAGGTCAGAATGCAGTAGCTTTGCCATCGGTACAGCTCAATGTTACTCAATATTCCCAGTTGTCCCCACAACAAACGAGTAAGGAGTAACAAATAAGACGATTCCAAAAGTTCTTACAGACATTATGGTGTTGCCAATACCATATTGTCTGGGTTCCCAAATACCACTTCAAGATTTTGAACGGTGATGTGGCGAGAGAGATTGCCAACTGTATCAGGGCATTTTCAGAGCAAAAAAATTGCACGATTGTCGAACTGAACGTTCCATCGATCATGTCTATCTGCTTGTTAAGGTACCCCCAAAGATTTCAATCTCAGATTTTATGGGGATCATAAAAGGGCACACCGCAATCAGAGTGTTCAACAAATTCAAATATTTAAAGAGCAAACCCTATTGGGATAACAAATTTTAGGCACGCGGATACTGTGTCGATACAGTTGGTCTGGACTCTGAGATGATACAAAAGTATGTGAAGTATCAAGAACAAAAAGGTAAAACGGGCAGAGCAACGAGACCTATTCAGCTGAAATTAATTCGAGATAGCTTCCTTTGCCCCCTCAAGGGGCAAAGCATACTGAACTCCTTTTGGGAGTAGCCCAAGGCTTAACCCACTAGGCCAGAATATTTACTTTATTACCAAGGGAACAATTAAATTTAGTTGACAAAAGAAGGTTATTTATGGAAAGAAGAATATACGATATCTGACCAATAATTGCTTTACCACTCAATCTTACGGTAAAGACACCTATCTACGTGTACGAAATGGTATAATTACTTTATGTTAAGGTGAATATATAACAAGAGGAATAGATATATGAACCAGGGGAATAAGAATAGTCTAATAGGGAAAAATGATATTGAGACGTCTAATAAGAAAAGAGATCCATATGGGTATGAAGTAATTATGGACTTACATGACTGTAATATATCCAAGTTTACAAGAGAGGATATAAGTCTTTTTTTTGTAGCACTCTGTGATCTTATCAAAATGGAAAGACGTGATTTACATTTCTGGGATGATTATGACACTCCTGTTGCTAAACATCAAACTTCACCACACACAAAAGGTACTTCTGCAGTTCAATTTATCCTAACAAGCTCAATTGTAATACATACACTTGATCTTAAAGGTGATGTATATATTAATATTTTTTCGTGCAAATATTTCGATAAAAAAGTAGCACTTGAGTTTTGCGAAAAATGGTTTTCATCATCTAATTGCATATCACATCATATAGAAAGGGTTTAAAATGCTATTAAAAGAAAAAAGTATAATCATACCCATTAACAATGAACAATCTCTAATCCCATATTTTGAAAATTATATAAATAATACCTTTTCAGATGATGAAATTGTTATTCGATTTGTTGTGACCAGCATTGATGAACAAAATTATCATTGTGAGTTGGGAGTTTTAGGTGGTTTAAATAAAATACGGTTCATCCGATTAACGCGTACTTTTTTCTATGAAGATCAAAAAGCTTCAATTTGAAAAATTCAAAATCACGATATCCATAGGCCTGCCTTTTCATAGTTTTAATTTTGTTATTGGTTCCTTCCAAAGGCCCTGTTGAAA
>JAAELK010000180.1 GCA_024226935.1 Desulfobacteraceae bacterium
CCCAAAGGCCTAAAGTTGTTGACTATCGTGTAATTGCTGAATTTCCTGCTGCTTTTTTTTTAACAGTTCTGTCACATCCGTATCAAAGCCCTTTTCCGCACTTATTATTTTTGTTGTTAAAATATTTTCATTTTTTTTTCTTATTTTTATAATCCTATTCATTAAAACATCCGTCGCCTTACCCAAATTATCATTTCCGGAAAAATCATCCATCGCAAGGGACGCAATCAGTTCCTGGTCTTTATCATCGTCTATTTTCGCCATGACATTGGTGATAAAACCATCATTGACAGACTTAGTTGCTATGATTTTTTTAGCAATCTCCTGGAACCGTTTCGAATAAAAACAACTTAATACATTTTTTTCAACCACATCTGGTATCAATTCTGGATAATTCAGCATGATACTTAAAATTTGTTTTTCCCTTGGATCAGATACCAATATTTCATTGTTTTTTGGTTCTGTCATCAAGAAAGATCGTTTCGTGTTTTTTTGAACGTATGCATCTTTGACCTTTTCTAAAACCGCTTTTTCATCAATATTCAGGGTTTCCGCAAGTTCTCTTACATACAATGACCTTAAAGCTGAATCTTGTATTAAAGCCAGGTGTTGTTTCATCTCATCTAAAATTTTAATTCTGCCTTCTACGGCTAAACCATGTGTATCAATAGCAAGTTCTAATAAAAACTGCATAATTGTTTTTGCTTGCCCAGCATGGGATTTAAAAGAAGCTTGTCCATGTTTCATTATAAATGAATCTGGATCATTCTTGTCCGGCAAAACCAAAATGCGTATATCTACGCCCTCTTTCACAAAAATTTGAATGCTTCTTTTGGCTGCATTGATTCCGGCATCATCGGAATCAAATACGAGAATCATCTTGGAAGCATACCCTTTCAAAATCCTGACCTGTTCCTGTGTCAATGCCGTACCCAAGCTTGCCACGGTATTTTTAACGCCGTGTTGGTAAAGAGATAGAAAATCAAAATATCCCTCAACTATATGAACGATCCCCTCCTGGCGGCAATATTGCTTAGCCGCATGAAGGCCGTAAAGAATTCTGCTCTTACTGTAGATCGGTGTTTCAGGGGAGTTCATATATTTTGGCATGGCATCATCCATGACACGACCGCCAAATCCTGCTACCTGCATATTGATGTCAAAGATAGGAAACATTAATCTATTTCGAAACCGATCATAATACCCAGTGCCTTGTTTTTTTGGTAGAATCAGTCCGGAATTTATGGCAACCTGGCGCGTTACCTTCTCTTTTTTTAAGAAATTAACAGCAGCATCCCACATATCATGGGAAACACCCAGGTGGAATTTTTCTATTATCTCCGTTGTCATTCCTCTTTTTTTAAGATAATTTATGGCAGCATCACCGGCAGATCCGTCACCTAAAAATTCTGCGTAAAAGGTCATTATTTTTTTATTCAGTCTGAATAAAGACTCTTTAACAAGAACGTGTTTTCTCTTGATGGGGTCAATTAATTCTGTCTCAATGACCACATTATATTTTCTTGCCAGCATTCTAACCGCTTCTGGAAAAGAAATTCCATGATATTTCATCACAAAAGACAATGCATTTCCTCCGGAACTGCAACCAAAACAATGGAAAATTTGTTTATCCGGGTTAACCGAAAAAGAAGGCGTTTTTTCCGTATGAAAAGGACAAAGACCGAAAAAGTTCCTACCTGATTGTTTAAGGATAACAGATTCTGATACGATATCTACGATATCAGAAGTGTTCAAAATTTCTGAAATTTTCTCTTCAGGAATATACATTTTTGGTGGTGCCGGCTCCAAAGTTTCAACAAGTTATACAAGAACTACAAGTTAAGTACTTAATATCCCATGTCAATAATCATCGTTAAAGATAATTATGCTTTTGAAATCATTAAAGCTTCCTTTAAATTAATACTACCATATTTGTAATCATTTAAAATCAAAACAAAAAAAATAGTCTATAAACTACCTTTGCTTGAGAGAGACCCGCAGAGACCATCGTTAATTCGAGTGGCCATATTTAATGATCTTCCCATGCCCTTGAAAATAGCTTCAAGCACATGGTGCTCATTGGTACCATAATATGCATTTATATGAAGATTAAATCCACCTTTAACACAAAGTGCTTGAAAAAACTCTTTGGCAAGATACACATCAAACAAGCCGGTTGATTTCAAGTCCTCGGGAAAATGATATACAAGATAGGGACGGTTAGACAAATCTATAGTTACACGAGACAATGCTTCATCCATAGGGACACAAGAATCACCAAACCTTGCAATCTGTTCTTTTCCTTTAAGGGCTTTATCAAAAGCCTGTCCAAGGACAAGGCCGGTATCTTCGATTGTATGGTGTAAATCCACCTCCAGGTCACCTTTGGCACGGATTTTAAGATCAAAAAAACCATGGACAGTAAAGGCTGTAAGCATATGATCAAAAAACGGAATCCCAGTGGAAATATCGGCCTTTCCACTGCCATCCAAATCCAATTGAATTTCTATTTGAGTTTCTTTTGTTTTTCTGGAAACATCCACTTTTCGATTCATAAAACCATCCTTGAAACTGGAAGCAACTGAATTTCATATCCACCACGTCTCGTTCCAAAAAAATATCCGAACGAAGCCTTTACGTTACAATAAAATTATTTATATGTCAATTTGATTGTATAATTAATAACATTGATACATATGATTTTTTATACTTGATCATTCCTTCGCAAATTTTAGGCATAAACAAATGGTTGTAAATACTTATTAAAATCTCTATACTTAGGTTGTGTGAAAAACAAAGCGTAACTCATTAGGATTATTCATAATGAAGATAAACGGCAATGGTTACAATAATTATTTAACCAACACATCTACAACACCGATTCAAAACGGTGAAGATACAAACCAGCCACATGAAGGTTCTGCTCTCACAGAACCTGCGTCCCCCCGGACTATCACCACGACAGATCCAGGTCAACAGGAAACTTCCGATGTATCTAATCCCCAGAAACAACAAGCACCTATTGACAGCCAGTTAAGCCAGGCAGAGCTACAGCTTCTAACAGAACTCAAACAAATTGATACAGAGATCAGAAGCCATGAAATGGCGCATGTGGCTGCCGGGGGGGGGCTTATCTCCTCTGGAACCAGCTTTACGTATAAACGAGGGCCCGATGGAAACAATTATGCCGTGGCAGGAGAAGTCAGCATTGACACCTCGGCCGTACCGGGAGACCCCCAAGCCACTTTACAAAAGATGCAACAGGTTAAAAATTCTGCTCTGGCCCCTGCCAGCCCGTCGGCTCAGGACTTAAAAGTGGCATCCAGGGCAACTGCCATGGCTACCAAAGCCAATTCTGACCTGCTTGCACTTACGGCCAAAGAGCAAGCAGGTACCAATGAAAATCAGGCTTTTGGAAATCTAAAACAGGCATCAGATTCTTATATCAAAGTAAACGGTCTGCCCGAAAAAGACGACAGCACATTCAAATTAGCTGTCTAATCTGCTTAATCATTTCAACGGCTTCATTTGATCAATTTTAGTATCTGTTTAAATTTATCTCCCCGGGCTTCTCGCATTAACTCAAAAAAAATCATTTCCACACTGGTAATCTGTCCACCCGATTGAGAAAGTCGCTCAAGCCCTATCTCTTTATTTTCTTTGGTTCTGGAAGAGACACAATCTGTAGCCACTTGGACCTGGCAGCCTTGATTTAACAATTCATATCCTGTTTGATAGACACAAATATGGGTTTCAATACCGGTCAACAAGATTTGGTTTCGCCCCAAAGCCTCAAATTTTTTTATAAATGCAGGTTCTTTACAACAGGAAAATGAAAATTTTTCCAGGGGTGTGTTATCTTCCATAAGGCAAGAAATTTGTTCAATGGTCGGTCCAAGCTTGGAAGGGATCTGCTCCATCCAGAGAATGGGAACATTCAATATTTTCATGCCTTTTATGATCAGCTCAAGAGAACTAAATAATTTATCTTTTTCGTACATCTGCTGGGCCAGTTGCCCCTGAACATCAACAATAAGCATCACCGAATTATCAATTGTAAACAAAATAGATCTCCTTTATGTAAATGCATACCCATTCATTTACATGGGTATAATTTAAACGCTTTCCTATCATTCCAAATGGAACTTTTTGGAATTTTATATTATAAATATCAGCCCAGATATAAAAGACAAGTATTTTTATCGTTTGAACCTGGCGCTGGTTCATTGTTGAGAGGGAATGCAAAAGCATAGGCCCTCCCGGGTAAGGCTTAGTCAACCGCCCGGTAGTGTATCTTCCCTTATTTGTTAGGGAGATAAGCGAGTCAAGCGAGGTGAAGA
>JAAELK010000181.1 GCA_024226935.1 Desulfobacteraceae bacterium
AGATAATGTATACCCAAATGGTACCTACTATAAAAATTATGATAACGATGAAAAGGATGCTTGGTTCCAGATATTTGGTAATTAAGTCATAGATCGAAGAGTTTTATCAGGATTAAATTTAATAATTTCCCAGGCCGGGTGCAAGCCCGGCCTATATTTTTATTATTATGATCTACCATCATAGTTTGTTATCGGTGAGAGAACCAATTAGGAGACCATCCAAAACCGGGGGCTAATTCATCAAAGCTTGAGGCACTGAATTTGGTTCGCCCTCTGATGCCATCATTCCTGGATACCACCGCTGAAATGTATCACGCAGTTCATGGTTAAGTGTTTTCGTTCTTAGTTGGGGTAGTGGAAGCAAAGCTGTCCTGAGCGGCAAAGTAGCTCTTAAACACTTATTTCTATTGATAATCTTTAGCTCATATCAGGGATGCTGCTGTTCATGCCGAATATGTGCTTTGTAAAGTTTGCAAGCCGTGATATTAAAAAGGGGGCTTTTGTTCTGGATCCGGACTTGTCCTAGATGGAAAAAAGACCCCTTTTTTTATTGCTGTAGCGTGCCGGCACTTCAGAAAAAGACCCCTGGCCTTATTCCAACAAAGGTACTAAAACTCTCACGGGATTTATGGAGTCAAACTCCTTTCTGTCCAAAAAGGTATACAATTTTAGACACTGCTCCACCAAACAATTTCCCCTATATTTTCGTGTCCATGAAAGCCATAAAATTAAATTATAGACATATGCTAATAGTTTCTTAAATAATTATTGGCATATTGGGTTTCATTAAACATTGGGGTAACCTTTATATAAAATTTAAATAATCCAAAGGAGGGAAAAAAGACCCTTTTTTATTTTATCTTCACTTCCATGGATGCAGATCCGTTCACACATTGATGTGACGGTGGGGTCTTTTTGAATAAACGATGATTCAACGTAATACTTTTAGGCCACATTAATGAAATCCAGAAAACCAAAAATACTCCAGGATACAAAAGCTATTGGAAACGATAATTCGAGCGGAAATAATTCCAGGAGTATGCAAGATAATATGAGAAGGCTGCCCCCCCCCGAGCTGTGATATAATCACGCTTAATTAGTAACGCAGTCACCCAAAGGGCTGTAAAAAAAGGAGGAACCAGCTATGAATAACACTATCACAATAGGAATGGATTTGGGAGACAAGTTTCATATAGCAGTTGTCTTTGACGGAGACGGTAATGAATTGGAAACTGCCAAGGTGACCAACACAAAAATCGGAGTCAGCAAATTCTTCAAACCATACAAATCTGCTCAAGTGGCCATAGAAGCAGGGACCCATTCTCCATGGATCAGCCGGTTACTCAATGAGATGGGACTAACAGTGTATGTCGGGAATCCGCGTAAGTTAAGATGTATCTGGGATAGTATTGACAAATCAGATGCCCGAGACGCGAGGATGCTTGGTATGGTTTGCAGATTAGAGCCAAGACTTTTACACCCAATACACCACCGCAGCAGTCAGGCACAAGCAGATCTGACAACAATTAAATCCCGTGACATGCTTATTAAGAGCCGCACACAACTGATCAACCATGTAAGAGGTATAGTTAAAGCCAATGGAGATCGTTTACCCAAGTGTAGTACTCCAAGTTTTGCCAATCGTTGTAGTTCTCTTATCGCAAGTGAACTTCGGTCTGCCATGGCTCCTTTATTTGAAATCTTAACTCAGTTGAATAAGCAAATAAAAGAACTTGAAAAAGAGATTGAACAACTCAGTATAAATAAATATCCCGAAACCAAGTATTTACGACAAGTACCTGGTGTTGGTCCGA
>JAAELK010000182.1 GCA_024226935.1 Desulfobacteraceae bacterium
CTGGCACATAGGTACAATTTCAGCGGCTGGCAGTACACTGCGATGGCAGAATGAGGCTGGAGTATCCTGGCCGTTATTTCCAGATCTTGATGCAGGTAAACTTTATACGAATGAGGAATGCCCATACTTTAACAGTAATGGTGGAGATGCATTTACACTTGTACTGCATCAGAACAGTGACGGCAGTGTGGATGTCGAAGGTTTTATGTTTCTCGGTGAACTCTATTCACGATAATCCGTATAGATCGTGTATACGGGGCTAAACAAGGACATTTATTTTTGTGTTCATCAAACTTTTTTTACCTGAATAAGGGAGGACTTTATGAAAAATTATAAAATATTATTCTCAATTTTGTTTATATTAGTCGGAATTTTCACCACGCCCTTAATAGCGGATGAGTACAGTCTTGATGCGCAGAACCAGGCGGATGGAAGCATTAGTGTTTCTTTTGATCTTTTGGTGACCCCGGAGTTAATTGAAGTCAAAAAAAATAAACAGAAATTTTCTTACTTCAAAAATTTAACAAATTTTAACAAATCAACCCAAAAAGGTTATCCCGAAGTTTTAAGCAAACAGGTTCCTTTGCTTATTGATCCAGATAAAGATTATACACTACGTATTGTGGAAAGCGAATATGAAACCTACCATTTAACTTCACCATACCTTGTGGGTCGTGGAATAATAACGAGGAATCAAGATCCTAATACGATTCCATATATAATTGATAATAATTCAATTGGTTTGGATTCATATCCCAACCAAAGGATTGAATCGGAAGAACACTTTTTGATTCGCAATGTTCGTGGATTTAACTTTAAGTTTAATATAACCGAATTTAATACATCGCTAAATACGATCAAAGTATATACTCACTTAAAATTCAAACTGGTACCTGAATTGGATAGTGCCCAAAAAAACGTATCCGCGTTGAATAATGAGGTTGTATCGGAACTTTATGGTATTCTGCCACGTTTGTTTCTAAATTACGAATATGATTCGATCACTTCGATGTATCGCAGCAGCGGTAATGGTGAGATTCTCGTAATTTATACATCCAGAGATTACAGTGCCATTCAACCTTATATCAATCATAAGCAATCCATGGGTTTTTCGGTAAGCACTATACAAGTAGCCACCGGCACGAATGTTAAAAGCACCATCCAAAACGCATACAACCAGAATCCAAATATCTTCTATGTCCAACTTGTTGGTGATTGGAACGATATCAAATCGGATTTGGGAACCAGCCAAAATGCCCCCATGGATCCAATGCTAGGATTTGTTTCAGGCAATGACAATTATGCCGATGTAGTTATTGGACGTTTTAGCGCGGAAGATTCAAGTCAGGTAACAATCCAGGTGGATAAAACGATTACATACGAACAAAACTCAATTCAGTCTTATTGGTCAAATGGACTCGGTATTGCTTCGGGAGAAGGACCTGGAGATGATGGAGAATTGGATTATGAACATGTAGATATTATAAAAGAAAATAAACTCCTCTCAAACCAATACTCAAGCGTTAAAGAACTATATAGCAGTGGCAGCGCTTCTGAGGTAGCCAGTTATATTAATAGCGGAATGCATGTTATTAATTACACTGGGCATGGAAGCTCAAGTAGTTGGGGAACCTCAGGATTCAGCAGCTCAGATGTAAATAATCTATCGAATGGAAATATGCTTCCAATTATTCTTTCGGTAGCCTGTCTAAATGGTACGTTTCACTATAGCAGTACAAGCTTTGCGGAATATTGGCTCCGTAAAAAAAATGGGGGGGCTGTAGCGTCTTTAATGGCTACCATTTCACAGCCTTGGAGTCCGCCCATGATAGGACAAGATTACATGAATGATCTTCTAACGGGAGGTTATGACTATTCTTCCAATCCAGGAAATGGGACAAGTACAACTCAAGGTAAGAGCACTTTTGGTGAAATAATTTTGAATGCTTTCATATTGTGGTATGCTGAATCTTCATCAACTTCGGATTTAGATACAATTTCAACATGGACAATATTCGGAGACTCTTCATTAAATGTAGTTGGCGGTGGATCGTCAGGAGATTGTTCCGCACCGACAATGAATGTTACTGATATTTCCTCAAGCAGTATTTCAGTATCCTGGAATAATGCAGGTGCAAACAGCTATAAAGTCTATTACTTAAAGTCGGGTGGCAGTAGTTGGAC
>JAAELK010000183.1 GCA_024226935.1 Desulfobacteraceae bacterium
ACAGCCTCATTATCGATTACGCCAAAAAAGAAGTTATGGCAGTGTTTTGGGTGCGGGGAATCTGGAGATATGATTAGCTTCATTCAAAGAAAAGAAGGCTGCTCCTTTCCTGAAGCTGCAAAGAAGCTGGCTGATCTGGAAAATGTGTCAGAGGATTCACTAATTGTTACAGAAACAAAGAAACCATTAAGCATATCCTCGACTGTCCAGTACCTTGATCTAAAGATCGAGAAGGAAAAAGACAATACACCTGCCCCTGTTAAAAGCAACCCCAGTCCATTTACGGACAGTGAAATTCTAAGTAAAGTCACAGGGTATTATCATCAGACTTTTTTAACAAAATCTGAAGGCAAAACATATTTAAAGAGCCGTGGTATCACAAAAGAAAGCATCATTACAGATTACAAGCCTGGCTATTGCAATGGGACATTACTGCATGTGATACCGAAGGACGAGAGAATATGTGAGCAGCTTATCAGGCTTGGTGTATTGCTTGAGAGCAAAAAAGAAAGGTTCATAAATTGTGTAATTTTTCCCATAACAGATGAAAACAGAATGTACGGTCGGCATATTCATATGAAAGAAGGCGGTCATTTTTATTTACCCGGTGCAAGGAGTGGCCTTTTCAACGAAACGTACTTAAAAACAGAAAAGCCAGCGGAACTGGTTATTACAGAATCTATTATAGATGCCCTTTCCTTTATGGAGCGAGGGATTCTAAATGTGTTGCCGATATATGGTATAAATGGTTTTACAAAAGCGCACGAAACACTGCTTATTGAATTAAAGCCCTGCAGGTTAATTATTGCCTTAGATGGCGATGAGCAGGGAAAACAGGCAGCAGAA
>JAAELK010000184.1 GCA_024226935.1 Desulfobacteraceae bacterium
CTTTTCAGATCCGTTTGCTGATATTTGGGCTGATGCAGATACCTGCCGGTATAAATTCTGGCAAAAATGGGTTGATCTTGATGCACTCCAGGCAGCTTATCCGGATCAAAAGAAAGAATTGGATGGGATGTATAGCACCCTCACTGAAAAGGTCAGAGAAACCTATTCATACAATGCTGATGAAGCAGAAGAGGTGGAAGAACTAAAACAAATTGCCGTTGGGACACCTTGGATCGATGCCAAAAGGCGAAGGGTGAGGCCGGTAGAAATTTGGTATACTAAACCTGCGAATGTTCTTTTCTCTTTGTTTGAAGATGGTACAGTTCAAGAGATTGATGAAAAATTGGATCCCCGGGAACAGATGTTGATGGTTCAGCATGCAACGGAGATTGTCCGGGCCACGGTTCCAAAAATGTATACGGCTGTTTTTTGTTCTTCTGTAATTTTGAAAGACGAAACACCATCGGACCTGGGGCATGATCAGTATCCCTTTGTTCCGTTTGTCGGGTATGTGGATAGATATGGTTATCCATATGGAGTGCCAAGGCAGATCAGAGGCCAAGATATTGAGGTCAACAAACGTCGGTCCATGGCGTTGGCATTGATGAACACCCGAAGGATTTTAGCCGAGGAAGGTATTGCAGAAACCAGAAAAGAGTTGGATGAAATCCATAAGGAGGCCAACGCCCTGGACGGGATGGTGATTGTTAAAAATGGTGCGCTTGCAAGGATTAAGATTGAAGAAAATACTGCCCTTGCAAATGCACAGATTGGGATTTTAGGACAGTCAGAAAAAGAGATCCAGGAAATATCCGGGGCAAACGGAGAGGCAACGGGATATCAAACCAATGTAACTTCTGGGGTTGCCCTGGACAGTAAACAGCAGCAAGCCGGGGTGATGACAGCACCATTATTTGATAATTTAAGAAGATCTTTGAAAATGGTAGGTGAAAGGATTTGTGCCGGCATCCAAAAAGAATGGACCGGGCCGAAGGTTTTACGGGTTACGGATAGAATGACCGGTGCTGATAAATTCCTTGAAATAAATAAACGGTTTGAAGGTGGAGTCAAGAACGATATCACCCAGGGCCGGTATGACATTATTATATCTGATACACCTAAGTCTGACACGGTTCGGGAAAAAAATATGAATCTTATCATTGAATGGGTGAAAAAATCTCCACCTGAAGTTATTCCCCATTTGATGAATGTTGCCTTTGAATTGGCAGATCTTCCGAATAAAGAGCAGTTTCTTGAAAAAATTAAACCTCTTCTTGGATATGATCCCCTGGAAGAAGAGATGGATGCTGAAGAAAGGAAACAAAAACTTGTCGAACAACTTGAAGCTGAGAAACAGAGCCAGGCGAAGCAGGCAGAACTTGAGAATATGTCTGTTGAACTGGAGATCAATAAGAAGCGGTTGGAGAATGCCAAGATCGAGGCTGAAATTAATAAGATCATGGCGGATGTTGAAAAAACGAAGACCTCTACACAAATTGAAGCTGGCGGGGCAGGAATTAAAGCTGAACAGCACGAAATGGACAAGACTGCTTTTATGCTGGATTCGACGGAAAAGGGGATAGATATTGGTGATAAAATGTATTCATCGGCATTAGGAGAAAAGGGGGATAGATGAGAGATTTAACAGCAGCGCAGGAAAGACAATTTGATATCCAGACTGAAAGGCATTTTCGAACACAAAGGGAGTTGCCAACCGGTCGTGATTTTAGATGGAATACACACAGGTTTGAGCTTCACGGGAAAAAGGGTGAACGGCCTATTGATAAGCTCAATAAAAATTTTGATGAAGTGTTCCCTGATGCACCGGGGACTCCAGGGTGGCTTGATCGCAACTTTGGCCCAAGGGATGATCAATATTATGATCCTTCTGTTTTCAGTGATAAAACTTCTTTATTCGGGGAGAAACCACGCTGGCCGCTTCCGATAAGTGAAAACCCATTGGCCTTCGATAGTTCCTGCCTTTCTATTGACGAAGAAATAGCTTTATTGAGTGCGGGAAAATAGATTTTCAAAGACTATTTGCTATGGGAACAGCCTTTTAGGATGCATAGGTCTAACAATTAATGTACGGTTGAAGAAAATTGTTTGGAGGAATATTTGTTGAAAGAAGGTCAAGCAGAGAAAATAAGTGGGGAGATAAAGGGTTTGTGCAAAAAGCATGGGCTTTGGTGTGATATACACGAAAAACGAAAGCCTGAATTAACCTCTATTACTATCACTATTAGCATGGCTGTGAATCAAAGGGATACGCAATGTCGTAAAGCTTAAACAATAATTTGTAAAGAAGCACCTCAAGACGAGCACTATATTGAGCCAATAATGAGCATCGATAAGGCCGATTGGGAAGGGATAAAACCTTTTTTAATCGGCCTTTTTTATTTTTAACTCGCTACCGGCAGCGTTACAGCCGTGTAAACCAAAAATCCGGGAGCTGGTCCGTTAATCAGCAAGGAGCATGAGTATGCCAGAAGAAGCAACAGCAGCAGAATTAAGCGCAGCAGCAGAAATTACCATGGAAGGCAGTGGTGACGTAATTGTCGATCAGGCCGATGAAAATCAGAGTCTTTTCGGAGAAACAGTACCAGATATCAAAGATTTATCAAGTGAAGTAACCCCGGCGTCTTTACCGTCGTTAGATGAACAAGAGAGTGTGGTTCCTGAAACCCCGTCACAGGATGAAATTGTTGATCCAAATAAGGAAAAGGAAGTTGATCCCGGTGAAAAGGATGATGGCCCAGAAGATGGAGAAGCCACGACCCAGGAGCCGGATGCAGTAACTAAGTTGGCAGAGCATAAGAGTAACCTTGAAAAGGCTTTGAACGAATCAAGGGCGAAGAATAAGGCTTTGCAATTTAGGATTGATCAACAAGCAACTCAACAGCCTACCCAGGTGACAACTCCCACAAAGGCGGTTGACCCTGAGTTTAAAGTTTTATCCAAAGCTGAATTTGAAAATTTGAAAGAAGAAAGCGCAGTTGATGCCATTCAATACATGCATGACCTGCAAAATCATAATGACGCAACACGTGAACAAAGACAGCAGGAAGACAAGGCAGCAAAAGAACTGCAAAGTACAAATAGCTTGATTGCAGATAGTATTGAACAAATTTCTCTTGCTGTTCCTGGCGTATATGATGATGCGAAAGTTGGTCAAAAACTGACTGATTATGCCGTAGAAAATGGCTTTGACGATGAGGCACTTTCTATTTTTTCCAACCCTGCAACGATGGTCATTATGCCGGGATCCAATAAACCGGTTCCCCTGGGTAATGCTGCGGTATCGTTTGTAAAGTTCTGCAATGATTCTATGGCTGGTTCTGACACCACTCAACTCCGGGCAGACATTGAAAAAGAAGTAACGGCAAGAGTGACCAATGAACTTATTCAAAAATTTAAAAATAATTCCACGGGAGTAAGTCTTGATGAAGTTCCAACGGCTGGTAATGGAGTGCCTGAATCATGGGCGCCCAAATCAGAGGCGGAGCTTCGTGGCATGTCCGAAAAGGAAAGAGAAGACTACTACGCGGGGAAATAGGAGCAGTAACAGATGGGAGCAACAGATTTTCCATTAAATAGTGATCTGGCGCGTCAGGTTTGGGAACCCGGTCTTGCTATTGAAGCTGAAGACCAGCAGTATTTTAAAAAATTCATGGGAACCGGCAAGAATAGTATCATTAAGGTTCAGCAGGATTTAAAAAAATCTTCTGCTGGTGAAAAAATTACGGTCGGTTTGCAGATGAAATTGTCCGGTGACGGTATCGAAGGTGATAATGATATTGAAGGTACTGATGCAGAAGAGGGCCTTTCTCATTTCCCCGATGCTGTCTATATAGATCAGCGCAGGAAGTCCACCAAATCCAAAGGTAAAATGTCAGAACAGCGTGTTCCGTACAATTTGCGGAAAATGGGTAGGGATGCCCTGGGCGTTTGGTATGGCGAAGATTATGATCAGCAGATGATGATGTATCTTGCCGGGGCCAGGGGCGTTAATACCAATTTTCATTTTCCCCTTAATTGGACTGGCCGGGCCAACAACACTATGACCGCGCCTTCCTATCAGGTTTATGGTGATGATGCTGGTGTTAGGGCAGTGTCCAAAGCTGATTTGGAAATTGGTGATGTCATGACCTTGAATACCATTGAAAGGACTATGGCAAAGGCAGAAACAACGTCCCCTTTGATTCGACCTCTTTCTGATGGTGATTCAGGGCAGTTCGTTCTTTTGATGCATACTTTCCAATCGTTTTCCTTGAGAAATTCCATGTCAACTAATGATTGGCTGGATATCCATAAGCATACCGATGGTAAAGGTTCCGTTATCTACAAAAATGCCATGGGTGTTTGGAATGGTGTCATCCTCCATAAACACCGAAACGTGATCCGGTTTGATGATTATGGGGCTGGTGGGGATGTCAATGCAGCCAGAGCCCTTTTCCTTGGAGCCCATGCAGGTATGGCCGCCTGGGGAAAAAATGGTGATCATGGTCGGTATTCTTGGAATGAAGAAACTGATGATCGTGGTAACAGATTGGTAATCACAGCTGGTTCTATTTACGGTATCAAAAAAGCAACCTTCAACAATTTGGACCCTGGCGTTATTGCCATTGACACTGCATGTGTTGATCCCAACGGATAATTATATAACCAGGATGGGGTGGTGTTTTGCCACCTCGTCTTAACTCATTAAATCGGAGATATTGAATGCTTTTAAAATATACAGGCCAGAAAAAAATACTGCATCTTACCCGGATAGAATTAGAGAAGGAATACCTTTTTGAGGGTAAAAAGCCGGTTGAAGTCATTGAAGGAGATGGGGAATATCTGCTTAAAGAGTTCCCGACTGCCTTTGTGGAAACTGAACAGGCCCCTGCTAAGGGATCCAAAAAGGGATCCAAAACTAAAACCGGAGCCAAGGAATAAATCCAACAGGTTTAAAACAAAGAGAGGTATTTTGACAAAATATATCGGCGTTAAAATGGTAGATGCAAAAAAGATGACCCTTGGAGAATATAATAAGTTTAGGGGCTGGGGTATTCCGCCAGACGAAGACCCAGAAGCCGAGGGAATGTTGGTTCGATATAATGACGGTTATCGTTCTTGGTGTCCTAAAAAACAATTTGAAGATCAGAATTTTTGTATCACCGGCAAGAATAACATAATCACCCAGGATGATGTTGAAAACATGATTGAAACAATGCATGTTGAAACGCTCACCCCGCCTGGTACAAAAAGTAAAACCACTTTTGTTCAATGCATTCTAAAAAATGGATTTATTCTTACTGAATCCAGTACGTGTGTTGACCCTGCTAATTATGAAGAAAAGTATGGTGCTGAAATCTGTATGAAAAAGATTGAGGATAAAATCTGGTTTCTCCTGGGGTTCCTGCTTCGTTCGGCGGTTTATGGGTTCAACAAAGCAGTGCCAGCAGAAGGATCATAAAAAATGACAATCTTTTCGGACATAATTACCGACGACATCGATCAGCAACTTAATGATGTTGGCCAGGTTATCTGGACCAATGAAACCCTATTCAAGTATGTCACGGAGGCCCAAAACGCCGTTATCCTTTTGGGAGTTGATGCCAATATTGTAACGGCTGAATTTATCTTGGTGCAGTCTGCAACACAGACAATACCGGGTGGTGGGGTGAGGTTTATTGATATTCCCCGCAATGTTGCCGGTGGTCCTGTCCGGAAGATTGAAAAAAAGATCATGGATGAAGTTGTCCCTGGGTGGATGATTGAAACAACGGAAACCGGGATAGAGCATTATATGTTCGAAGAAGAAAAGCCAACCGCTTTTTGGATTTATCCCACACCTTCGGTAGGCACCCTGAAAATTGAATTATCCTATGCCAGGGCAGTTGAATTGATTACAGCGGTTGAGGATCCCATTACCCTGTCAGATATCTACATTCCGGCCATCAAAGAATATTTGTTATGGCGGTGTATGTCCATGGAAAATGAAAATATGGCCATGGGTTTGGCTACTCAACATTTACAAAATTTTTATACTCTTCTTGGGAAAAAATACCAGGGCGGGGAGATCCTGAAGGCGGTTATGAATGGATAGATTTGTCACCACAGTTCTTCGGGATGTCCCGGGTTGTCCGAATATTGTCATAAAGGAAGAGGTATTGAGTTCTGCCATTGAGTTTTGTGAAAGGTCAGGCATTTACACGG
Organism: Desulfobacteraceae bacterium; assembly: GCA_024226935.1. Classification (GTDB taxonomy): domain Bacteria; phylum Desulfobacterota; class Desulfobacteria; order Desulfobacterales; family Desulfobacteraceae; genus NBML01. The sequence continues at coordinate 6,205 of JAAELK010000184.1, forward strand.
CAAAGCTTACTGAATCTGTTTTAAAAGATGCTGAATTCATTGATATCACTGTCCCGGTGAATACTGGATTGGTTGGCATTGATAATATCGTGGTTGATGGAATTGCAGCATATGAGATTGATCATGCTGGGACCACCATTTTTTTTTTTGGTAAAGCAATCAGTGATTACACCATGGGTGTTCATGTTTCCTTAAAACCGTTAAGGGGCTCAACCTCCATACCGGATATTCTTTGTAATGATTGGTATC
>JAAELK010000185.1 GCA_024226935.1 Desulfobacteraceae bacterium
AAATTATGCCGTGAGGGTGTCGATCATGCCTGAAGAAAAGTCCATGGATGTTCACCTGGCAGTTTCTGCGACTGGTAAATTTGTAAAAAAATTCGGCATTTTAGTAGAATAAAAACAGTTTATCCTGAAATTTACAATGTCGAAATATAGGAAGATGTCATGGGCATCCAGCCCCATACTCAATTTAAGGTATGGACGCAAAACCCCGGGCTGGATGCCCATTTACAAAAATCAAATAAAAAAGGATGGTTAAAATGGCTGAAAGTAAGCATAATTGTGATGTTACCCAAGGTTTTAAGCTTGTTCCAGACGCCCAGGTTATCGTCGGACATCTCACTGCGCTTACAATTGCAGACAAAAAGATAAAAGCGGATCTGGCCGTGGGTAATCCCGAGGATATTAAAGGAGATAAAATCAAAGTTGTAGGGGTTATATCCAAGTTCGGCTGGGAAGGCGGCAGTACAGATCCCATGGATATTTCATGCCGGGTATCCGTCACTAATAAACAAGACATAGCGCTTCTTACCCACAACGAACTGAGTGATACCACCGTTACATATCAGTTCATAGTATATGAATTTGACCCGGTAAAAAAACAATATTTTCAGTGCATCCACTGCGGTTCAACTGATTTGAATGGTCTTGTCGCAAAATCAGGAGCAAAGCTTGCTCTACAAGTCGATACTAAAAAGTCGATTGAGGTTCCAAGCCCCGAAAATTATGCCCTGCGCCTTAGGATCATGCCCGAAGAAACGTCCCAGGAAGTTCACCTAGCCATTGCCGTTGCCGCTAAATGGGCAAAAAAATGGGGCATTCAAGTAGGATAAAAAAAAATCACACTCTGTTACAAAAAACGGGGTGTTTTCCATTCAATACCCAAGACTGGCTATTCATCCCCCGGGAATACATTTTTTTTAAACCTCAATAAACCAAGATAGCTATCTTTTTTTGGTATACAACCATATGCATTGAGGATAATTTAAAACTCGTACAGGGGTAAAACCCTGAAACAGACTAAATATTCAAAAAACCGATCGCATCTCTCTTTTCCCGAAATTATATCCCAACACACTCCAAATGGGAATTTCGCTGTTTCAAACGAAGGCCCTTGAAAAGTTAAGCCTGGTATTAAAACTATATCATTACAACCTTACAGAGAATAAATCAAACGCTTGCAATAGATACTTTTTTAAACATTCATCGCAAAACATATTATCACCCCCACCAACACAGGCGGTGATACATAACACGAATTGATTTTATAAATAAAAAAAAGAGAATACACCAACTAGGAAAGTGCATAAATTGAGATAAATACAAGTCGAAAAAAGTATTACGATATAATTATTTTAAAGGAGCAATCGAAAAAATGATTACAAAAATGGAATTTCTTAACAATACTGCTCAAAGCATAAAATTCATGTTTTCCCTTTTCGAAAACAGATCATTCAAATTTGGCATGAAAGGCAGTCATAGTTCCAGGGTTCCTGAATCCGCCGGTGGAACTATCCAGATGAATAACATAGAAAGTGTAAAATATTTCAGTATTCCCGCTTTAGAATTTTATTTTGATAATTCAGATAGCAATTTTTATGTAGAGTCGGACTTTTTAGAAGACAATAATACTACATGGCACCACCAAACATCAAACCTAGAGACTTTTTACAGTCATAGACGACCCAGAGAGCGAACTAATTTTGCAAGTGAAGTAGTCCCCCAGCCATCAAGCCCAAGCCAGCGAGTGTATTTTGATAAAATTAATGCATTTGAGTTCATAACTATCTGTATGCTTAGCATGGTAAGGCAAAAAGAAAGAATTAAGGTATTCACTCAAAAAGCCAGAGACTATTATGCCCCGGATATTGAATATAATGTCAAAAATGATATGAAAAAAGCTTATCTTTTGGTATGCGATGGATTCAACATTAATAGAAGCCATATAGAAGGAACTAGCCCGGCTGTAAAAAGAAACTTAGATGATCTAAATCAAGCTTCAGAAAGACACGACACACTGTCCCGTCAATTGTTTGATCTTGGCACAACAAGAGATCAAGCCCAACTAACACTCCACCAAAGACAAACTACCGCTACAAACCGAGCTAGGACCGGGAAATACATACTGGAATGTATCTCAGATATTTACGCCAGGGGGTATGAGGCTGCCAAGGACGATAATCCCGGATATGCCGAGCATGTCAGACGACAAAACCAGGATATTAGAGCCCATAAGAAAGAACATTTTGAACAAACTTTTCCAACAGCTTCTTTCGACTATCATAGTAAAACCGTTTCACCGGAACTTAAAATTACCAGGTATGATGATGGAAAGAATTTTTATCCAATTTTATTTCGAACTTTGACACACCTTGTCACCTCAAGAAAACATGAAAACAGGAAAAGGTTATTTGGTAAAGAGAAGCATTGGTACACCGTCAAAGTAGGCAAGCTCCACAGATGGGCTCATGATTTTCAATTCGGAAAGACTGGTGAAGCACTGATAGATATTTTCAATGCAAAAATAGACGATCTTGGAATTCGTACCATTTACCCCAACAATGCCTGCATCAGTTCCGATCAAATAAGAGAACATTACACAACGATAAGTAGAGAACTACATCTTAGTGAAAACACCTATGGGCAGACTTACACTCTATTGACTGCAGCAAGGGAGGAAGGTCTACGAAGTCGAAATGCTTATTCCAGTAAAGAGCAGCAAATAACCCAGCAAACAAATAGGATTCAAGAGATTAAAGTGGTTCTAAGAAATAACTTAGATAAATTGGCCATTGCCATATACCGAGGCTACCAAATACAAGAAAGAGAAAAAGAACTAAGACAATCAAGGCAAAACTCCAGCGAATTAACACTTGCAAATATACCATCAGTTGTAATTGAAACTTTAGCAACCAGATTCAATATAAAATTAGAAACAACATTGGATAAGAATCTGCCACAGATATTTCAGGCGATATTACACCATGATAGGGAAATGGTCTCAAACCTTAGAAGATTCAGGAATGATACTTCCCATGAATATGGCAAAGATGTAATGAGGACCGTAGAGGATATCATAGAACTCAGAACCCTTCTCTTTGAAACTTATGCACGTTACAGTAAACACCGCAGTAATTCTTATACCTATGATCATTTCTCATTGCAATTTATGCAGTGTCGAGAGACATGGGCCGATATTGAATCACTCATGGGTCTCAAACTCATGAATATGATTCTAAAAATGCGTATGTTTAATATGAATCATGATACAATTTATGAATTCCTTGCCAGGGATAAACATTTTTTTCTTGTTGCATACAAAAGAGCTAGAGTGAGTGCGAGCCAAAGAAAAATAAATCCAAACGATCCTTATGATTATAACTGCATGGGAGATACTGCAAAAAATTATCTTAAAAATATAAAGGCGGACAAAATAAAAAATGCCGCAGAAGTTTTGAGCACAAAATGGTTGAAGATTTCTCAAAGTAAAAAGTATAGGAAATATAATCTGGGAGAGCTTGGTGATTTATATTAATAATAAAAATAAGAGACTATTATTCCTTATCGGTTAAAAATTTAAAAGAGAACACTCCACAGAGGCTTTCACATAAAAAAAATGAGACAAAGCAATTTTAAAAAAAAATTTTCCGAAAAATCAGCAATCTTGGTCTAGTGTTCAAACCTGATGGTAAAATAATTATTCCCAACAAAAATTCAAATGGCAATTTAAAAAATATTAAAGCCAAAGTGCAATCACAATTCACTAAAGCTTTCAAATATATGCAATAAATATAGTCTACCCCCTAATCTTTAAAAGAGATGTACATTTAATTATAGAGGAGCAACTGCAAATGCATACAAAAAGCCAATTTATAAATAATACCAATCAGTGCATATGGTTTATGTTTCGACTACTTAGAAACGAAATATTAACCGTTACAATGAAGGGATACCACCCTCCAGCACCGGCAAAAATTCAAATGAACAACCTCCTGGCGCTCAAAAAGTTTATAACCCAATTTGAGTTTTATCTTAATGACCTGGACTACGGATTAGAAGATGAAAATCCTCAATTTTTAGAAGAAACCCGCCATGGCTGTACCATGGAGAATTTAGATATATTCTATAATTACAGAGGACAAAGACAAAGACAAAGACAAAGACAAAGAATTAATCATGCACGACAAATAATTCCAACAGCCATCCCACACTCGGAACAACACTACTTCGACCAAATTAATATATTTGAATTCCTGTGTATCTATCTGTTCAGAATGGGGTCAAAAAAGATAAAAATTCGAGCCTTTACTAAAAAAGCCAGGAAATTTTATGCTCCTAACATTCAATATGAACACGTAAGAAATATGACACGGGCCTATGAAATAATCTGTAAAGAATTCCAACTTCGTCCCGATTTCAGGACTGAAACACGTTTATTTAAACAAAATGGCCGCGACTATACCAGAAGCATAGATGAGAAATCAAGGGAATGTCAAACCTTGTTGACCCTTGGAGAAACAAGGGAACACAAACAATATATACGGGATGAAACACAGTCAATGGTCAGGCAAACGGCAGAAACTGGCCGCAAAATGCTGGCATGCATCTCTGATATTTATGCCAGGGGATACACTGCCGCCAGTATAGACCATCCAGAATTTGCCGGACAAATTGGACAAAAAAACCAAAATATTAGAGCCCATAAGAAAGAAAACTTCGAATTAGCATTTCCAAAACGAAAATTCGGCTATCACAGCAAAACACAACCGCCAGATTTATTGGGATATTATAATGAGAACGGCACCGATAACTTTTATCCCATTTTATTTGAGACACTGCTAAGACTTGTAGTAAAAAGAAAACTTGAAGACAAGAAAAGATTATTTGGCAAGGAAAAACGTTGGTACACCGTCAAAGTAGGCAGACTTCACAGATGGGCTCATGATTTTCAATTCGGAAAAACAGGTGAAGCTCTCATAGATATTTTTAATGCAAATGTAGGAGCATTGGGACTTCGGGGTTTTTTCCGAACCAGACCACCCATTAGCAGTGACATAATACGAACAAATTATACTACGTTAAAAAACCAATTAACCGCAACTCAACCAACTTATCTTGAAGCCTATAACTTATTGGACCAGGCAACTCAAGAATTTGAACAAAGCCAAGTAACGTATACTAACAAAGATAGACAAATAGGCGAACTAACTATCAGAATCGAAACCCTTGAAAGTGATATAGAAGACAATTTATCTGATATAAGCGACAAAATAAATCAGGCCTTCATAGCAAAAATATCATCCAGACAAAAGCCAAAGAAAAAATCAACTGAAAACGATAATCGTTCCAGAAGCATAAGTACATCAAGTACATCAACTCCAATTCTATCAATAACAGAGAAATTTGGTATAGAGCTGACTGGTGTAATGGACAAAGATAGAGGCCCCATATTTAACGCCATATGCACCTATAAAAGCCGGGATGTTAACGATGCTGGTGCAGCCATAGGTGACTTCATAGAACTTAGACACCTCCTTTATAAAACCTATCTTAAAGAAAACAGGGGAATAAGACGCAGCACGTGGGTCACCTATAATCACACAAACGGTGAATTTACACGATGTCGAGAATCATGGGCCGAGATAGAAACACTCATTGGTGTCAAAATCATGTATATAATTCTAAAGAATTTTGGAACACGCCAAACTCTTTCTGCTCAAAAAAATTATGAAGAAGTTTATCGTGATCTTACTACGGATAATTGTTTTTTTATTGTTGCTTACAGGCAATCGCGTATAAAAATTTATGATAGAGAACGAGCAACCCCTAAAAAACCATATGTAAGTATGAGTTCTACTGCAACAAATTTTTTAAAAGGCCTATTAAAGCAAGACTACAAATCAGCAACAAATGCTTTAAGTAAAAAATGGACGACAATTGCGGTTAAAAAATATCATTATACAGATATTTTTAGATAATTCCAATGAAGTCATAAAACAACCTATAACCTGCCCGATATCATAGCAAAAAGCCCAAGTTAATTTCTTCATGGAAAAAACTTGAACTGTTTTAAATCACAAAAAAGCCACATCAAAAATATTGCCTTCGCTTAAAAGTACAAGGATCAATAAACATGAAACTGAAAATTTATTTTGACGGAACCGGAATTAATCTTAACAGTTCCGTTGAAGCTGACTTTGGCAGAAGTGTCATAGGAGAAGCCTTCATCAACAACTCCGGCAAGGATCTGGATGAGGCCCAGTCCCGCTCAAGACGTGCTCCTGCTCCTTGCCGGAAATTGACATCCCGGTCCTTTAAACTATATCTTCCCGGAGTTGGGTCAAAAACATCAACCTATAACAACACAATAAGATATAGACCGGGCAGTATACGCTTAAACAAGGGGCGCACCCAAAGCACTGCACTTTTATCCTCCCACAAGGTGAAAAACAGGACCGGCATTTACTCCGACGGATGGGAACACAGCCAGCAGGAGGCCTTGGTTAAAACCATCAATGCTGTCATGGAATTACACAAGCCAGGTCATCTTCCCGTTGAAATAAAAATCTATGGATACAGCCGGGGTGGGATCACCGCCATTGCCTTTTCCAACGCCCTTTCAAAAATATTTTTACACAACAAAAACGTAGTCTTAAAAGCCGTCCATCTGATTGATCCAGTGGCGGGAGCAGACTACGGCAAATTTCAAAAATGTGTCGAACGCAAAAAATATAAAAACAACCTGCGTTTAATTGAACCCCTGAAACTGGGTTTTTCCATAAAAAAACTAAGCCTGTTTATAGCAACCCAGGAGAAAAGAAACTCCTTCAAACCGCAAATGCCCGTCGGCATAGATCAAAACGATCAGGAAAATAACAGACCACTGCTCATTCCAGATTCGGTGGAAACAAAAATAATACTTGCCCACGGATGCCACCAGACAATAGCCTACCCCGAATACACAAATAGAACAGATAGATTCAAAATCGGAATGGACATCTATGAATTGATAACAGGCCGACCCTATTATTCTATCAAGGAAAAATCAACCCTGGAACATTTTGCAAATGATAGTTGGTTGCGTAAAAGAGATCGGGTTTTAAAGGGATATACCTCCCACCAGAAACTAAAAACAAGCTTTTATTATTCCGATTCAGTTCTATATGACTGTTACCAGACTTTTTTAAAAAACTGTGACGACAGGATAAGTTTTTATGATGCATTCACCGACAAAACCAGTAAATATCATAAAATTGTGCGGTGGGCCTATCAAAACAGCAATTTTTACCGATGCTCAAAAATTGAGCCCGACGATATACCAGAAGAGGTCCTGGCCCATGCTGTCCAGTGCAAATCACGGGTACAATCCGCCCTGAACGGGATTCTGGGTGAAGGCTGCATTGATGCGATTCTTAAACTCGATGATCCAGTTTTCATAAATTGACAACATCTTGGCTGTCGGTTATTCTCTCCACGTTAACAATAAGCCTTATGTTTCAGCGATGGAGATGATTTGTAACGTCCCCATGAGTTAAGATGCATGTGTTTGGAT
>JAAELK010000186.1 GCA_024226935.1 Desulfobacteraceae bacterium
CAAGGCCTTGCGTTCTTCTGCAAGTTGGTCTTTGCCATTTATTTTGCGGATCATATTTTCAATATCAATTTCAACCAGTTCTTTATCCGCAATAGTTAACTTGTAATACCGGCAGGAAATCACGGCTTTCAGTGTTCCTTTGTCTCCTGGCTTCCAAGTACCGGGATCCAATTCCTTATACGTGCCTCGCATTGTCATAATGATACCGTCTGTACTGGTATCATCCTGGCGAGTTCCCCGGACTGTAAGAGATACGGCATTCCCATCTACAAGCCCGAACATGGTAAAAAGTTGATCATCATATTCTGTGAATGTGATGCTGCATTCCATTTTTTCCATGCCCATGTCCAACTCCACAGGAGCATCCATGCCAGCGGCCCTGTATTCCTCCATTTTCAGGGCCAGTTTTGGCGGTCCTATTTCTTCAACCCGGCCTGCATAACCAATACCATCCACAAAAGCCGTCATACTTTTTAGTCGTTTAGGCAGCATATACCCTCCTTATGCTAAAATTTTTAACTTAGATTCAGAACCTGGGTCACAAGCTCTTCATAATACCCGTTTTCCCTGTGTGCCCTGAATATCAAATGCTCCAACGGGGCCGGGGGTTCAATATCAAAATCCATATATAATTTACCTGCCATGAGCTGCTCCTTACTATTCAAGGATTCATCCAGCCAGCACTTGCCTCCCAAAATCGCCCCCACAGCTTTAAGATGACGAAGATAGGCGTTAACGCTTTCCTGGATATCCAGGATCAAATTTGCGCTCATAGGCCGATCCATGGCCCATAAAAACGCCTCTTCAATGCTTTCATAAATCATATCCGCCGTTCGACGAACCGACAAAAAAGCCCACATGGGATCGGTGGCACAGGTTCTATTTCCCCAAAGCCTGTATCCGTTTTTGTGAATAATAGTGGCCACATCTTTACTGTTGAGCAGATTGGACTCACTGTTGGCATCGCTCATTGCAAAATCAATGGGCCTTGCAGCTCCTACAATACCGTTAATAACCTGATTGGATGGACTCCACCAAAATCCCTTCTCGGCATCCATCCTTGCCATAAGTCCTGCCACCCTGGCCGATGCCGGACCAATTGCAATGGCAGACATTTGTGTGTCCCAAATCTTGACTCCAGGATCGACCACAAAGATTCGGTCACTGCCCCAGTCCTCCCTATAGACAATGGCATCCTCCGTGGTGGTATTGGGTCCGTCTGCAACAATCACAGCTCTTAAGCGCTGGGCAATACCCTGTAACTCAGCGACCACAGGA
>JAAELK010000187.1 GCA_024226935.1 Desulfobacteraceae bacterium
AAAAGCCTCAAAAGCGTAAGGCGCAAATGCTCCTGAACTGTTTGCTCAAAGCTCATTTCTTTCCTCCGTTATTCAACAAATGTTCCTGAATGATATCCACAGTTCCTTTGATACCCTTTGTTGTGCCGGTCAACTCGGACATCTGGTCTGATACCTTATTCATCCGTTCATATACTTTGCCAAGATCGTCATGGGAAATAGATCCTGCTTCAAGCTTTGTGACCCGACTCTCAATCTTTCCCATATCTTTTTTGACACCTTGTACATCCTTGTCCGTGGCTTTTGCCCTGTTACTGAACCAGATATAAAAAGCGATAATAATGCCAAATATATATTGACCAACATCAACCCAGAAACGCCAGGCCGCATAATCTATTTTGGGATTTATCATGATCTCCTTTCAAATTTTGTTTCGCATTTTACGCACCGCACACAGCCTGGAACGGCCTTTCTTCTGGCCTCTGGAATTATTTCCCCGCATTCTGAACATTCAACCATGGATCTGCCGGAAGATTGCCGGTTCAAGTGTTTAGCCAGGGCCTGGCGGCGAAAAAACTCCCCATGTTTACTGCCAAGATCACAATCGTCCATTTACAAACTCCGCAGTTTTAGATTTTTAGCCAGCCCTTTGGCTGCCATACGATCCCCAAACCACCAGGTCACAGCCGTCACGGTAAGATAAAGAACAACATTGATAGCATCTGACACAATACCCATGGCCAGATTCGGTGTCATGACGGCAAGGTTCATACGCGAAAGAAGCGCCCAGGCCTTTGCCGTGATCCAGGTGCTAAGCCCCAGCAAATAAACCGTGATCCCGGGCCGGGCCATCTCCTTGGTAAAATCCACAAATCCAAAGAAAATAGCCAGAAACACCCCGGCAGGAATGGATAAAAACCGCACCCATCCTTTAACCTCAAAAAGCCGGTCCATGTATGAAGCATCAAAAATTTTGCCACGGCCAGCTTCCAGGCTTCCGGCAAAGGCCTGGGTTTCTGCCAATTCAATTTCTCCTCCCACCCGGGCCGTTGTGATCTGGATCTGGGCCTGGGACTCTGCAATCATGGCATCGGATTCGGCTTTGACCATGGAAACCTCGTGGGAGCGTTGTTTGTCCCGATCTTCCATTTCCAGGGCTTTTATTTTGCGCTGATTATAGCTGGACCAGATTGTCCCGATAAGACCGGTCACACCTCCCAAGATTGACGATTCAAGCAGCATGTCTTTCCTCCCATTGTTCTTTGATGAAGATTCGGGCGTTTTTACCCTTCAAAATCGCGTTAAACTGTCTCACCGTGGCCCGTGATACCAATACCGCCCTTTGCCCTTGTATTCGCCCCATACGCCTGCCCAAAAGAACGCACCCCTGGACATGGGTTTTAAAACCCTTTTTAACGGCCCCGGCAAAATTACCGGCGTGTATCAGGATGTAAGATCGATTGGGAACTTTTTGGATATGAAAGGCCTGCCATTTTTTAGAGACACGCCACCCAAGGGGATAGGTGTTAAACGGGATACAGGATATATTAGGCCTGTTGTCCCTCCAGGGCAGCTCCAGGGTGAAACAGGAAAAACCAAGGGCAGGTACGGACAGAATGCCTTCGGTGCCTTGGTCGCTCCGGCGGTGCCGGGTGAGATATACGTTTATTGAATTGTCCATGCCGTACCAAATCACATGGACGGGGATGGGGGTGTTTCAAGTGTTTGAATTAATGGGGTGGAAAAAGGAGGGCCTGATAAAAGGTTAAAACCTACATCCAACGAAAAATAATTACTCTTAATTAATTTTTATACATTATACTCGAGGATACAGGCCTTCAATTATTAAATTGAATATAATTTTTTTCGTAATTTTTCTAAATCTACTTTCAGACGAAAATAAATTAGCTGTATTATTTTTATTTAAATAGTCCCACAAAAGTGTATTTTCATCAAGTGAAGTATTAGGAGGTATTGGATTATTAGCCATAAAATCTATAATAAGCTGTCTCAAAATAGGGATGTTTTCCCTCTCCACGTCATCTATCACCTTAATTTTAATGTAATCGAATGGGAGATTGGAAGAGGGAAATCTCGATACAGGAAGGCGATTTTTTAACGCTTTTATATCATCTTGTACTGCTGTAAGCATGTTAAAAAACATTTTATCGTCTAAGGAAACTTTTTCCGACTCTAAATCCACAACTTTAAACTTTCCCAAATTTTTAAGGAAAGTTGAATAATCTGAATTTGTTATTGACTCTTTATAGGTTGCAGCAACTTTTTCTGATAATTTTTTTTTAAATTTAACAATTTTGGCAAACCTTAAGTCTCTTGGATACTCAATATGCTCGATAATCCCAGTATCAAAGGAATAACCCGTTTTATCATCTTTTACAATTATAGTGGCTTTGTCAAAAGCCAATCGCATGCCCAATTCAAACATAACATTCGGATTTTTACAACTTACATCACAAATAACGATATCAGAAGTGTATGTGTTTTCCACTATATTTTTTTGTATTATACCGATGTTTTCTGCATCACTTACTAATTGTACGTTAAATTCATAACCGTCAATTGAATGTACAGATTCTGTAAAAATTTCTTTTACCTCAAGCCAATGTTCCGCACTACAACCATCAATGCCAGATATTGGCATAATCAGTCCGCATTTTAATCGTTTTTTTTCAGAACTTTTTTTAGCTGCCATAATTCCGTTATCCTAATTAATTGTTACAAACAATAATTGATTGACAAATGACTTTTCCACCATAAAAGTGACCACAAGGTGGCGGGTCAGCCTAAAGGAGTGGGGATCAGGGATGAAAACGCACCCCAACCTTGTGGTTAGTAAAAGATTAAAATTTTTGTTTAAAAATGTCAATCACTCAATATTTCGGTTTGAACTGTGATACAACTTCTATACTATTAACCATAGATTTAAGATATGAAGACTTATGAATACCCAAACTACTAATCGTCCTCATTAAACTTTGAGCTCTTTGAGTTTTTGTCTTATCTTCATGAATTGAATCTGCCAGTTCTTGATATCGTGATATCAAATTACTATCATTGCCCTGGAGGGAGTGTTTATACAATAATATATAAGCCTCTAATAGTATTCCTGAATTGCTCTCCAATAGTTCTGTACTACCATTTTGGTTGGATAAATAATCCATAATTTGCTCGAAATTTAATTTATTAAAAATTATCTTTTTATATATATCAGGAGTTTTAATTTTTAAGACGATAAAAAAACAAATAAAGTGTGGAAACAAGGTTCCATCCGCATTAGTTGTTCGTATAACGAGACTCAGAAGAGAACAACAATGTTCTTGCTCCCGGAGCGTTAACTTATAGATTTCAAATAACTTCTTGAACATTTCTAAAGCCTGCTCCCCCTCGTAACTATGATATTTATTTTTTGCAAAAAAGTTATTTTGAAACGAAAACTTTTTAAACAGCATATCTACAAAAAGCCCTTGTTCTGGTGGAGAAAGCAGATAATCAAAATCAATAAATCTTCTCAGGTATCCATTTGTATCAAGCTCATTACCATATACAGCCTTTATTGAGTGACCTAACTGAACTTTATCAGCACCCAAAATAAAAATTATATTATTTACATTAAAGAGGTGTTTTGCCTTTTCCAACAATTCGATTGCAAATGTTGGCCTGCACCTATCAAGCTCGTCTATTATAAAAACAAGTGGTTTAGGCTCATCATTTGAAGATATACTATTAGCTAAATTTGACAAAGTGCTTTTAAATGTTTCTAACGTTTTCTTGGATTTTTCATATTTAGCAAATTCTTCTTTTGCTAACGTTTCAGCAAAAGAAGCAAGAGCTTGCTCTGTGACCTTGTCCAAATCAAGCGCACCAGCAGTTGCTATTTTAGCCGCTACAGGAACACTTTTCTTAAGCAATGCTATTCCGATTTTTTTTGCCTGATCGAAAAATTGTTTTGCTTTTTTGGGATCACCATTTTCTGATATTTCATCAATAGCTGAACCTATTTCTCCGATAAGAGCAATTAAAGCATCGTCAGTAAAATCATTTTCCCATGCACTGAAATAAATAACTGGTATCAACTCATTTTTTAAGTGTTGCTTCCACATCCGAAGGAAAGTTGTTTTCCCTTCTCCCCACGGTGCATCAATGCAAACAACCAGAGGTTCTTCGGCTGAAAGAACAAATTGTGTTAACGCGACGGCACTATCTTTTCTATTTAAGCCGTCATTTTCAAAGGGATTCTCAGGTGTGATCGTTATTTCTGGATTCTTAAGTATCATTAAAAACTCCTTAAAGTGAATGATTTTCAGTTCAGGACAAATAAAATTTTCATCGAAAATAGCAACTATCGAAACTATATGTAAAGAAAATTTTATTCTTTTTTTAAAGAATGATCACATGGTGTACGGGCGGTCCAGAAAGGACCGCCCGGTGGGATAGGTTACTCAGGAAAAGGCAATTTCATCTGGTTTCTATCATGCCTCAAAGAGCGCTGGCGGGCGATAATATTGTATATCTGGGTGGTGGTAAGTTTGGTTTTCAGGGACAAAGCCAGGTGGTTGCTGCCGTCAAAGGCCCGGTATATTGCAGCATCCCGGATGCCTCTTTTCAGTTTATCATCCCGGGGCAGGTAGATGCTCCGACCTCCCAAATGATGGGCAATCACAACTATGATATCCTGGGCCTTTGGAATGGCTTGTTCAATCTCAAGCTGCTCCCGATCTTTCAGATGATCGACCAAGACATCCACAAGCTCCGCCAAAAGAGCAGGCCAGGAGTTCCCATCATCCCTTACATTCTGATCCATACCATCCAACACCATGCCGGAGGTCATAACAGTAGGGTCAAACAATTCTCCTTGCGTCTCTTTTATTTTCATATTA
>JAAELK010000188.1 GCA_024226935.1 Desulfobacteraceae bacterium
ATGAAAGTAGCGACACAATAGCAAAATTTTCTCATGGGTGAGAATGGGCTTCAATGACCCGTCGGAACTCATGAGGAGATTTTGCGGTGAAGCTGAGAAATCTTTTTAGGAAAAGGCGACAACTTGCTTGACACACACCGTCCATGACCCCTGCCCCGTGCGCTTTGAGACCAAGGTCCAAAAAGCTGTGAGATCCCTTGCCCAAAAACAGGGCCTTACCATTGAAAACACAAAACATTCACAAGAAAAGACCTTTTGCTGCGGAGAGGGTGGTTCAGTTGGATGTGTCAACCAGGAACTTGCAAAGACCTGGGTCAAAAAACGAAAAAGCGAATCCGAAAATAAAAAAATACTGACCTATTGTGCCGGCTGTGTCAATTTCTTGTCCCAGGATTGTGAGACTTTCCATGTGCTGGACCTTGTATTCGACCCTCAAAAAACCCTTGCGGGAAAGGCCAGGATATCCAAAGCCCCCATGACCTACCTGAATCGGCTGGGGCTGAAAAAAAAGCTCAAAACCCTACCCGCCCAAACCATCCGGGAAAGAACCTATCTCCATGGAAATAAGGACCGGGGCGGCAAAAAGCTATTAATTTTAGCCCTGATAATTGCTGCCATAACAGGACTCAGAGCAACCGGCCTGACCCAATACCTGGACCAGGAAAAATTAGGGGCCTTGATCAATGGATTTGGAAATTGGGGCCCCATCATCTATATGCTGATTTATACCATTGCCCCCTCTCTTCTACTGCCGGCACTGCCCCTGTCCATTGCAGGCGGTATCCTGTTCGGGCCCTTCTGGGGGGTAGTTTATACCATTACCGGAGCAACAGCCGGAGCTGGTCTGGCCTTTTTCATCTCCCGGTATGTCTCTGCCGGATTTATTAAAAAACGGATAAAAGAGGACAAATGGCTAAAATTGAACCAGAGCGTAAGTAAAAACGGATGGAAAGTAGTAGCCTTTACAAGGCTTATTCCCCTGTTTCCCTTCAATCTTCTGAACTATGCCTTCGGGATGACCTCCATCAAATTCAGCCATTATATCCTCACCACCTTTATCTGTATGCTGCCGGCCTGTATCGCCCTGATCGTTTTTTCAAGTTCCTTTCTGGAGCTTTTAAAGGGGAACCTGACCCGGGAATTTGGAATCGGTCTTGTCCTTATGGTTATAATGGCAACCATCCCTGTTATACATAAAAAAATCAAAAAAGGACCCACCAATCTGATCTAATCCACAAAACAAAAAGCCGACCCAGGGATTCATCCCAGGGTCGGCTTTTTATTTAGTGGCGGACCGAAACCCCGTGCTTAGATGAAAGCTTGCCCATATGCAAGGTGCAAGAAAATTTGAAACCGGAGTGTACTCTAGTACATGAGGATTTCAAATTTTTGCAGCAACGCGGCAGATGGGTGAGTTTTCGTTCAAGCACTACTTAAATTTTAAAGACCTGTCTGCATGGGCATGCCCAGATCAGCTGACCATTCATACATGGATCCCTCATAATTTCTTGCACCTTCAAAGCCCACGGCTCTGAGGATCATGGTTGTAAAACCAGATCGAATACCCATGGTTCAGCAAAGGACAAAATTATCCTTAAGCCCAATCCCCAAATTTGCCATCATGGCAATAATCTGTGCTGCAGGCTTTGGGGTGGCATCCTTATTAAGAAAATCTGTCCATTCCATCCACACCGCACCCTTTATATGTCCACCTCTTTTTTCCCCCCTCGAAGTGTCCCGGCCTGTAAACTCTTTTTTACTTCTGACATCGATGATTTTAACTCTATCAAGATTTGAAGAGACAAAGTTCATATCAGCATTATAACTCTTGTTATAATCGGGAAGAGTAAGCTTTGAAACGGCGGACAAAACAATTGTCTTTTGCCTGGTCACTTCAAAACCTGCCTTTTTCCAGGCAGCAAAACCACCATACAAAAGGCGGCTGTTTTCAAACCCGGCCATCTTCAACTGCCACAGGGCACGACCTCCGGCACCCGGCCCTTTAAAGATGTCTGAATAAACTACTATAAAAGATTTATTTGTCACCCCCAGGGAACGCAATTTTTCAACAAGGAACTCTTTGTCCAGCACTGTTCCCCATTTTGAATCACCAGGCTTACCTTTTACATTACAAAGACCCATGAACCCTATGTTGATGGCTCCCGGAATATGTCCCTTCCTATACACCCTGGGATGATCTGCATCCAGAATCACCAGGTTTGGATTGCCCCGTCTTTCATTCAATTGCCCAGGCAAGATAAAAATTGCTTCACCATTTTTATATTCCCCAAGTATTTGCCGGGAAGGCGGGGGGACTTTTTCCCCGGCCATGGCCTGACAAGCCCAAAACAGAACTAATCCCAAAACAAGACAGCCAAAAGTTCCATACCGCTTTTTCACATTGCCTCCTTTATAATTTACTTATTTGTTTTGCGGCAGAAAACCGCTTAAGAACATAAAAAGACAGAGAAGTCAAAACAAGGGTCACAAATATCACAACCTTATCCGGTCCTTCAAAAACCTGTCCAGAAAAAGAATAATAGATCACAAGGGGTAGCTGGCCCAACCCCGTGGCCAACATAAAACCCCTAAAGCCCATGGGAGTAAATCCCGCAAAATAACTGACCAGATCGAAGGGGATAAAGGGAATCAACCTTGCAATAAATACCGCCCCGGGCAAAAAAGGTGAGTAAAAATTTACCCGAAGCTTCCCTGCAAAAGATCGAAAAACAATTTTAACCAGGGGGCGGCCCAGGAACCTGGTCAAGGCAAAACAAAGAGCGGCACCGGCCATTTGTCCAATCCAGGATAGAGCGGCTCCTGCAACCGGACCAAAAAATTGAGAATTGGCCAATGTCATCAGATAATCCGGAAAAGGAATGACAACGGATTGAAAAACCGTCAAAAATATAGAGATTAAACTGCGAAAGGCTCCAAATGAACTCATATAGCCCACCATTACATTTTTATCGCAAAGCCCGAATAAAAAAAACAATTGTTCCACGGTAGATTTAAAAAAGAGAATAAAAAAGAACGATATCCCCCCACAAATTGCAATCATAATAAATTTAGTCTTTTGGTTCATCGCCTTCCCTTATTATATACCTTTCCCATCAAATCGGTGAGGATATAAAGATCTGACACAGATGTCAAAGTGCAAATTCCAATGCAATCTAACAGGGGGGATTGAAATTTTCTATGGGGATTTTCACCCAAATATGCAATTATCTTCAAGTATAAAAAACTCGGATGATACAATTTTCTAGGGAAAAAGGATCATAAAATGGCTATTCCTGGCAACCTGTTAACAACAGCAATGGCGGTCATGCCCCATACAGATATAGATCAGGCACTTAACGCAGCACTTAGTCTTGATATCCCCTTTTGGCCGCAATTGCCGAACTATAGCTATTATGAAGACATGTATGTTCAGGCAGCAGAGCATTTTCCGGGAATACTCCTTGATATGGAAAACAAGACCCTGGGGTTTTCCATGGATAAATTCATAGACGAGTTTGAAGCAACCATGGAGCATTTTGAAGAACCTGAATATTTTGACATCAGCCCCACTTATTCTTCCATTTACCACAAATTTTTAGACGTCGATCTGAAGGATAAACCTGCAATACGCGGGCAACTTGAAGGCCCAATCAGTTTTGGTTTTAATGTTCTAGACCAGGATGATCGCCCCATATTGTTTGATGATAATATCAGGCCGTTTATGTTCGAAATTATGGCAAAACGGATAAATATTCAGTTAAAAAGGTTGAAAGAAAAAAATACCAACGCATTTATGTTTATTGACGAACCCGGTATGCAATTTGTTTTTTCAGCAATGTCTGGATATGGAGAACAAAAAGCCAAGGAGGATTTGGATCAGTTCTTTTCTACAATTGATGCTCCCAAGGGGATACATCTTTGCGGAAACCCGGACTGGGATTTTCTTTTAGGCCTCGACATGGATGTGTTGTCCTTTGATATTTATACCAATGCTCAGATATTTGTATCCTACGATCGTTCCATAAAAAGTTTTTTAGACAAGGGTGGAATACTTGTCTGGGGAATCGTCCCAACCAGTATTGAAACTTTTGAAAAAGAAAACATCGATTTGCTTGCCTTTCAGTTAAAGACTCTCTGGAAGGCTTTAACAAAAAAGGGTATCCCAATGGAGCAGATTCTGAGTCAAAGCCTGATATCACCTGCTACTTGCTGCCTGGTCAACCAGGACAAAGAAAAAACCGTTGAAAAGGCATTCCGATTAACACAAAGGCTTTCTGAAAATCTTAGAGAAGAATATAAATTGTTATGAAATAAGGCAGGATTTAATTAGTGCTTGAACGAAAACTCCCCCATCTGCCGCGTTGCTGCAAAAGTCTAAAATCCTCATGTACTTTTCAGGGGGATGGGCAAAAAACCCAGTTCAAATTATCGTTTCCAATAGTTTTTGTATCATGAAGTATTTTGGCTTCCTGGATAATCTGAAATAGGATAATAATGCTTGAGATTTTCACCATGGCTACTTAGCCGAAATATCTTTACACGTATTTGAAATACTGATACAAATTTCTGCCAGTAATTTTTTTTGTTTATACTGGTCGGATATCATTCAAATTTACAAGATATGCAGAACCACACATGTACTTGTTAATTCCGGAATTATTGAAAAAATGATATCTATAAAAAATTCTAATCTATTTGGGGCTTGAAATTAATGGCAAAGAAAAAAATAGTATCAATCGGTTTAGAGTTAGCATCTGATGACGTTAAATATGTGGATTTTAGTTCGAACATCTCATTGCTTGACTGGGATATTATTTTATTTAAGCCATTTATTAGCGATTACATTGGCTACGGCGATACTTACCAAGGTAAACCGAGCCTTTCTGAGCGTGGTTCTTTTGAGTTGAAGGAACATTCAGAGCACTGGTGTCGCGAGATTAAAGATGCTGTAGATTCTGATAAAGTAGTTTTCATTTTTCTTGATGATTTAGAGGAAGTATATATCGATACTGGTCAAAGAGAATATTCTGGTACAGGTAGGAATAAAAAAACTACACGCATTGTCAGCTTATATGACAATTATAAAAGTATCCCCATGAATATAAGTCCTATACGGACGAATGGTAAATCTATGAAACTTCACCAAAGAGGATCATTATTAGCTTCTTATTGGAAAAATTTTGAAAAATGGTCGTCATACAAAATTATAATAAGTGTAAAAGAGTTTCCAGGTGTAATCGTTACAAAAAATGGAGATAAACCTGTCGGTGGAATAATTAAAAATAAAAACTCTTCCGGTGCTGTAATTTTACTTCCTGATATTGATTTTTACCACGACTCTTTCTTCGTCGAAAATGAAGAGACAGGGAAACAGGATTGGACTAAGGAAACATGTTCTTTTGCAGCAAAAATAATAAAAGAAGCGATATCCATAAATAAGGCAATCAAAAATGACGGAAATAGCACGCCTGAGCCAGAATGGTCTAAGAGTAGTAAATATGATCTTGATGTGGAGCAAAAATTCAAATCAAAATTATTAATTTTTGAAACAAAAATTAATGAGTTACATAAGCAAAAAGAGAAATTTAGTGAGCAGCTAAAAGACGCAGGGAGATTACGCAATCTATTATATGAAAATGGAAAGCCGTTGGAATATGCAATCCTTGATGCATTAAGTATCCTCGGATTTACGGCAAGTCAGTACAGGGATAGTGAATCTGAATTCGACGTTGTATTCGAATGCGATGAAGGAAGATTAATAGGAGAAGCTGAAGGTAAAGATAGGAAAGCCATTAATATAGACAAATTGCGCCAATTAGAAATGAACATACTTGAAGATTTGGATAGAGAAGGTACAAAAGACACTGCAAAAGCTGTTCTATTTGGGAATCCTCAAAGATTTTTTGATCCCAAAGAAAGGGATAAACCTTTTACTAAAAAGTGCTTGAGTGCAGCTAATCGTAGCTCTACTGCATTAATTTTCACACCTGACCTTTTCCGAGTCACTCAATATTTGTCCAACAATCGTAATAAACGCTTTGCAACTAAATGCAGAAAGGCGATACTAAATACCGTTGGTATAGTTATATTCCCGGTGCCCCCAAAACCTAAAAAGGCTAAATTAAAGTCAATTTAATAGGCCGGGGGTCCAATCTTTATGATTGTCCATAAATTTCAACAATCAACATGCACCGGGTTTCACCGGTGATGTTGGAGGTTATGTTTCAAGGAGAATTCGGTGTATAAAAATATAGAACAAGCTATGGCTGGACTATCTGTATGGAAAAAACATAGACGTACGGTCGTAAAGTCATTGTCGAATAACCTCGCTTATAAACCTACTTTTGAAGCTGACTATTTACGTGAAGCACTAATGTATAGGTTCATAGAGTTGATTGAATCTTCTAATACCGCTGGTGCAAAAAGAACAAGCAGTTTTAAAGCAAGAATTACAGGAACAAGGCTTGTGGTAGTTTGCCCTAACAAGGTGCTCGTTTGGCCGCACAGCTTGGTCATTAAAAATCAACTTATTACACTCCTTCTTGTGTTGGATGCCTAAAACATCCAGTCCTGCTTTTTTAAGAACATCGAGAGTCAAGTATCCTTGCATTAGTAAAAATAATTTTTTGCCGGGGAATTGGTTGAATATATTTTTTGTATCCTGAAGCATTTTGACCCTCCTGGATAATCTGAATTAGGATAATCATTGTTGAGTTTAATTAGTGGCTGACCGAAAACCCGTTCTTGGATGAAAACTTGCCCATATGCAAGGTGCAAAAAAGTTTGAAACCGGAGTGTACTCCAGCACATGAGGATTTCATACTTTTGCAGCAACGCGGCAGATGGGTGAGTTTTTGTTCAAGCACTAATTATGTATTGTATTCCCCGAATTCTCACAGAACTTTTTTATCCTCCTTTCTACCAAAGTCATTTTTTCCTTATTATCAATAGATTTATAAAGAGCTAAACTTGTTTGCCAATATTTGCATGCTTTGATCTGGTTACCCTGGATTTGATAAACCATTCCTATGCTTCCGTAAGCAAATGCCATGCCATTTTTGTGATCTAATTCTTTGTTAATGGCCAGAGATTTGTTGAACATCTCTAGTGCTTTGACTAGGTTGCCCTGGATTTCATAAATAATGCCCATGTTGCCGTAATCAAATGCTATGCCCTCTTTGCGGCCTAATTCTTTTTCAATGGCCAGGGATTTGTTGAACATCTCCAGTGCTTTGACCAGGTTGTTCTGGGTTTCATAAACAAGGCCCATGTTGTTGTAAGCCGATGCCATGCCCCCTTTACTGCCTAATTCTTTGTTCATGGTCAGAGAATGGTTGAACATCTCCAGTGCTCTGATCAGGTCGCCCTGGATTTGATAAACAATGCCCATGTTTCCGTAAGAAGCTACCATACCCCTTTTACTGCCTAATTCTTTTTCAATGGCCAGAGATTTGTTGAACATCTCCAGTGCTTTGATCAGGTCGCCCTGTATTTGATAAACAATGCCTATGTTGCTGTAGGCAATTGCCATGCCCTCTTTGTTGCCTAATTCTTTGTCAATGGCCAGGGATTTATTGTACATCTCCAGTGCTTTGATCAGGTCGCCCTGGATTCGATAAACAGTGCCCATGTTGTTGTAAGCAGCACCTTTCGTGGTTTTGTCGTTTGTTGATAATTCGAGTGCTTTGGAATATGCTTGCTTTGCCTTGTCAAGTTGACCAAGCCGCATGAGGATATGCCCCAATCCATTCCAAGCCGATGGGTTTGAAGGATCAATATCTACAGCTTTTTGAAAGGCTTCATGGGCTTTTTGAGTGTTGGACAAATAGACGATATTACCAACATCCACCCAGTCTGTAGAAGCTTGTCGCGCAGAAATCTTGGCTTCTTTAGAGCTGACCTGGACTGCCTCTTCCATCAGTGTGCTGGCTTCTATAATATTTCCATTGACCAAGGCTTTGAGTGCTTTTTGTTTTAACTTATCGTTCTTGTTTTCCTGGAGTCGTATTATTGTTTCTTTCAGGCTCTGGATCAGGCCATTTCGACCTTGAAGTTCCTTTTCATAACTCTTTAGTTTTGCGACGACTTTGTCCGCAATTTCCTCTGTAGTGTGCGACTTTGGCAGTGTAGATTTTTCATAAAAACTAATAACTGGATGCAGCAATAAGGAGATCATCAAGACTGTTATGCCTATGAATAGAATAAGTTTGGGGTTTTGCTCTTCTTTGGGTTTATGTTTTTCATACCAGAATAAAATAATCGTTCCCAGACCGGTGATGATGCTCAATAAAAGTATCACTAATGACCAAAAATTCATTGATAGATCCTTTATTCTCAATTGGAAATTTTTGTTTGAGTATAATTTTAGGTATCACTTATCAACACGTTTGTCTATTAGGTAAACCCTTAAAAGTGCATTCTTTTTAAATCAAGTTCATAATATACAAAAGTAGAATTTGCAAAACTCAAGTTAACTTGCATTAGTTAAAATAATTTTTTGCCGGGGAATTGGTTGAGTATATTTTTTGTATCTTGAAGTATCTTGGCCCCCTGGGATAGTTTTGACAAGGAATAATTATTATTGAGTTCAACCTTTAGTTAAAATTTGTAATGGGAAATTCTTTGTTAGTCTGCTTAATTATTTTGAAATTCGAACTGCTAGGATTTTGCACGTTTTCGGTGCCGCACTTCAAATAAATCCAGTGCCTCAAACTTTGATGAATTAACCCCCGGTTTTGGATGGTCTCCATAATCTTGAATGTTTCGATTTTTTGTTGACAGACCAATTTTAAGGGAGTAACTATTTCACATATCTGATACTTATCTTTTCAAGATTGCAATGCGGAATACACCAAAGTGTTGCCAAAATTTCAACCGGTAAAATTTAATTCTACGTCATGACTATCAGGTTTTAGCTTGCCGGACCCCTTAATTTTTATTGAATACCAACTATAAAAAAGGAGAGGATTATGAAAAGAAGAGGATTATTTTTTCTTGGGCTGTTTTCAGCGACACTACTGGGCATACAAGTAACCATGGCCGGCAGTGTGGAAGTAAAAATTCCTTCAACAAAAAGGGTATCGGAACGATTTACCCATCAGCGCGGCGATGATCAGGCAGTCATCAAAGTGACACCGGCGACGGTAAATCCAAAGGTTTCAAAATTTGAGTATGCCTTGCATCAAGCTAGGCTGGCCGGCTTGGCCGAGGCTACCCAGGGCCTTCAAAGCCAACTCGACACCATAACCGGCAACACAGTCCGTTGGCTTCCTGTAGACGGAAAGAAGAGTGTCGTAACAACTTTGGACAATCCACCCGCAATGCCTAAATGGGCAGGTGATATTCCTGTCTCGGGCACGGGTTATATCAAGCCGTCAATGGCTGAAAACGCTGACGGAGATCTGTTCATCGCCGCAGAAGACACTACAACCAGATGGATTCGCTTGTACCGTTCCACAGACGGCGGGCTAAATTGGAGCATGATCATTGGATTCGGCAACGGAACCGACAACCACAATCCGTCTGTCACATGTGCAGGTGACTATGTCTATACGGCTTTCGAGGCTGTAACAGAAGGTTTTCATAGCGTCATGATTTTTAGATATAAGCCTTCCGACGGCAGTTTCAATTTTATAACGGTTGAAAACAATATTTACATGGCCGATGCCAGCGATCATATCTATCCCGAAATATGCACAGACACCCTTACATATGGAAATGGTTTTTATGTCTACATAACCTATGCGCTTTATGCCATTGACTATTATCCGGTCTATTTTTCAAAAAGCACCGACAAAGGTGTTACCTGGACAACACCGACAAATATTACAGGCGGTGCGGAGAATTCCCAGTGGTCAACTCGTCCTGACATTGCCTATGGCAATGATCTGTTTGTGGTATTTGAGAAGCTAGGATGGAATGGCAGCAGTTTAGTCGAGCAAACCTGGGTAACGAAAAGCACCAATTGGGGGGCCACCTGGGATACACCAGCCCAACTTACCAGTTCCACCTACGGCGCTTACCACCCGCGTGTCTCGGCCGCGACCGATTCAGACTCGGTCATTGTCGCATACACCCATGAATATTCGAGTGATACAGATGTCAAAGGCTACGCAACAACAGATAGCGGGGCTACTTGGTCTTTTTTCTCTTTGCCCTGGACTTTGGACGATGAAGAATCAGTGGAGCTGTCAGTAAGTAGAAGCGGCGAATTATTCCATGCTGTTTTCTGGAATGAATATGATATCCTCTATACATGCGCAGATACGATTTCTCCAACCACCTGGGAGGCGGGTGAAGTGGTCAATGACACCAACCAAGCCAGCCTTAGCTATGCAAGGCCAGCCGTCGCAGTATATCCCTTGGTCCCGGAATCCCAAGAAGCTTCTGTCGCCTGGACGGACTTCCGCTCGGGATATAAGGTCTATTTCGATAAGGTCGGTGAAGATTCCAAAGCAAATAAATCTTCAGTGGATTAATGGGCAAAATATTTTAAAGATGTTTCTCTCAGAAGGGGGATTTGGGCACAACGCCCAAAAAGGGGTTCTGTTGCAAAAAGATTATGGGTTTTTTTGTCCATCCCCCCGAAAAGTGCAATAAGATGTTGGTGATGGCTAAAAATTAACATAATGGAAAATTATCAGACCCAACGGTTTTAAAAAAACACAGCCTGGGTCCATGTGTGAGGCTCGATCCCAGATCCTGAGATCCCAGCCAAGCTCCTTGAATTTTTCACGATTATTTTTGTCTTCAAGGGCCAGTGCCCAGACCATCGGTTCTGTCCAGCCATGCTTTTGTGCCACCTGTGCCACTGTAAAGCCCTGGCTTAAATCTCTATTTGTCGAAAATGCCAGTGCTGGCATTTTCGACAAATGGTAATAAATCGATGGCCGGGCCAGGTCCAATCTCTTTGCAATTTTGTCCTGGGGCAGATTTAATGTTTTTTCCGGCACATAATTTAAAAGTAAATATTCGGGTTAGTAAAGTTTTTATCAAATTTTTAAAAATAGTTCGGGACACGAGTAAAATGATTTGATATTAAAAGAAGTATGAATGTTTCTTTTTACCAACAATTACCG
>JAAELK010000189.1 GCA_024226935.1 Desulfobacteraceae bacterium
CGGTAATTGTTGGTAAAAAGAAACATTCATACTTCTTTTAATATCAAATCATTTTACTCGTGTCCCGAACTATTTTTAAAAATTTGATAAAAACTTTACTAACCCGAATATTTACCTAAATTTTTCTTTGTCCTCCAGGATATCAATAATATTTATCTAAAAACATCCTTTACACCTTTTTTATTGACAGAAGTAATTATACTGACCGATATAAACGAAAAAACTATTGGCAGAAATTTGTATCAATATTTCTAATACCTGTAAAGGTCTTTCAACAGAAGTAACTATGCGGAAATCTTTGGGGTTAAGATTGATTATCCAGGAGGACCAAAATACTCTAGGATACAAAAAATATATGTAACCAATTCCCCGGCAAAAAATTATTTTGACGTATGCAAGAATTATTCACTTTTGATATTCTTAAAAAAGCAGGGTTGGGGATTAAAACCCCCAACTACCCGAATTAGCTTATTTATTCTTGCCTCTAACGACAAAGCCCAAAGGGTATGTGCACCATCGGGTTAGCCCTATCCCCTGTACCATACTCTAATAAACTGATAATATCTTACGAATTGACCATCCGCCGCACTCACTATTTCTTCACTGCCTTTTTTATTAGGGTTATAAACTTCGGTCATAAGAATTGTCTCAATATTGATAATTTCTACATCGTTCTTGCTAAGCCATTCATTCATCTTTGCCTTTACTGTACTGAATGGTTTGTATGGTCCTATTAAGAAATTTCCTTTTTCCAACACATCTGCCACAAAATCAATGTTGTTAATTTCCACTGTCTCTCCTTGTGATAATTGTTTTACCCGGGGCTATGGTAAATTACAACCGCAAGAAAAACGACCGTTTTCTTGATGCCATAAATAACGGGTGTTTGCAACAAAACGCTCACAAAAAAACTTATCCAAAAATCAAAACAAGGTTGACCCATGGTTTTTAAGTTTTTGTCCTATGATGCTCGAAACGCATTGGAAAACCTTGAGGTTGTTTTGGACGTTGAAAATCCATCGATGGTGGTTGAATTTTTGATTCTGGAAGCGTGGGAAAAATACCTTATTTTTTTTGCTTTATAGCGATCTGATTCATTAAAAAATGTAATGTCTGCATATCCAGCATGGATTTTGCCTGAATGTTTCATGTTTTGGGGTGTGGCAACGATTCCCCCGCTGGGGTCAAGCCGAATCTTCCGGGTCAAAGGAGTTGTCGACATAAGCTTTCAGGTCGAAAAATGTCTTTTCCAGAATCCTGAACTGGATAGGGCACTGCTCACTATCTTCAGATTTCCCTAACATTTCAAGGGTTGCGGCTGCATTGGAAAGAGGCATGGCAGCCAGATTGCCTGCCCCGCCCTTAATTGAATGGGCCTGTTTTTGGACGACCTGGAAATGGTTTTCCTCAATCGCTTTTGCTATGACTGGAATTTGATTTTCCGCGATTTCCAGAAAATTCTCCAGGACCTCCCTCAAAAACTCCCTGTCATTATCAAATTCCTCAATGGCGGTAGAAAGATCAATAGGATTTTCAGCCGGGGCCCCGCTTTCAGCATTTTCAATCACGTCATGTTCTTTTTCAGCACCATGTTCTTTTATTCCAATCGTCCATTTTTCCACAATGGCAATAAGATCTTTTTTCTTCAAAGGTTTGGTAATATAGTCGTCCATACCAGCTTCAAGGCATTTTTCCCGGTATCCTTTAAGGGCATGGGCTGTCATAGCAACAATGGGGGTTTTTTGAAAAGCGTTTTCCCTGCCCGGGTTGTTCTGCTGAATAAAACTCTGTGATTTTCTTTCGTATTCCCGAATCTGATGTGTGGTGGCATAGCCGTCCAGAATCGGCATTTGAATATCCATAAGAACCAGGTCGAACCGATTATTTTTGTATAGTTCCACAGCCTGCTGACCATTCTCGGCTAGGCTGACCTGAAAGCCTTGATCGGTGAGATGCCGGATGACAATCTGCTGATTTGTGGGATAGTCTTCAGCCAGCAGAATCTGAAATTTGTGTTTTGAAACCTCTGAGATGGAATATCTGGTCAACGGTAAATTCAAAGAATCGATCCTGATGGGTGCACCGCTCAAAATAGATGTAATGGCGTTTTTCAAGTCATCCCGTTTTATGGGTTTGGTCAGATACCCTTGAACCCCAAGCTCCTTGCAAATCCCGTTGTCTCCAATCAAACCGATGGAAACCATGAAAACAATCGGTATATCCTTCAGGGTATCATCCGATTTAATCGCAGTCACAAATCGGAATTCGTTCAATTTTGACATCTGAAAATCGAGGAATATCAGTTGAAATGGGGCCTGTGCCGAATCCTTTAGCACGGCCAATGCCTCACTGGCACCCGGGATTTTATGAGTATGGCAGCCCCAGGACTTTAGATGGGCGGAAAAGATATTACGATTGATTGGTGTGCCGCCCACAATAAGAATTTTTAAACCTTTTAAATCCAGCTTTGCCTCAACTTCAGCTCCGATCTCAGGTAAGGTCATGTCCTTTTTCAACAGAACGGTAAACCAAAATGTAGCCCCTTGAGAGGGTTTGCTATTCACCCCGATAACTCCGCCCATCATATCGACAAGCCGTTTGGAAATACTTATGCCAAGACCGGTACCACCATAAATCCTGGTGGTTGATCCATCTGCCTGGGCAAAGCTGTCAAATATTTTTTCCTGCTTTTCCTTAGGAATACCAATGCCGGTATCCTTTATGGTAAACTGAAGTTTTATGGTGTCGTCCAATTCTTCCAGGAAATCCGCAAGAACGAATATTTCGCCTTTATGTGTAAATTTCAGGGCATTTCCGATCAAATTCACAATGATCTGCCTTAACCGGCCAGGATCTCCGACAACCCGTTCAGGTATGCCCGGCGGAAAAAAAGAAACAAATTCTAATCCCTTTTTCTGGGCATTTATGGCAAAGGTGCTTGACAGGTCTTCGATAAGGAACCTTAAGTTAAAGGGGATGTTGTCGAGTTCAAGTTTGCCCGCCTCTATTTTCGAGAAATCCAAAATACTGTTAATGATGTCCAGCAGCGAGTTGACTTCATTGTTGATGGTAAAGACAATATTTCGCTGGTCCTCGTTAAGCCTTGCATCTTCCAATAAAAATTCCACCATTCCCATAATCCCGTTTATCGGGGTACGGATCTCATGACTCATATTTGCCAGAAACTCACTCTTGGCAAGATTGGCATCTTGTGCTGCCATCCGTTCGAGTCGCTCTTTGGCAGATGTGGACTCAATGGCCTGGGCAATATTTTTTTTCAGCGCCTCTTTCATAAAGATAAATGCCTCTGCCAGGCGGCCGACCTCATCCTTGTATCTGCCTGGCAATGATTTCAAGGACTGGTCCTCTTTTTCATCCGACATTGTAAAATCCAAAGAGTGAAGTTTTTTTGCATAGGTCGTCAGCATATCAAGGGGTTTGGAAATTCTGGACACCATATAAAAGGCAGCCAGAAGACTGCCCAAAAAGATCAGAATAATGAAGATGCTTTGACGAAGAATCAGTTTATTTCCGGGTTCTTGAATCTCGTATACCGGTACAGCAACAATGGTATACCAGTCAAATGCTTTAAAATAGTCAATTTGAACCTCAATTTCCGATCGTTTGTCGCCCCCGGGAATGTTATACCGCATGGACCGTTTGTCCCGATGGTATGTGTCCATGAGGTCATCCAAAAGCAGGTTCCCGGTGTAGTCGTTTATGGTTTTATCAAAATCACCCTTGGTTCCAGGCCGTATCAACATTTTTTTGCCGCCGCTAAACATGCATACAAAACCTGTTTTGGAAATTTTAATATTGGAAAAAGTGTCATGCAGAAGTTGAACAATTTTTTCTTTTTTTTCCTGGCTTTGTGCTTCGATTTGATGAAAATCAACAGTCACGCCCAGGGTCCATTTCCATTGCCGAATCGGAGTAAACAATCCTTTTTTCCGACTATTATCGGTTCCCCAGGCACTTCCCTTGGCAAAAACAGCCCAGTCACCCTGGCTTTCCAACGCATCATACCGCATGACTTTTCCAAGAAACCGGCCCTTGATGTCCTTGAAGTCGCCGATGGAAATCCCTATGGATTGGGGATCGGGATGGCTGATAATCGTGCTGTCTTCGCCAAAAACAAAGACCTCCCCCTTAGCAAAAGTCACAGAGTTCAGCCACTGCAGCGCCCTATTCTTGGCATCCTCCCGGGTAAGCATGCCGGATTCGCTCAGGCGGACATATTCATTGATGATGGACATGCAGGCACCGGTAACATCACAGATTTCCCCATTCAACCTTGAAAATATTTCAATCTTATCGTTGATCAGCCGGTTGTATCCCCCTTGGATATTCAGGCTGATTAATTGGAGAACGTTGTGCGCAGAAGCTTCCTCGGATTTCATTATAGCGCGGCCAACATACCGGTTTGTGTAGAAAATGACTCCCCCTGCCGTAATCGCCATAATCAAAATAATCAAGGTAATGATTTTTATTCTAAGCGAGGAAAACATTGCCACCCCCAGTTATTGACTGGTA
>JAAELK010000190.1 GCA_024226935.1 Desulfobacteraceae bacterium
CGGTAATTGTTGGTAAAAAGAAACATTCATACTTCTTTTAATATCAAATCATTTTACTCGTGTCCCGAACTATTTTTAAAAATTTGATAAAAACTTTACTAACCCGAATATTTACCCCATAAAGAGATTTTTTTTAATATTTCAAGGAGGTTGCTATTGTTGTTTGTCCAAAAGTGGATGCTGAATTGTTTATAGCATGGGATATCTTATCTTTTTTTGATATATAGTATATCAAAAAGAAAAGGATTCCCCACCAGAAAGCTTCATGGTAGGCCCAGACAAAGTTATGTATGAAAAGTATTGACCAGAATAATATCATTATCAAAGTTTTTCTTATCATTTGAAAATTATCCGGTAAACATCTTGCCCGGATCAAATCTTTTAATAGTATATAATACATGATTATTGTCCAGATAATTCCTTGAATACCGTACATAAGAAAGGTCATTATAACTCCCAAATCACCCTCATAAAAGCCAAACTCCTGACCATAGGCCAATTTAGATCCATTGCTTACATGGTCAGGTGAGTAATATCCATATCCAAGATAAGATGTTTTTTTCAACTCAGAATAATAATACTTAATGGCTGCTAATCGAATGTTTGTACTTGTATTATGGGTGGCTTGCGCTTCAATAGTTATACTGTTAAATATCCATGAAAGGCGATCGTTCAATATTGATGAAGTGAGCATGAGGGTAATAAATAACATAATAGAAGAAAATATCAGGAGCAATTTTTTCGGAATACTTAAATAGATTAACATATACAATATTGGAATAATCAGGATTGAAATACTTAAACGACGCATTATACAAACAAAAAAGAAATCAAATGCACAGAGAAAGTAAATTACTGCCCATAAATAATTTTGAAATTTTGGTTTGCCCATCAGGTTGACAAAGGCATAAAAACACGTATACAAAATTGCAAGTCGTACACCTGCAGGTGGTTTATACCGCACTCTGTTGAGTAGTTCTTTAAAACCACTGCCCGGATCATTTATAATATAGAGACAAAGATCCGGAAAAAAATAAGCAAAAAATAAAAATAATGTCCAGATAATTCCAATTGTCAGGATAAATTTATGTAATATGAAAAATAATTGATCAGTATTACAATAAACAGCAAGGATAAAAAAGACAAGTACACCTGAATAGATACGAGTCACCACGAGGGCGGCATGGATCGGAGCTTGGCGATATTCTATAAAATAACCAAATATAAAGGTTGAAAAATGCAGGCATAAAAAAAATAAAATTATCATGACACCGTAACGATTTCGCATAATCTCAAACAATCTATTATGACGTTTGAACCATAAAAAGATACAAATCATTAATAAGCTGCCACTACCAAAAAGCGAGAGCCTGTCATTTGGAGAAACTAATGGATTGAGTATTCGTAGATAAAATCCATTGGATAACAGTACACTGGCGATCATAATACTATATATAAATATTTTGACACTGATTACTTTGTCAGTTTTCTTGTTATTTGTTTGTTGATACAATAAATTCAAGTAACTTAACCAATCTTTTTATCGGTAATTTATATGAAACTCTCACCAAAATATTGTAATCATAGGAGTTTTATTTTTAGTTGTGGCCAGAAGTTAACACCATGCTCCGGCCATGCCGGTTATTTTGTTGCACAGACTCTGAGATATTTACTTGTTTCTAAGATTATTTTGTATTTACCAAATTTTTGGGTCAAGAGATTGAAACCTTCAGTATCTTTTCGTATATCGAGAATTAAAGTTCCTCCATCTCCGAGAAGCTTGTATACTTTTTCAAGATAAATATTGACCGGATAATGAAATCCCCAGGAAATAAGCGATAAAACAAGATCGATCCCATTGTCTATCTTGATATCATTTTTGGGGGTTGCTTCGATCAAATGTACATTGTTTTTTTTAACTCCATTATTGACTAGGGTTTGTTTGGCAATATTAAGTGAATTATAAAATGCCCCCTTTTCTTCATACATATAATATACTTTCTCTTCGATATGGCTTTTGTCTAAAAGATAAAAATTAACATCTTTATTCAGATAGTGTTGATTTAGAAATATATCTATTCCAGCAACGCCACATCCTATGTCCAATATTTTTGAACAATCATCGGGTAGAAACTTCTTAATAGATTGATATTCTTTTTTCATATCGGCTAAATACATTTTACTGACTTTTCCGGCTTTTAGTTTTGCTTCAAGTCCAACCATTCGTTTGTAATTAAATGATGGGATTAATTTTCGAACAGCCCTGAAAAAAAAACTGTTGGTGAGAGTAAGATATCCCGTTCTTTGGAACATAATATATTTGGTTGTTGAATCAGATATTTCATATTGTCTTTCCATTTATAGTTTTCCTTTTAGCTTGCCTTAAATTGTGATTATCTTTCATCCGGGGATATGATTATTGGATAAAGGATGGAAAATAACTTTTTATTTGATAAGATTTTCTACAAAATTAAGTAACCTTAATTTTTGTAAAATATTTTTTGTAAAACGATACCGGGCTTGATATTTTCCCAAGATAAACTCAAACCCTTTGGTAGAGTAGTCATTCCAGAAGGTTTTGCTCAAATCATTTCGGGGTGTCGGTTTGATCAGGTTCGGCTGTAAACTTTTATTTAGATCTGCCTTAAAATAAATTATTTCATGTTTTA
Organism: Desulfobacteraceae bacterium; assembly: GCA_024226935.1. Lineage (GTDB taxonomy): Bacteria > Desulfobacterota > Desulfobacteria > Desulfobacterales > Desulfobacteraceae > NBML01. The sequence continues at coordinate 2,670 of JAAELK010000190.1, forward strand.
TTTCATCAAAAATATGTTGGCCCTGCTTTGAATTGATAAGAATTTGCGAAACCCCTTTATTATCATCGAAGGTGTTGTTTATCTTATCGATTTTCCAAAAGTCTCCAATGGTTAGATCCGCTGGTCTGTTTAAATTTGTATAAGAACATGAGTGGCAAATATCTCTCAGAACAATATTAGTGTTAAAAAGAAAACCGAAGGGTTCATTTCTTAGTAATTCCAATACTTTTTTCCCATTCTTAAATTTTTTTTTTACGCTTGGTTTGTGCCACCCGTAAATTTTATCTCTAAATGAAAAATGAGATAAAATTGAATTGAATTGTTTTTCCATGTGACCAACATAATCCTTCCAAATCCCTGGACTTGGGACACCATGGCAGATAAAATCACAGGTTATTAAATTTGAGTAGGGTTTTTTAAGATAAGAAGATAAACCGCTTACCTGGCATGGTGAACCTGTAAATAATACAATTTTTCCATTGAGAAGGGTCTGTTTTATCTTTATAAAAATATTGCCCAGATTGCTTTGAACGTATTTAGATCCTCTGAAGGCTATACACTCCTCTTTTGTGGTGGCTTTTGAGTGTATCACATTAAAATTTTGATCGAATTTAGCGCCAAAAACAACCCCTTTATTTTTAATCACATAGTCAGCAAGAGCAGTAAATATACCACCGGAAGTACTAGCTAATCGAATTTTTTCATTTTGATGTTTTGCAGCATAAACCGGGGGGGCTTTTTTAGTTTCTAATTTTTCTTTGTTTTTGTTTTCAGGGCATATGGTTCTGCAGATATCACATTGGGTACATTGGCAAATCGATATTTGGGGATACAAAAAACCTCGTTCATTTACTACCATTGTAATGCAATGCCGGGGGCAGCTGTGAAGGCAGGCTGTGCATCCGGTACAACGGTTAATGTTATTTAATACATTCATTTTGTATCTTTTTATAAAAAATTAATTCAATTCTAATTATTATGTTTCTAAACAGTTGGGGTTCAAATAAATAATTTATAGCCAGGACAATAATACCGGCCGCTAAGCTGATCAGTATGGCAGGCAAAAACCATTCAATAAAAGACTGGGGGGTAATATCAAGAAAGTTTGATGCTGTCATGGCACAAGCCATTAGAAATACCATTCTCAGGATTCTAATGATTGAATGGGAAGGGGGTAAATGGGTGACATGCTTCGGGATGAAAAATATGAGATCAATACAACGGTAAATATTTGATAAAAGCATACCAACCATGATTCCATGCAAACCCCACGGTTTAACAAAGACAAGGCAACATATTAATGCGATGGAGCCTTGTATTGTAGTTCTCCATCTGGTTTCTCGATACAGGCCGGCAGCAATTACAAGCATTCCCTGGGGGGTCTTGATATTATAGAAAAAAGAATTTAAAACAATCAGCATTCCGAATATGGGTTGATCATAATTAGCATCTGTAATTCCAATTGTATAGATTTTTACAAATGGAACGATAAGAAATAATGCACACATACTTGTCCATGTAATTATCATATAATATGAAAATTCAAATTCGCCATATGATTTTTGAAGAGTTGGTAATTCATTTTTTGCAATAACGTCTCCAAAGGAAGCAAAGAGACCATTAATAAAAATACTGAGAACCCCTGTGAGTCCTAGTATCACCATATTATAAATTGAGTAAATACTCACAATTTGTAATGTTGAAAAGATGGTTATGGCAATAACGGGTATTCCCTGTTGAATGGAACCAAGCAGTTGAAGATAAAGGACATCCCATCTTTGCTTTATTATGGATTTGTCGGTTTTTGTATTAAATTGTATATACTTATAATTATGTTTTACGTAGGATGACAGTATAAAAGCTTTCGCTAAAAGGGCAAAAATTGCTAAAGAATAGGCCAAAATTAAATTTATATTGTATAAGGCCATTGTTACGATGATACCGGTGTGTAAAATCAATGATGCTATTGTGGAGATGGAAACCACAAAAATTTTTTGATCGGCTGATAGTAAAACGCGATATTTTCCCATTATCAATAGATCAAAAAGGCCTTTACAACCCAGGGAAAATACCAAAATCCCTATTTGCCAGGGGGGTATATCTTTGAACGGAACCAGCAGGGGATATAATATAACAATCAATAATAGAAGGATAAAAAATATAACACCTGCCTGGTCATAAAATTTTTTTGCCGTTGAGACTATCATGTTGGTTCTATCATGGTCTTTGTCTGCCAGGGGTTTATATAATATGTAAATAGCCGCTCCCCCCAAACCCGCCTCCACAAGTGACAGATATGCAACAAATTGTGTAATTGATGTTACAAGGCCATTCATTGATGAGCCATAAACTGAAAGAATTATTCTCGGCAGAATCAGGCCGACCATAACCATTACAACTTGTAATATGGCTGAAGAAAAAGAATTAATGGCAAAGGCCCGGGTTCTATTCATGTATTAATGCCTTTGACAAAAAAAGGATGGATTTATCGCGTTCTTGTTGCAATTTTTCGTGTACGCCGGTGAAATCTACAGAGAAATTTTCTTTGTTCAATTTTGCATTTTGATTTAGAATTAAACGGTCTTTTAATTTTAATATAGTTAATAAACTAAGCATTCGTGCAGCCCGGGTATGATGGGGGGCACAATAGAAATTTTTTTTAAAATTTACAGAAAATGCCAGGCCATGAAATGAGTTGGTAACTATAAAACTTGCATTCAAAAACAGGTTTATAAACCCCTGGGGACCAACGCAATTAAATATGAAATCTGCCTGTTGATATGGGCGTCTGAGTCCATTTAATCCTATCTCAACAATCTTTAAATTTAGTTTTTTGGCTACAACTTTGGCTGTCTTATAAAGGGTTTGGTTTAATTCCAGAGAGTAAATTAACAAGTATGAATCGGCAATAGGTAAAACTTTGTTGCAAATATTTTTTTTCCATTCATCTTTTGTGATAAGTAAGGTTGGATCCAGTACATGCATCACTTCTTTACCAAGAATTTTTTTTATCTCTTCAACAGCCGAGGTTTCACGAACGGAGACACAATCAATCCTGGAAACATATTTTTTTACATATTCTTTTTCAATAGTAACCAAATTTTGATGTCCAAAACTGGCTGCATAGGAAACTTTTTTAGCCTTGGGGCAACAATTAAGGTAATAAGTAGAATCACCCTTTGTGATATCTGTATTCCAAACCTGATCGCTCCCAGTTATTATGATGTCATAGTTTATAATGTCATTTTTTAAATTATAAAATTGGGGGGAGATTGACATCATGTTTGAACGAAAAGCCTGGAATGCTTTTCGTTTTTTTATGGAACTGAAACGAAAGTAAATAAACAGTCTCCACAAATAGCGTAGAAAATTAAAAATTGAAATAACCGGTTTTAAAAGATCGATTCCAGGAAAGGTGGGAACACTAGTATCTACAAATTTTGGAGAATAATCAATAATCTCAATTTTTAATCGTCGATCTATCTTCTCAATTGCCTTTTTTAAAGCATATGCTTGTAATACCGCACCATAATTATCAACTTTATGAAAGGTAAGAATGCCTATTTTAAATTGATTTTTCATCAGTTCCTATTATGCATCATATGAAACTTAGGTCTTTTTTGTAATAGCGATAATACCCTTTTTTTCCTATATCTACCCGGTTAAGAATGGTTCCGCTAAGTGGTTGCTTGGCGGTTTCAAACTGATTTAAAACTTCCTTGATAATCTTCCGGTCGGTATGACCTGATCGAATGACCAGGATGGTACCGTCGGTTTGTAAGCCCAAGAGTAAGGCATCTGTTGCCAGCATGATCGGTGGGGTATCTATGATGATAAAATCAAACATACTTTCCAGTTGTTTGATAAGAAATTTTGTTCTTTTAGAGCCCACCAGTTCTGCTGGATTTGGATGGACAGGCCCCGAGGGCAATATAAATAAATTTTTAACACCTGTGGGTTGGATAGCCGATTGAATGGCATTTTTAAAATAACTGCCGGAATTTCTTTCTATATTAAACTCGGAGTAAATTTTTTCAAAATCCACATCCTGGCTGATGGGTTGTTTTACCTCTTCCGTGGATATATTGAAGAAAGCAAAGGAACCTGTCTCCATGGAAGAAACTATTTTGATGGCCTCAATGGTGTGAACACAAAGAGCTTTGGCGATATCTTGTTTAGTGACAAAGCCCATGGTATATAAAATGGTACCCAGGCGCTGGACCGATTTTTTTTGGTGTCCAAGGGCCAGGTCTGCTTCTTTTTTTGTTAATAGTTTTTCTTGAATCAGAGTGTTGGCAAGTTTTTGGGATTCCGGCCGATTTTTCCAATAAATATCTTTCATATGACCTTTTTCAAATAAGATGCTCACCTGATTTTTCTGATTTTCCAGATCCAGACGACAGGTCCTGTTCTGAAGTTTTATCAGTTGAATGAGGTCTTCAACCAAAAAGTTATCCAGGCTACCCTGGGTCAAGTGAGTCCCAAAGGTGTTTGCTACCAGATCTGTGACCCCGGTTTTCTTTTTTAGATGAAAGAGGTGGTTCAGGTAAGGCCGTCGCAGGTCAAGATCCAGAAGAAGTACTTTTCTATTGGCCTGGGCAATGGTAAAGGCAAGGTTGGCGGCAGTGGTTGTTTTGCCTTCGCCTTCAACAGAACTTGTGATCACCACGGACTTTAAATTTTTTTCCATGACTGTGAGAAACAGATTGGTTCGAAGGGTTCTGTAAGATTCTGCATATCTTGAATCATAGGGATAATGTTCCAGCAGGTTTTTTCGGTCCATATGAATTTTATTTTTTTTATTTTTTGAAAAGAGCATGTTCTGATTTCCTAGGTTTTGGACCTGTCCGCTTCAGGGATCACCGAAAGAACCGAGAGATTAAAATGGTTATGGATATCATCTTCAGTTCGCACCGTCTGATCCAGGTACTCGATGAAAAAGGCAAGTCCTATGCCGCCAAAAAGTCCCAGTATGATGCTTAACAGCAGGTTTCTTTTTTTGTTGGGTGATACTGGGACCACAGGAACCATGGCTTTTTCCACTAACCTGATATTGGAGACATTACTGGTCTGGAGGATGGCGGATTCTTTTATCCTGGAAACCATGAGATCATAAAGATTCTGGCTGGTATTGACGTTGCGTTGGAGAATGGTGAATTTAAGTTCCTTACTGGAGGTATTCAGGGCATCAGATTCAAATTCTGAAATGGTTTTTTCAAGAGTTTTTTCCCTGGCAAAAAGGACTTTTCTTTCGGATTTCAGATTGGCAAGTTCCTTTTTAATCTCTTCGGCGAACCGATTCCGGCTTTTTTTTAACTCGCTTTTCAATTGGACTATTTTGGGGTGTTTCGGTTTGAATATTTTACCTGCCCGGGTTAATTCCAATTCCAGATCCACAATTTTTCTGTAAATTGTATCAATCATGGAATTGTCTAATAGGGATCTTACATTAGCAATTTCTCTGATCCCTTTGATATTGTGATTTAATTCATTGAGTTTTGCATCCAACACTAAACGATTATTCCTGGCTTCCAGATATTTATTGTTGAATTCCACGATTTTCTGTTCTGCTATTTTCTGCTTGCTGGTAATGGAAAAAATTTTATGTTTTTGTTTGTACTCAAAAAAAGATTTTTCCGCATGTTCTAATTTTTTTCTCATTTCGTAGAGTTCGTTATTGAGCCAGTCCAGAGTTTGGGTGGAGGATAGCATTTTATTTCTTAGGTTGAATTTAATATATTCTTCTGCCAGGGTAGTGGCCATTGCTGCTGCCATAATCTGATTTTTATCTTTTACATCAATGGTCAAAAGTCGGGTATCCCGGATTTGGCTAATGGTAATTTTTTTTTGGATCGTGGTAATCAGGTTTTGGCGGTTTCCATTGGAGGACAATTTTTGGTCATCCATTTTTAATAATAATTGTAGATTGGCCGTGGGTGTATCGTTCTCATCCAGCTTTAAAGTGTCAATGAGCTTATTGATGACGGGCAAAGACTTGATCAGCTTAAAATGGGTGTTGAATGTCATGGTCTGGGACATATAACTTTCATAATCAATTCGTTTACCGGTGATGGGAGAGGATGAGGTTTCCGTGTTAATAATAAGTTTGGCTGTAGACTTGTAAATCGGGGTGGATAAAAAAGTAACCACCATGGTAATGGAAACAGTTATCATAAAAAAGATAATAATCAAGACCTTACGTTTAAATAGCACCATAAGATAGTCGAATATGTGGATCTCTTGTTCCAGAATTATTTCTCCAATTGTTTTTCTTGTAATTTACAACCATGACTCAGGAATGTGGATGCGGTCACCGGGTTTGAGGAGAAGATCGGGTAGTTCTCCTGCGATAACCTTTTTAAGATTCAGCTTTATGGTTTTCTGGCCCTCTTGTGTCTGGCGGATGATTTTAGCCCGGTTGGGGGCGGCAAATTTATCAAATCCACCTGTCATTATACAGGCAGTCAAAACCGTCAGCCCTGGTTGGAAATCAAACACCCCCGGGTTTTTAACTTCTCCCTGGACATAGATTTTGGTGCCGGATTGATTTAGCCTGGCACCGAGGGGAATATAGATGGTATCTCCGGATTTGAGGTTAATATTTTCTGACATATCCCCTTCATCTAGAAGTTTGATTAAATCCACCCGTATGGGTTCTGTTTTGGAAATGGTTTTCTTGATATTAAAGCTATTAATTTTAGTTGTGTTCACTCCCCTGAGGATATAAGCAAGATTTCCTCTTTCCGGCAGGACTCCGCCGGCATTGGCCACAAGATCCATGATGGTGGGTGTGAAATCCAATATGTATTTACCCGGGTTTTTAATGGCGCCTGAAATAAAAAATTGAAGGCTGTGGTATTCTGTTATTTGAAGGTGTATCTGGGGATTGACAAAAAAGTCCCGTTCCAGAGGAATGAAGATGATTTTTTCCAGGGCGTCCATGGTCAGCCCGCCGGCTTTTATTTTTCCTATAAAGGGCACATTAATATGCCCTTTTCCACCGACAACCATCTGGGCTTCCACTTGTTTTTCACCACCAGCTAGAATAGAAATACGTAATACATCCTCTGGGCCCAGGTGATATCCGGCATCTTTTGAAGTAATTTCACAGAGCCCCAAATTAGTCCAGATAGCTATCACAAGACAAGAGAGTAAAGAGTATTTAAAAAATCTTGACATATTTTCCCATACATAAAGTTTTTATACAAAAATTATGGTTTTATTAATTCCTAATAAAGGTTTATTTGGACCCTAACTTGTAACTTAATTTAAGTATCACAAATTTATTAGTAAAATCTTTGCTGGCCTGATTGGAATCTCTGTCTTCAATTCCTCCGACAAGGCGAAGGGTGAAAAAATCTGTGATCAGATAATCAGCACCTCCGGAAATCAACCATCTATCATCCTTTCTGGTGGAAGTTTCATAATCGGCTGTTTGGTAATAGGTTGTCACCTGACAATTTATTTTTTCCAGAATCAAATAAGTAAATTTTGCCTTCAGCCAGCTGGCTGTGTAATAGATTCCCCCGGAACTTGAATCATTAAGATTGCTGCCTAAACCTATAAATATACGGCTTTTAGGGGGTTTTATGGAATAGGATGGATTCCTGGCGGTTAGGGATAATTCCCAGATGAATTTATCAATATTTCCCCCTGAAATTGTTTGATCGAAATCTCTGGTATGATAACCTGCACCTGCGCTGAACTTAAAATAGTTGAATTGATGGTATACATTGACCATTGTTTGATTTGAGGTATAGTTCGATGTGGTTTTATCATAATCTCTTGTCCAGTGTTGATAATCCAGGTTAAATGAACTCTTCTGGTTGAAATTATACCATAGGGTAGAGGTTTTTCTATTTTCCGTTGAGTCTTCCCCCTGGCCAGCTCCATCATCAAAATAGTTTGTATACAAATTTGTGTATTTCAAGCCGATGATAAATTTTTCACCAAAAGTGTAATTTATTGTTGGCGTGAATTTGTTTATGGAATATTTAAATCGATCCACCTCATTTGAATTGATATCGGCCTTGGCAGGGTCACGGGTTTTCCAGTGCAGGTTATCAAGTCTTACGAGCAAACGATCCGAGATTTGGCTTTGGGCTGTGAAAGCTGTCATCTGTTCCGTGTAATCAAAGGCGTTGGCTTTAATTTGACCGGCCGGAACTTGATTCTGGTCATTATATCTGAGTATATTGAACCAATAGTCCAGTGATACTGTGCTTTTAGCCGTTGTATAGCCTAATTTGATTCCGGATTTCAGGTTGTGGGTATCAACGGATTTGGTGTTGATATTGGATTTGTAAAAATTGGTATTTTTTTGATATCCAGTTTCAATATGTGCTTTGATTAATATTCTCTCCCCGGCAAGAAGAGAGTCGTCTATAACCAATGAGTACAGACAAAATAATGAGGTAAATAAGAATATTGCAAGTGACCGATTGCTGGAAAACATTATCTATTTTTGTTATTGAGCATATGGAATTATCTATTGTAAACTTTGAGGAAAGGTTTTGCTGGTAATAGATCCGTGTGTAATGATTGAACTCACCAGGTCTCTGGGGCCTATTCTTTCTATGAAATCGGAATGGATGAGTGAATTGAATACCAAAAATGGTATTTCCGATTTCATACTAGCCAAATTGCTTATATAAGCAATTTTCAGGTTGTATAACTTTGGAATGATATTATTTCAAAAAAATATAGCTCCGCCCTGTCGGTTACAACCGCATGTCGAATAATTAAATTTTTATTGAATTTAAGAAAAATATTTTAGAAAGATGTATGCTATTCCTTTTTTTTGTAAAGGGTTTATGAGTTTATTTTATGACTTAATTATTTTTTTATTGTTTTTGAAGTGCTCTCCCATTTAGGTTTATCAACTATTGTGAACTTTATTTCGTGGTAATTGATAAGCTTAGTATAGAGTATTCCTTTTTTCGTTAAGAATACAATGAAGGAGTAATTAAGGGGATCTGAATAAAACACCGGATTTTTGTATTTTATTGTCGAGTCATTTCTGGGCAACACCCATCGATTTAAAATTAGAAGGTGGCATAATAGGATTGCTTTTCGATTATTGGAGAGAGCATGAAGAAAAAAGGTAACATGGATTTATGATGGGATTTTATTACAATTATTGTGAAAGGAACCGTCCTCCCAGTTTGACATCTATTGAAACAAACTTCATCATAATTTAAATTATAGGGGAAAATCAGTGAACTTTTTATGTCATCAAGTTTGTTTTGCTTAAATTTTAAATAGATGCATTGTGGTGATTCAGGGAATGGGAAAAAAATAATAAAGTGCTGCTGGACAAAGTTTTGCAAAAGCAAATTGAGATTGTGGAACGCAATTGGGAAATTACAAGAGAAAAATTTGATATGGCTGTGGTTGCGATTGAGAGGATACCCCATGGCAATATTGATCTGGTCCGATCCGGGCCTGACACCTTCTGGGACAGGCGTTTGGTTTCTAAACCAAAAAATGGATCTGTTTATGGTGTGGGGTTCTAAGATCGCTGCTTGTTTCTCCTGTCAATTATATAGTATTTTATTGGATGACCTTGAGATTAAACAGGATAAGGCTTGAAACTTACTCCAAATAAAGGTAATCTAAAGTTAAATTCGTTAAGATTCATCAATTTCGTCAATTTCACCAAGTTTGTCAATTTCGCCAAGTTTGTCAATTTCGCCAATAGGAGGGATTGCCCATGAAGATTTTGATGGTTTCCGGTAATTTCTTGCCCATGTCTGCCCCTGGGGCTGCCTATGTCGCAGGCGCTGCTCTGGATGCAGGACATGAGGTAGAAATCTTTGATTGTTTTATTGCAGGGGAAGATCCAATTGCGCTTGAGACCCATCTGGATAAGTTTGATCCGGATGTGGTTGCCCTTTCCATTCCCATGGCTCCCTGGAATATCCCGGATGGAAATTTTGGATTCGTTAACAGGATAGCTGATACCCGTCCCATCTTTAAGAGTCTTGTTAGAACCGTGAAAAGAAAATCTGATGCCTTGATTATTCTGGGTGGCGGCGGGTTTAATTATTTTAGTACAGACTGGTTGGAATATCTGGAACTTGACTATGGGATTATAGGAGAAGGTGAGGTTTCTTTTCCTCTTTTTCTGTCTAAATTGTCGCAAAATGAGTCTGTATCCGGAGTATCGGGTGTCATTGTGAGACACAGTGGCCGGGTAGGCAAAGCCCCACTGAATAGGATAAAAGATTTGGATACCATTGGTATGCCGGCCTATCACTTATTTGACACAGCCCAATACAATGAGCTTGGTATTTCCTGGGCAATACAGAGTAAACGAGGTTGTTCTCTCGGATGCAGCCATTGCTCCCATTCAATTTTTGAGGGCCAGGATTATAGATTAAAATCCCCGTCACGGATTATTGAAGAAATTATCCATGTGGTTGGGGTGACAGGATCTAATCATATAAATTTTTGTGATAACAGCTTTAATTGTCCCCTTCCCCACGCCAAGTCCGTGTGCCGGGAAATTATGGATCAACAGCTCGATGTTCAGTGGCGATCAGGAACCTTTAAACCTCTGGGGTTTTCCAGGCAGTTTTGTGATCTACTCAAGGAATCCGGATGCAGCTATGTTGGAGTTTCCCTCGGTACTGCTTCTGCCAGGATGTTGGCAAATATGAATAGCAGATATACTATTCCGGATATTAGATCCGCCCTTGACCATTTAAGTGAGGCGGATATGGATTTTGGGGTATCTCTTCTTTTGGGAGCTCCGGGCGAAACCCTGGCAAGTATTCAAGAAAGCCTGTCTGTTTTAGATGATTATCCAGATATTAAAGCTGTCTGGGTCAATATTGGAATTTTCGGGTGGGGCCATACTTTAAAAGAGGAAAAGATTGGGATGTTTAAATCCCTTAAACCACTGGACTCTTCTTTATTTCAGGGCGCAAATTATATTTCTCCGGAGTTGGATAGCGAGGATATGATTGATATGATTGATGCCTTGAATCATAGGAAAAATTATCTGGTTCAGATCAATAAACCCTGGGCAGGATAGTGGCCATAATTTGTGTTAATAATTTCATTTCGGCACCTCTGATTTTTCTTGACATGAAGGATGAATCTGTGTCAATGCTGTAACCATTGTTTTTTATATAGATTTCACGTTTTTAATAATGAGGGGTGATTTTTTATGGGAAGGACGGTGGATCCAGCATTAATTGTCAGGTATAAAAAAGAACAGGTGATGGCCCTTGCTAAAAGGTCTTTGACTTCAGTAATGGCCCACTTTGCACTCTTTGTTTTCGTCGCAGTGGTCACCCCCATGAAAACCGATCATCCAATGATTCTGGCATGGTTTGGAGTTGTTATATTTGTTATTTCCGGTATTCGCATAGGAATGGCCAAAAAAGTGCTGGCGGGATTTGATCTGGCGCCCATTACCTGGGCGAAAACAATGCTGGGTTTTAATCTGTTATCGGGTGTTTTGTGGGGAATACTAAGCGTTATGATCGCAATTTATTATCCCCTTGAATGGCCTTTGTTTTTTACCCTCGTTATTGTTTGCGGATTGGCAGCCGGTGCAACAAGTTCCCTGGGACCTCATTTTTCCCTTTCCAGAAGTTTTACCCTGCTTATGATGTTGCCCATTGCCCTGTGGGGGGTTTCCAATGGATCTGCTCTGGGCCTGGGTGTGGGGCTTTTGTGTGTATTTTCCATGTTCATGTTCATCCGCATGGCCAAGGATAATTATCTTTGGTATTGGGATAGCATGGCTGATAATGAAAAAATCCAGTCTGGCACCCTGACCATGGAAGCTGTTTTCAAAGGGGTGTATGATAATGCCGCCCACTTGAATAAGACCTCAAAGAGTCTGTATGAGTTCTCCGGCGATATGGCCCGGAATGCCGCGGATATGGCCAGTAAATTGTCCGGTGTCGCAGGGATTACAGATCAGGTGAATACCAATTCCAATTCCATGGTTTCCTTCATGGAACAGGCCACAAATAATTTTTCCAATATCGCCTCGGCCACGGAAGAGATGACTGCCACCATTAACGATATTGCCCAAAGCACGGAAAAAAGTTGTGAAATTACTACCCGGGCAGTTGCGCAAAGTCAGGCTGCTGCGACACAGATGGCGATTTTGGGAGAATCTGCCATTGCCATTAATAAAATTACAGATGTCATCGAGGGTATATCCAAACAGATCAATCTTTTGGCATTGAATGCAACCATAGAGGCGGCAAGGGCGGGGGAAGCCGGGAAAGGTTTTGCCGTTGTGGCCAAGGAAATCAAGGAGTTGGCTGTCCAGACTTCCGGGTCTGCCAATGAAATTAGTCACCAGGTAAAGGAAATCCAGGAAGCCACCCAGAAGTCCGCAGGAGAAATGGATATCATCTCCGGAATTGTTCAGGAAGTAAATACACGGGTGGAAGGGATTACCAAGGCTGTGGAAGAACAGTCAGTCGCCACTAATGAGGTGGCAAAAAATATCAGCGAGGCTTCTGCCGGATTTATATTGGCAAATAGGATGATGGAAGAAAATGAAAAGGGGCTCAAACAGGTATCCCATGATATCTTTCAATTGGAGGAGACCGCAAAGGGGGTTGAAGCCGGAGCCACCCGGGTAGATCAAGATGCAGATACCCTTTTGACCCAGGCCCGGGAAATGGTAAGGATGGTGGATCTTCCGGCTTGTTAAACAAGTCTGACAGACTCATTTAACAAGCCGGGGTAAATCAGCTTCTACCGCCGCTCCATTTGAGTCTTGTTTTTAACACCTTGAAATAGGATTGATCCTCAAAGGAGATGATTTTAAGTAACTTTGGGCTTTTTTTGATGAATATTTTATCCTTGGGATCTATTTTAAAGCCTTCCTGGCCGTCCAGGGTCAGGATCATATCTTCCGGGCTGCCTTGCAGCCGGATCTCCACCTGGGTGGAGTCGGGAATAAGCAACGGCCGGTTGGTCAGGGTAGCGGGGCAGATGGGGGTTAAAATAATGGAGGGCACTGCCGGATGTACCACGGGACCCCCCGCTGCCAGGGAATAGGCGGTGGACCCCGTAGGGGTTGCCACAATGAGGCCATCGGCCCGGTAAGTGGTCAGATAGGTATCATCCAGGTAAACAGCACAGGAGGCAAGCCGGGACAGGGCCGCTTTGTTGATGACGGCATCATTGAGGACATCCACATCAATAATTTGTTTTCCTTTGCGTATCACCTTGATATTAAGCTTGGTGCGTTCTCCGATAATATAATTTCCCCGGAATACTGCTTCCACCGCTTTGTAGAGATTTCCCTCCGTGGTTTCGGCGAGGAACCCCACTTCGCCGAATTTTACCCCCATCAGAGGAATACCTTTATCTTCAATGAATCTGGATACGCTTAAAAAGGTGCCATCTCCTCCTAGTACGATGATGCATATAAGATCATCTGGCAGATGGGGGTTTGTTTTGCCCTGGGTGTCAATTACTATACATTTATCCCCGAGTACCTGGACCAATTCCCGGGCTTTTTTTTTGGCATGGGCTTCATTTTTGATGACAATCCCGACGCGTTGATTTTCCATCCTTGTTTTACCTTTCCTCTGTCTTAAGTTTCATCTGTCTGGTTTTAATGTGCTGATGCCCAAGTTTCACCCACTCCAAAATTTACCTTTAGGGGGACTTTGAGCGGATGTACATTTTCCATGATTTCCCTGGCAATCAATATCAATTGGTCTTTTTCTTCCATGGGTGTTTCAAATATTATTTCATCATGGACCGATAGCAGCATTTTTGATGCTAACCGGTTTTTCACCAGGGCAGCTTCCATTTTGATCATGGCAAGTTTGATCAAGTCGGCGGCACTTCCTTGGATGGGTGTGTTGATGGCGGCCCGTTGGGCAAAATTTCGGATATTGGTATTGGAAGACCGGATATCATCCAGCCGGCGTTTTCGTCCGAAGATGGTGCTCACCTCACAGGTTTTTGTTGTCTCTTCAATGGTATTATCAATGAATTGCTTTACACCGGCGTATCGTTTGAAATAGTTATCAATATAGGTTGTGGCCATTTTTCGGCTGATGTTTAATTCATTGGCGAGTCTGAAGGCACTCATGCCGTACACAATCCCGAAGTTAATGGCCTTTGCCTGGTTTCTCAAGTCATCGGTGATAAAAGCCGGCATTATCTGGAACACTTCAAGGGCGGTCCGGGTGTGAATATCCTCATCATTATTAAAGGCCTCAATTAATATCTTGTCGTTGGCGCAATGGGCCAGGACCCGAAGTTCAATCTGGGAATAATCGGCTGAGATGAGGGTGTAGCCCGCTTTCGGGATAAAGGTTTCCCTGATTTTTTTTCCTTCTTTTTTTCTGATGGGGATATTCTGGAGATTGGGTTTGGAGCTTGACAGGCGGCCCGTCACCGTGATTGCCTGATTAAAAGAGGTGTGTATACGACCGGTTTCCGGATGAATTAATTTGGTGAGAGATTCCACATAGGTGGATTTTAGTTTGCCCAGGGTCCGGTACCGGAGCAGTTTATTCGGCAGTTCATGGGTTTTGGCAAGCTTGGTCAATACTTCCACATCCGTTGAATACCCGGTTTTCTTTTTGGTCTTTTTGCTGGTTTGAAGATTGAGCTTTTCAAAGAGAATGACCCCGAGCTGCTGGGAAGAATTAATATTAAATTTTTCTCCTGCCAGTTCATAGATCTCTTTTTCAAGGATTTCCATCTCGGCTTCAAAGGTGAGGGACAAGTTGGCCAGGGCCGGGGCATCCACCTTTATTCCTTCCATTTCCATATTGGCAAGCACGGTAATCAGCGGGACTTCCAGGGTTTCCATCAGGGGTAAAAGTCCTTTTTCCCGGAGTTGCTTTTTTAAAACTCCATAGGCCATGAAGGTGAGATCTGCATCTTCTGCGGCATAATCAACGGCTTCAAGAATAGGAGTCTCTTCAAATCCGATGCTCTTTTTTCCTTTTCCTGTTATTTGCTCATAGGAAATTGTCTTGTGCCCGAAAAGATTCATGGCAATATTGTCAAGGCTGTGCCCCCTGACGCCTGGGTCGAGCAGGTATGAGGCGATCATGGTATCAAAGACAATGCCTGCTAATTTGATTCCATATCTTGCCAGAACAATATAATCATATTTAATGTTCTGCCCGACTTTTTGGATTTCAGGGTTTTCCAGAATCGGCTTGAAAATGCGTAGAATCTCTTTTTTATCCAGTTGTTCAATTTCACCGGGATGGGTATGGGCAACGGGAATGTAAAACCCTGTATTGTCCGTGTAGGAAAAGGAGATACCAACCAATTGTGCTTCCATGGGATGTTTGGATGTGGTTTCGGTATCAATGGCAAAAACTTTCTCTTTTTCAAGGGTTTTGACCAGTTCTTCCATCTCTTGTGGGCGGGTAATTAATTTATAGGTTTTTTTTGATTTGTCGGTTTCCTGGGCAAATTCTGTTGCCAGGTTTTTAAATTCAAGTTCCTGGAATAGTTCAAAAGCCTTCCGGGTATCAAAGGCGGGAAGTTTAAAAGACTCAATGTTGTCATCGACTGTGATGTTCCGGTCAATGGTGGCCAGATCCCGGCTTAATAGTGCTGTTTCCCGGCTGGCGCAAAGGTTTTCATATAGCTTTTTTTTAGTTTTAAGTTGGTCCAGGTTTTCATAGATGCCATCGATGGAGCCAAATTCGGTGATAAGCTTGATCGCAGTTTTAGGTCCAACTCCTTTGACCCCTGGAATATTATCGGCGGTATCACCGGCAAGTCCCAGTACATCGATAAATTGGATAGGTGTTATCCCCATATCTTCCTTAACTTTGGCCACATCGGTGATGGTATCTTTCATGGGATCCCAGAGGACACATTTATCTGTAATCAACTGAATAAAATCCTTATCCCCGGTTACCATAACTATCTGAAAACCGGCTTTTTCTGCCAGGGTTGCATAGGTTCCCACCAGGTCATCGGCTTCAAAACCGGTCTTTTGGATAATGGGAATGTTCAAGGCGGATATCATTCGTTTGACATCCGGTACCTGGACCACGAGTTCTTCGGGCATTGGAGAACGGTTGGCCTTGTATTGATCATACATGGTGTGGCGGAATGTGGGGCCTTTGACATCAAAAAAGACGACGGCATACTCAGGGGTATTCTCCCTTAATAATTTGAGCAGAATTCGTGTAAATCCAAAGGTGGCATTGGTGGGATGACCATTGGAGGTGCTTAGTGTGCGAATGGCGTGGAATGCCCGGTATAAAAATGCACTGCCGTCTATCAGAAATATTTTTTTTGAATCTGCCATTTTTTTGTATAATCCTTTTGGATATTGATTTTTTTTTAAAATTAAGAGCATATATACCTTTTTTTCAAAAAAAGGAGAAGTAGATTTATATGATGTCCGAAAAAGCTTGTGTCCGCCGGAGAAAACCTATGCAAAATAAAACTTGCCATTGCTGCCGGGGGGAGTTTATGTTCTGTTGGCAGTGCCGTTGCGGTTTTGCCATGTGCCAGGTATGTATGTATGAAAATATGTGGGGTATGACCTGCAATGGCATTACCTGGAAGTGTCCGGACTGCGGTGGTCAAAACGGATATGGGAATCAATAAACAGGATAATTTTCCTCTTTTGGGTATGATAAAACTATTCACGGTGGCTATAATAATTGTTTATAAATAGGGGAAAGCTTGTGGCGAAAATCATTAATGTGGGAACTTTGATTTCTGGAGGAGGGTCTAACCTTCAGGCTATTATTGACGCATGCATGGCCGGTAGTGTCGATGCCAGAATCCTTTTTACGGGTTCAGATACTTTTGGAGCCAAAGGGCTTGAACGTGCTCGTAAAGCTGATATTGATACCTTTGTGGTGGATTATGGAGATATTATTCAATCTTGTAAACAAGGTATCGATGACAGAAGAGTTCCGCCCGATTTTGATTTGGGAGATATCCTTGAAAAACAGCAATTGGTAATAGGTGATTCTTCAAGTGATGTTTCAAAGGAGAAGATTAAATTTTTTTTGAAATCCAGGGCCATTGCGGAAAAAAAGCTTTTAGATCATATTCTTTCCTACGAGATTGATCTTTTGGTTTTGGCTGGATTCATGCGGGTGTTGACCCCATATTTTATTGATCGATTGAACACGGTTGAAGGTCAGTTCAAGATTATGAATATCCATCCGGCTTTGCTGCCTTCTTTTCCGGGTACAGACGGGTATGGGGATACTTTCCGTTATGGATGTAAAATTGGCGGGTGCACGGTTCATTTTGTCGATTATGGAGAAGATACCGGCCCCATTATAGGTCAGAAGGCCTTTGAAATTGAGGTTGGAGATACCTTGGATGATGTTAAAAGAAAAGGGCTTGAAAAAGAGTGGGAGCTTTATCCTGCCTGTATCCAGAAATTTGCGGAATCTCTTTGAAAATTTTTATTTTCAATTTTTGGTTTATTTGAAAAAAGCATCTGTCATTTTGATGGCATCCATATAAAATTCCGGGAGTTTTTCGATGATTTTTCGGCCATCCATCAATTTGTAAAGCCTATGATCCCATTGTCCTTTTTCAAAACTGGTCACCAGGGCCTGGATTTGAGAATATTGCTTATCCAGGCCCAATAGGGCATTTTTAATTTTGTCTGAAAAACTGAGATTGGTAAGAATATCAGCCATGGGTTTGTCCAGGATGGCATCCATGGCTGAAAATAAGGCGATGGTGAACAACTCTTCTGTGGTGAAATGAGTCTTCAGCATTCCACCGCATTGCTCGCACATCCTTGCCCGGATCATCGATGATCGAATCAACTCATTGGGTTTGTTTTCCATTAGATTTGATAATACCACCACATAAATGAATTTTTTGAGTTCATCAAGTCCCAGGAATAGTATGGCATCTTTTACGGTATCGATGGATGTGGGACGTCGAAAATAAGCGGAATTAATAAATTTGAGCAGTTTAAAGGAGATGGGCAGATCATTTTTAATGAGCTCTTCTATTTTTGCAATGTTTATGTGTTTTTGTCCGGCTTCATTGATGAGTTTGAGCTTTGTATGTTGACTGGGTGAAATATCTTTTCTGGAGATGATTTCAGGTCTAGCGAAAAAATAGCCTTGGAACAGGGAAAATCCCATGGCCTTGGCCTGTTCAAACTCACTGTAGGTTTCTATTTTTTCTGCCAGAAGGGTGAAATTATATTTGGTTTTGATGGCTGTGATAATTGGTCTGAGGGTTTCTAAGGGAGTGGCTATGATGTCAAATTTGATAATGGAACAAAGGGAAATCATGGAATTAAATTTGGGATTATAGACAAAATCATCCAGGGCAATTTTAAATCCATGGCGTTTGAATTCCCTTAATGCTTCAATCACCTTAGGCTCAGGCTCTATTTTTTCCAGCACCTCAATGATAATATGTTCTTTGGGAAAAAGTAAGGGTGTCCTCTGGAGGATAAGATCCTTGGTAAAGTTAATCAGCCCGGGTTTTCCTGCTAAAATTTCATTGAGTCCAAAGGAGAAAAATGTATTGGACAATACGTTGGAGGTAGCAATGCTTCCGTCAATTTCCGGGAATATATTTTCAAGGCTGCTTCTGAACAGGAGTTCATATCCGAAAACATTTTTTTTCGCAGTAAAAACAGGCTGACGTGCGACAAATATATCCACGCTGGAAAATCTCCCGTCTTGATTCCCATGAATAAAATGCTGATCAGTTATTAAAATTTATGATTATATCCCAATATACCTTGTATGAAACGGGAAAATCAAGATTAAATTGATTGCAATCAGGAAAGCAGTTTCAGCATCATGGGTACCGCCGTCATTGTACCGATGGATGAACCTAAATTGGTGAAGATAACCACCAGCAGGATTCGGGTAACATTGTTGCGCCAAAATCCTTTTATGGATACAATATCCCGGGGGATGGCTTCCAGGTCGCGAACCTTGGGTTTACGTGTAACGGCTTCCACAAGACCTGATACCCATCCGGCCGCTATCATGGGGTTTAGAGAGGTTATGGGTGCTGCAATGATGGATGAAAGGATGGTATAGGGGTGGGCCATGGCCAGGAGGGCGCCAAGGCCTGCAAAAATACCATTGGCCGCAATCCATATCCATATCATATTGGTACCGATAGTTTTCCCTTCCATCATAAATCCTGCGATGAACAAGAGGATAATAAGGCCGGGGATCAGCCACTTTAAGACTTTACCCAGGTTTTTTGTCGGCGGGGTCTGGTTGAGTTTTGACAGATTAATCGGCGTGTCTTCTGCTATATGTTTTTTAATACCCGGAACATGGGCGGCTCCCACCACAGCTACAATTGTTTCCCCCGGGGCAGATCGTATATTTTCCGCCAGAAATTGGTCTCTTTCATCAATCAGGGTTTTTCCAATGATGGGATGGGCTTCTTTCACATCGGCCAGCAGGGTTTGGAGGATATCCTCTTGTTTCATCCGCTCAATGTCTTCTTCCTCGATTTTATCGGATTCCCCAAAGGAGAAAACAAGGGACACCAGCAATTTGAGTTTTTCCCAGAATCCCATGCCCCGCCATACCCGGGAAAGAGTGATCTGTATCTCCCGGTCTGCAGGCACAATAAAAGCATCTATTTTTTGAGCCGATTCAATGGCATTGATCATCTCCTGACCGGGTTTGATACCAAATTTATCGGCTATTTTTTTCTGGAAGGATGCCAAAAGCAGGTTCATAAATAGCATAAGGACTTTTTTCTGCTTTATTATTTTGATAATATCCATATTCTGCCACCGGTCTGCATCTTGGATGGAGGCAAGTCTTGTGGCACAAAGTTCAACACAGACAGTGTCGGGATTTTCTTCAAGAATGGTATCTTCCACCAATTGGGCGCTATGTTTGGATACGTGGGCTGTACCTATTAAAAGAATTTTTTTGCCTCGAAAGGATAATTCATGAATGTCCGATTTTTCTGTTGTTTCCAATGTCTTCTCCATGCCCGTCTACCTCGTTATTTCAATTAAATGGAGTTTGGATTATAATCATTATATCTTGCCATGGCAATATAAAGATAAAACTTTGCAAAATCTTGACCTCAATAGCTTCTTTTGGTATGCAGGTATGTATGAAATCCACAGACGAACAGATACTGCGAACCAGTAAGGAAATTATTGTTAAGTTTATTGAATTGGGCCGATTGTCTCCCGCCAGCTTTCATGAGACCTTCCGGGATATTTATGCAACAGTGAATCAGACCGTTAAAAAAAATATAAATCAAGAATTCTCTCCGGATGACACCCTGGCTTGAATTGTTTTCCCATGGTCTTTGTACCGACTTAAAATCAGGTCTCAAAAAAAGGAGGGGGGCAGGTCGGAACTGAATCGAATGCTTTTTTCAGGTTTAGCCCGGGGCATGGTTGTTGAATGAGCCGGGCTATCCAAATGATAAAGAGGTTTTATGTTAAGTGAGCTTGCCATAAAAAAATTTGCCATTATTGATGATATTCGAATCTCCTTTAAAAATGGTCTTTGTGTATTAACCGGTGAAACCGGGGCCGGAAAATCTATTATCATAGAAGCTGTAAATCTGTTATTGGGTGCAAGGTCTTCTGCCGACCTTGTCCGAACCGGTGAACAAACAGCCGAACTGGAAGCTTATTTTGATATTGAGCCGGATTCCCATGCCGCAAGGATATTGTTCGAACAAGGTATGGACGGATCCGAAGGATTGATGATCCGCAGGTTGATATCTCGTTCCGGTAGAAGCCGTGTCTTTATTAATTCCAGACAGTCCACCCTGGATTTGTTAAAACAGGTCACCTGGAATCTTGCCGGGATTTCCAGTCAATACGCCCACCAGGGTTTGCTCAGGGAGGAAAACCACCTGGATATTTTAGATGAGTTTGCAGGTACCGGCTTTCTAAGACAGGAAGTCACAGGGCTCCACGGGAAAATTTGCTCCCTGACAAAAAAGATCCAAGTTTTGAAAGTTCAACGGGAAAAAAAAATAAGGGAACAGGATTTGCTTCAATTCCAGGTGGATGAAATTGAAGCAGCAGCTATCTTGCCCAATGAGGATGAAAAGCTTGATATTCACCGGGATCGGTTACAAAATGCCGGTAAAATTTTTGAAGCAGTCAATGGGGGTATTTATGAAATTTATGACAGGGAAAAATCTCTTATTGAGCGTCTTTCTTTCCTGGGAGCAGGAATTGAAAAATTTTCCCGGGTGGATGATACCCTTGAATCGATAGCAGGCCGTTTGAATTCCATGGTGTTTGATCTCCAGGATGTGGCTGAAACCTTGAGGTGCTATTGTGACTCCATTGACCTGGAACCTGAATCCCTGGAAATTTTAAGTCGGCGCCTGGATTTGATTGCAAAACTTAAAAGAAAATATGGGGGCAGCCTTTCTTCATTGTTTGAACAATATGAAGTTATGAAGGCAGACCTGGCAGATGGCCGGGGATTGGAAACCCGGATACGAGACCTGGTACAGGAAAGAAAAAAACTTGAGCAGCAGATTGGTCAAAAAGCTCTGGACTTGTCCATGGAGCGGCGTTCTGCCGGAATTGCCCTGGCAGCTTTTACCCAAAAAGAACTTGGTGTTCTTGAGATGGGAAAGGCCCGGTTTGAGGTTGTGGTCTCAAATCATATATCACAAAATCCGGAAGAGATTCGGGGCCGGGATAAGGAAAAGATTTCTTCCACCGGTATGGATAAAATTTGTTTCATGTTGAGTCCCAATCCGGGAGAATCTCCCAAGCCCCTTGTCAAAATTGCTTCGGGGGGTGAATTGTCGAGGATTGTCCTGGCTCTTAAGGCCGTATTGTCCACCAGTAACTGTCTTGAAACTCTGATTTTTGATGAAGTGGACGCCGGGATCGGTGGGGCAACCTCGGAAAAAGTGGGGCTTAAATTAAAAGAATTGGGAGATAAACATCAGGTGATCTGCATTACTCACCTGGCCCAGATTGCTAAATATGGTTCCAGTCAGTTCAGGATATCCAAGCAGGAGGTCAATGATCGCACCTGCACCTCCATTATTCCCCTTGAAACGCGAAGGGAACGGGTGGAAGAAATTGCGCGAATGATTGGTGGTCAAGAGATTACTCCTGCTACCTTGACCCATGCAGAAGAGCTGCTTCACCAGGCATTGTCTTGACAAATCAGTAAAACTGTTTATTGTGATACACTATTGTAATGAATCATCAAGGAGTGAAAATGCCTATATTTGAGTTTAAATGTTCAGATTGTGAAGAGTTTTTTGAAGTCATTGTAATGGGGGCCAGTGATGACAGCGGTGTCAATTGTCCCAAATGTAAATCCCGGGAGTTTCAAAGGGTGGTTTCTAAAACTAATTACACCATGGGCAGTTCGTCGGGCAGCAGTTGCGCCCAAGGTGTCCAGACCCAGGAAAGAGAATGCTCCGGTGGATCCTGTAAAACCTATACTGTTCCGGGAGAAACCAGGGGTTAGTATCTGTTTAGTTTGCCCCGTTCGATCTGTTTAAGGGGATTCTCCGATTATCTGTTTTAAATATCCCGGTGTCGTAAGGAGGTTGTATGGAAAAATTTGCAAAACTTATTATTGATGGGCAGGAAATCGCTTTGCCGGTTATCGAAGGGTCTGAAGGTGAAATGGCCATTGATATCAGGGAGTTGCGTCAACAAAGCGGCTATATTACCTTCGACCCCGGGTATGGGAATACCGGTTCCTGTAGGAGTTCCATCACCTATATGGATGGAGAGAAAGGTATTTTAAGGTATAGGGGAATCCCCATTGAGCAGCTGGCAGAATCTTCTACATTTGTTGAAACGGCTTTTTTGCTGATTACGGGTAAGTTGCCTACCCGGGAGGAATTGACAAGAACTTCTGTTTCTTTGAACGATTTTTCTCCCATCCATGAAAATATGAAGGCCTTTTATCAGAACTATCCTCCCAAGGCTCATCCCATGGGGATTTTGTCTGCCATGATCAATGCCATGAGAAGCTTTTATCCTGAATTGATCGATCGTGAAGAGGAATTGAATAAGACCTATCTGCGTATCATTTCTAAAATCAGAACCATGGCAGCCATGGCTTATAAAATATCCATCGGGCAGAAAGTGATCTACCCCCGGCCGGATTTATGCTATTGTTCCAACTTTTTAAATATGATGTTTGACTCGGTTGTGGTACGATATCATATTGATGATGAGCTTGTTCGGGCCCTCAACGTGTTTTGGATTCTCCATGCCGATCATGAACAAAATTGTTCCACCACGGCGGTCCGGGTGGTGGGGTCTGGAAAGGTGAATATTTATTCTACCATTTCCGCCGGGATATCTGCTTTGTGGGGACCATTGCACGGCGGTGCCAACCAGGCTGTTATCCATATGCTTGAGAGAATTGAAAGAGATGGTATGTCTGTGGAAAAATGTATTGCCCGGGCAAAGGATAAAGATGATGATTTCAGGCTGATGGGATTCGGGCACAGGGTGTATAAAACCTATGATCCCCGGGCTAAAATCATGAAGGACATGTGTGATATCGTCTTAAAGAAGGTCAAAGTCAAAGACCCTCTGCTGGATATCGCCAGACGCCTTGAAGAGGCGGCCCTTACTGATCCCTATTTCAGGGAGAAACATCTGTATCCCAATGTGGATTTTTATTCTGGGATTGTGCTGCGGGCCATGGGAATCCCCACTAAAATGTTTACTGTCATGTTTGCCATTGGCCGACTGCCGGGATGGATTGCCCAGTGGAAAGAGTATTGGAACGACCCGGAAATGAAGATTTCCAGACCCCGCCAGGTTTACACTGGAAATACTTTGAATGAGTACGTTCCCATCGATCAGAGAAAGGAAGAGGTCTCTATTTGTTAACAGGCGGATAAGGGAGGGGAAATGATTGAAATTATTGCCCACAGAGGAGCCAGGAGCCTTGCGCCGGAAAACACCCTGGCGGCTGCCAGGCTTGCCTGGAAGATCGGTGCCCACCGGTGGGAAACCGATGTAAATCTTACCCGGGATGGCCATCTTGTTTTGTTCCATGATAAAATTCATTCCACCATGGCAGAACTTGCCACCCTGGATCTTGGATCTGTTTTTTTGTCCACGGATCCTTTTTCAACTATTTCCCAGGGAAAGATAAAAGAACAGGAATTATCCTCCCTTAAAGGAGAAGGGGTTCCCACTCTGGATCAGGGATTAATTCTGACCCGTGATCTTGATTTTCGGATTAATATTGAACTCAAGGATTATGGGAATGAACCTGTGCCTTATTTTATCGTTACCCGGACCCTGGATAGTATTAAAAAGACCGGAATCTCCCCGGGATCGGTGACAATCTCCTCTTTTAATCATGACTGGCTCAAGTGGTTAAGCCCCAGGGCTCCGGAAATTGAAATCCAGGCATTGGTGGGGGATGATGGTGTTTTTCTTGATTTTCATGACTTTTCCTTCCCGGTTTACAATGTAAATGCAAAACTGGTTACTGACAGTTTGTTGGGCGAACTTAAGGCCAGGGGGAAAAGAGTAAATTTGTTTACCATCAATGAACCCCGTGAATTTGCCCGGTTTGTTGATGCCGGGGTGGATGGAATATTTACCGATTTCCCCCAAAGGTTTGTCACTTTAAAAAGGATTTAAAGGCCTCAATGGTGCGGTCGATATCTGAACTTTCTATGTCCAGATGGGTGACCAGCCGTAAATGACTGGATCTGTCAATAATAATTTTGTTCTTTTTTAGATGTGCCTGCAGTTTGCAGATATCATCTTTGATATCCATAAAAAGGATATTTGTCTGAACTTGTGCCGAATCAACTTTAATGTTTTCTAAGTCGGAAAGTCCGGAAGCCAGAGCTTTTGCGTTATTATGATCATTTTCAAGCCGGGTTACATGGTTTTCCAGGGCGTAGAGTCCTGCCGCCGCCAGAAAGCCTGCCTGGCGCATGCCGCCTCCCAGAACTTTTCTCCATCTCCGGGCTTTCTCAATTATGTTTCTGGGTCCGCAAAGCACCGATCCTACCGGTGCACCAAGCCCTTTTGACAGGCAGCAGGAAACAGTGTCAAAACTCTGGGTGATCTCTTTTAGATCCACATTCAGCTTGACCGCCGCATTAAATACCCTTGCCCCATCCAGGTGAAGGGCGAGGTTCCGGGCATCTACAAAGGCGCGGGCCTGGGCAATATAGTTCATTGGCAGCACTTTTCCGCCCTGGGTATTTTCAAGACATAGCAGTTTTGTTTTGGCAAAATGGAAATTATCCGGCTTGATAAATTGTTCCACCTTATCAAGGTCCAGGGTACCGTCGGGTTCAAAATCCAGGGGCTGGGGCTGGATGCTGCCAAGTACAGCCGCTCCTCCGCCTTCGTAGCGGTAGGTATGGGCCAATTGCCCCACAATATACTCATCCCCCCGGTTACAATGGGCCATAAGAGCCAGCAAATTGCTCTGGGTACCGCTGGAGCAAAAGAGCCCGTCTTCCATGCCTGTCATTTGGGCGGCGGTTTTTTCCAGGAGATTAACCGTGGGGTCTTCTCCATAGACATCATCTCCGACCTCGGCCTTGATCATAGCTTCGAGCATGGGGGCGGTGGGTTTGGTCACAGTATCGCTTCTCAGGTCAATCCATTTCATAATTTAGTTTTCCCTTGGGTTTGTTGGAATTTGTAAGTTCAAAATCTTGTATCATATTTTGTAAGTTTTGGGTGGCAAATTAAAAAGCCAAAAAGGATGTTTCTGAAACCAGGAATTTTTTTGTTTGTGTTTTTAAAATGTTTGATATATATCCAATTAAATAATAAATGATAATCAAAAAATAATCCTACGAAAGTTTTTGACGATTTCTTTGGGCGTTTGTACTTTTTCTATGTGCCGGGGAAGATCTCATCGTCATAAAAAAGTTTTTTTTCAGATACAGAATTCCGGCTGACGATTGTCCGTGTGCTTTTCGTCATCCCAGGTATACAAAGTGTTTGTTTTTGTCGTGGATAATACCAAAACCTTGTGGAATTGATAATCTTTATCATGATGCCGGTTTGGTTTTTCTTATATAGCTATGGTTATTTTGTCAACGTTCCTTGGGAATATAGCTGAAGGTCTAAAAAGCTTATAGAATGGTGTTGACAATGTGTCAATAAAATAGAATTTAAACCTTTTTGGACAGTAAGGATTTCCAATAGTTTTTGTATCATGAAGAATTTTGGCCCACCTGGATAATTTGAATTGGGGTGGTGGAAGCGAAGCTGCCCTGAACTGCAAACTGATGTAATAAGTTTACTATTGCATTCCCAGACTGAGAGTGGTTATCTCCAAAAGATAAAGAGGAGAAATTATCTCGGTTGCAAATTTCGCTGCTCTCCATTTGCACTGGTTATCTGCAGCATTATGTAAGCATTGAGAGGGAATATATGGGTTTTCAAGAAAGACCTGGGTATTGTTCATATTGCAAAAAGAATACTCTTATTCGAGCACAGACGCCAAATCATGTGCTCCATCTTATTCTTTCAATAGTTACAAGCGGTTTATGGCTTATTGTATGGATAATACTAAGTATTAGAGTTAAGGAATGGCACTGCGGCCAATGCGGACAGAGGATTTTAGCAACATTTGGTGATACTGCTGGAGTTATTGGTTCGCATACAAAGAAAATAAAAGAATGTATATATTGTGGAGCAAAAAATAGGTTGGAGGATTACACCTGCATGAAATGTCGCAAGCCACTTTTGTAGAATTAATTTTTGTTGCATTTTTCGAGGGAAGGGCAAAAAACCCCATTATGAAATAATTTTTTGCCGGGGAATTGGTTACATATATTTTTTGTATTCTGGAGCATTTTGGATCCTGGGATAGTTTTGACAACCCTGTGATTCCCAAGGCAATATATACTTTTAAATTATGTGCCGGAAAAAACATTAAACCTGCCCCAGAACAAAATTGCAAAGAGATTGGGACTGGATCAAAAGACAATTCATTATCATTTAGGGAAAATGCCAGTACTGGCAAATCTCCTAAATACCGATTTGTCCCAGGGGTTTACTGTGGCGCAGGTGGCACAAAAGCATGGCTGGACAGAATCGATGGTCTGGTC
>JAAELK010000191.1 GCA_024226935.1 Desulfobacteraceae bacterium
CCATGGAGGTGAAGATAAAATAAAAAAGGGGTCTTTTATACTTCAGCTGGACTTGTCCAGGAGAGAAAAAAGGCCCCTTTTTTTAAAGCTTTTCTTTTATGCTCGGATTATTCAGGGTATATTTTAGTTTGGAAAAATATAGGGTGTAATTAAACAATTGGGCGAAATCCTTCATAGGATTTTATCTAATGTCAGATACCACAAGACTTACAAGAAATATTTCACTTCCCATTTTATTGCACCTGTAGCTCCAATATTTCTGGAAGCCTAAATTCTATTGAATCCTTCAAGACCTCCTCTGAGAAATCAAACTCACTTACCCATTTGGGCAGATAAAAGATTCGCTTCCGATCTTCGCCACTGAAAACAGGTGGAGAATCAAAGTCTGTGATGTCATTATTGTTGAGTATTTTTAGACGGGACATAACCACCTTTTTTATGAACTGAAAACGAACGTTAAGAAGCTTTAAAAAGAGAAACCAAATACGGTTGCATTATAGAAAGCATAAATGTAAACTAAAAGTCGTTTTTAGCATTTTTAGTTGAATTACTCAAAAAATAAAGTTTAATATGACCCAAAATGAAACAGGATATTTTCCTCGAGTTATCGCCTACTTGCGAATTTCGACAGGGACCCAAGATCTTAATACTCAAAAGCTTGAGCTGCATGAATACGCTCGTCGAAACGATATCAAAATAAATGATTTTATCGAGGTTGAGATATCTTCTCGGAAATCTACTAAAGAACGGAAAATTGATAAACTGCTGGAAAATTTACAGGCAGGAGATTTGCTATTGGTCAGCGAGCTTTCCCGGTTAGGACGAAGTGTCGGACAGATTATACAAATCGTGGATGCACTCATAAAAATACAAGTTCGGCTTGTGGCTGTTAAAGAGTCCATCAAAATTAATGGTAAGCAGAATATTCAAACCAAGACGATGATTACCATGTTTGGTTTATTTGCAGAGATAGAACGAGATCTGATTTCTGAACGGACAAAACAGGGACTATCGGCGGCAAGAAAAAATGGGAAAATATTGGGAAGGCCGAAAGGCTCTGGTAAGTCAAAACTTGATGAATTCAAGCCTGAGATTGAGGCTCTGCTAAAAAATGGTAGCTCAAAGACGTTTGTTGCCCAATTTATATAAATGGATGAAAAAAAACAAGTTGCCCTTAAAATTAACGACCTAAATCCTATGAAGGATTTCGCCCAATTGTTTAATTACACCCTAAAAGGCTGTGAAAAAACCTGTGCTGTTCTTCCCAAAATTGAAACAGCCACATCCCAGGACTGGGATGCAGAATATCTGGATCTTATTCTGGCAGTCAAGGTGGTAGAGGATATGGAAGATGCCATGGCCCATATTGCGG
>JAAELK010000192.1 GCA_024226935.1 Desulfobacteraceae bacterium
AGTGCTTGAAAAGCAACAAGAACAATAAGAAGTTTGTATGAAATAGGGGATGACCTGCTTGTCTTCTCAGGAGGCAAGCATAGCCCCCTTATAGGGGGTAAAAGGCAAAACCACCTTCTAAGAAGGTGGATATTTATTATTTCCATTCATCCCAATTTTTAATAATTTCATCACTGACTGTTGACCCCACACGGTAGGCATTTTCGACTGCGGGAAGAAAACCTCCATTATCTGCAGCTATGCTTTCTTGGGGAGGCTGACCAGGATATTGCTGATCAAAATTGCTTGCGGTGCGCAGCAACATGACCCTCCGGGTGTTTACAAGTCCCATTTTTTCAAGGCGGTAAAGAGCGGTAAAAGTCGCACTATCTTCCATATCGCTCATGGCATAAATAGCTTTGTCCCCGGTCCATTTTTCAGTCCACCAATCCGCCCAATCAGAAAGCATTTTTCCATGCCAATATGTTCCAGCAGACAAGACATCCCCCATGAAAACAACAGGAGACTTAAAAGCCGCTGTTCCCACAGGATAACGTGCCCGATATAATTTTGCTCCGGCAGAATCCATAAGTTTTACATTTTTAGACAAAAAATATGCTTTTTCAGCCAGGTCACCATTCAACTTAAAAACTTCCGTACCAATAGTCCATCCTGTAGTTGCCCAAGGCGTACTGCCACCAAGACGAAAGTAGGGATAGTTCCATCCTTTCGGCATTTCGCGACTATCAAATTCATGGGCCAGGTCACCATTCACAATATATTTTGCCCAAGCTGCAGACCCAAGTGTTCCCTTTTCAGGATCAACACCAGCTATTCCCGCAATAATGATATAGGCTTTAGACAAATCCAGAACGCCACTCATGCCCAGGGACATAACAGAGGATGCTGCATTGGCAAAACCCATCTGCGTAACCATCAAAGCATGCCCCCTATCATTGTAACAGACAGGAAACATCATTCCTGGAATTTTCAAACGCCCTGTCATTTTTTCTCTCTCAACCCACAATTGAGCTTCTCCAGGAGCATCTCCCGTCATTTTGCCAACTTCAAACATCGCGATGGTCAAAACCTTAATTTTCAAGGGTTGGCTATCTACTTTTAAAATTGTTTTATGCATCGAACAACCACTATACAAAACAACTACTAATAAAAATAAAATTAGTTTTTTCATAGATACCTCAATAAAATTGTCGGTTTATCTTCTGAGCCTCTTGCAGAAATAGAAAAAATTTATAATTTTCAAATCAAGATAGTACAACTCTAATTGTTAAAAAGTCACTTTTCTGATATATTTCAGTAGCTTAATCATCACAAAAAAACAACTGAACCAGAAAAGCGACTTTATGAGAAAATTATTACAAATTTGGTTTGAGGTACAAGAGGTTCTTTTCCCATTTATTGAAAAAAAGATGGAAGAACCACTTACTGATAAACTCAAAAAATTGGTAACCACCTTGGAACTTATCC
>JAAELK010000193.1 GCA_024226935.1 Desulfobacteraceae bacterium
AAACTCTGTACACGTAAAAAACCCTGAGCTTTTTGATCTCATCGATCAACTTGTTAATACGGATAATCAACAGGCCATTGATGCTGTTAAATATCTCATTAAATCTTCAGTTTTGAGAAATAAAATTGAGGATGTTACTCGCTAATCCCCTTAGGGAATCAACTAGACCAGACTTTTACTCAGACAAAAGTTTTAAGACTTTTTGCTTCAAACCTAAAGAAAAAACTACCTTGAGTTTTGGACTATCCTCTTCCATCCAATCAAACATCACTTGTTTTAATATATCTAGATATATCTTTAAATTAGCTAGGTCATCATTTAAAGGTAATATTTCATGCGCTAGCACAATTGTAGACTCTTCAAACCAACTAAGATCTAACAACAAGTCCGTTAAAGCATCCCAA
The DNA here is from genome assembly GCA_024226935.1 of Desulfobacteraceae bacterium. Lineage (GTDB taxonomy): Bacteria > Desulfobacterota > Desulfobacteria > Desulfobacterales > Desulfobacteraceae > NBML01. The sequence continues at coordinate 405 of JAAELK010000193.1, forward strand.
TTTTTTCCAAAGTAACTAGGAAATTTCAATTTTTCAGATAAATCTTCCAGCAACTCTCCCTTGCCCTTAACGCACTCCGAAATTTTACAAAAATATGTATTCCTGCCCCCTACATAAGCATCAATCACATCTAAAAAATCAAATGGAATATCTTTTGTCATACCTAATTAAAATGGCTTTCTCGATAATAATCATAATCAATACGTCTAAAAGACTTGTAATGATCTGGTGTAAAATATGTTTCTCCACCTCTACCCATTATGATTCGTTGAGGCCCAGGCCCTCTAATACCTTGTGTTGGATGAACATATTCCCTGTAATAGCCATCTGGATTCTTTGGTAATAACCCTTCTCTATTTTTAAATATCGAACCATCGTTTCTATGTGGAAAAGAATCTCCTCTTTGAACCCTGTCTAGGGTATCGCTGTAGCCTGAGGCATGCCCTTTTCCTTCAGTAATCACATGATTCCTGTACCCAAATCTGTCATCAATGAGACCCGCTGCACCTCTGCCCATATCTCTGGCAAAATCAGCAATGGGATTCATATTCATTGCATCCAGCCCCATTAATATGCCATGCGCTGCTGCGCCTGCAAACTCACCCATGTTACCGGTTCTTAAGCCTTCATATAAGCCTTGCGCTACATTGTAACCCTGTACTGCTGTCATTGCTGTATTCAAGCCACTCATTGCTGCATTCCATTGACCGGTTAAACCGGCTGCTCCTGCCAGCCCCGATCCTATTGCTCCTATCCCAAAACCAATACCACCAGATAAAACTCCGCTCATAGCGCCACTAACAGCGCCATTCCACATGGCGCCAAGCACGTCTCCACCTGTTGCTGCTGCCACAGCTCCACTTATCGCAGCATTAGTTATTGCACCATATACTGCTCCTTGTACAATCGCTCCCAGCAAAGGTGCTAAAAAGAAAAACTCCCCATCGGGGTCTGTATAGATTATTGGATTATTGGCACAATA
>JAAELK010000194.1 GCA_024226935.1 Desulfobacteraceae bacterium
ATCGGCATGATATCGATCATGTGTAGAAGAACACGACAACGCTCAAGGTGTTTCAAGAAGCGGATACCAAGACCAGCGCCATCAGCAGCGCCTTCGATCAGACCCGGGATATCGGCAACCACGAAGCTCTTCTCAGGAACCACGCTCACCACACCCAAGCTTGGGATCAAGGTTGTAAACGGGTAGTCGGCGACTTTTGGTTTCGCTGCAGAAACAGAGCGGATAAAGGTCGATTTACCTGCATTTGGTAGGCCAAGCATACCAACGTCAGCGAGTAGAAGAAGCTCTAAACGCAGTTCACGAACTTCACCTTTAGTACCCATTGTCTTTTGACGAGGAGCGCGGTTAACAGACGATTTAAAGCGCGTGTTACCCAGACCGTGCCAACCACCTTTACCAACCATTACCTTCTTGCCGTGCTCAGCAACTTCAGCAACGATTTCATTAGTATGGATATCAACAGCGCGAGTACCTACAGGCACTTTCAACGTGATGTCTTTACCACGTTTACCAGTACAGTTACCGCC
>JAAELK010000195.1 GCA_024226935.1 Desulfobacteraceae bacterium
GCCAGCTTGCCGACTCTGCCGGAAGCATAGTTGCCCGTTATGAATATGATCCTTTTGGGAATGTAACCTTTAAAGACGGCCCCGAGGCTGATAATAATGTATTCCAGCTTAGCACAAAATTTTTTGACGTCGAAACGGAGCTGTATTACTACGGATACAGATATTATTCACCTGCTCTTGGCCGGTGGTTGAGTAAGGATTCCCTTGAAGAAAAGGGAGGTATTAATCTTTATCTGTATTGTCAGAATAATTCTATTCTATATATAGATTCGCTTGGTCGTCTTGCAGGTGATATTGCACGTTCATGGGACAGATATGCAAAATTATCAGATGAGGCTCTGAGTGAGATGGTAGACAATGGCACCATTTCATGGCATCTGGCTGCAACAATTAAGACTGCGATGGATGTTGGTGCTATTTTTGTTGATGTGCTTAAATTCGGTGAAGGGTTCGCAGAAGGCGGTGTTAAGGGAATCGGAACAGATATCTTGCGAGGGCTTTTTATCGCAAGCTTCACTGCTAAGTAGTATCTGCTGAATTTCTCTTTTAACTGATTTTCGCCTTGCAATCAATACATTTGTATGGCATATTCAAATTTTAAATATAAGGCACTTAATTTAATAATTCTGAGGTTCCTGAAAAAAGAGGAGGGCAGTCCGATGATAAAGGCAACTTTTGAAGAGGCGCACACAGTGGAGTGGGTGGAAAGAAACATAGGGAATCCGAATCATGAGCTTGTGATTCTGCATCATCTGATTCCCTGGGAGAAGATAAGCGACCGTCTGACACAGTTTTACGACAGGGAGAAAGGGCCTGACAGCAAATCTCTCCGGACGATGGTTGCAGTCACGGTTGTTTCCCGGTTTTATCAGCTCAGTGACCGGGGAGTGGTGAGACAGGTGAAAGAAAACCGTTATATTCAGTATTTTTGCAACGTTCCGGATGAGGGGCTTCAGACTTTTCTGCATCCCTCCTCCCTGTGTTATTTCAGAAAGCGGATTGGAGATGAGGGCTCCGCCATTATTGAGAAGGAAATTTTTGAGATGTTTCGCCGTGCCGGAGTGATCGGAGGAGATGCTGCTCTTATCGATTCGACAGTTTTGGAGAGCAATATTATTTATCCCAATGATGTTCAGCTGATTCACAAAGCTTTCAGAAAGATGAGATCTTTTGCGGGGATGCACAGTATTCCGGTATGGTGGGATGATGATCTTTTAAAGAAACTGTGGCGGGAATTCGGACTGTCGAAAGAAAAGGATCGGAGGAGATGGCTGGCCGAATTTAATATACTTTTTGTTCCGGCTCTGGAAATTTTCGAAGCCCTGGCCGGATCGCTGAAAGCTTCGAACAAGCGGAAGGCAAAAGGCCTGAAGCTGCTTAGGCTTCTTAAACTTCTGGAGGAGCAGACTCTGCTGAAACTCAGGGGGGAGAGACACATAAAAAACCGGATCGTGTCACTTGACGATCCCGATGCCCGCCCGATCAAAAAGGGAAAGAGCCATCCGGACTGCGAGTTCGGGACAACGCTGCAGCTGGGCTACAACCGCCAGGGCTTCATGATCACCGCCGAGAATTTTATCGGCAGTCCCAGCGACAAGACACTTTATCCTGACACAGTCGACCTTTACATAAGCCGGATGAGAGGATTCCCTGACACGGTTGTCACCGACGGGGGATCACGCAGCCGGAAAAATGCTGAGAACACGCCCGAAGAGATAAACCATGTCTTTCAGGGCCGCAGTGCCGATGTGGCTGAGGACAAGCGCGATTTCTGCCGCAGTGCCCGTTCGGCCACGGAAGGTTTCATTGCTGTGGCCAAAAATCTTCGCGGCTTCGGCAAAAGCCTTTATCACGGGCTGGAAGGACATCGGATGTGGACGCTTCTGTGTCAGACCGCTTATAATCTGAAAAAATTCCTTCAGCTTTATCATGATGAGAAAATAGAAGAGAAAAGTCTGACAAAGCTGGGTCTGGCCTAGCTCTGCCAGGCTTTCCGCAAGATTTTCCTGTCACAGTCCGGACCTCCGGTGTTTCGGAGGGAGGGAGAGGTGCGTCTGAAAATAAGCGAAAAACTGTCTGCCCATTCTCAGAATTCTTAAAAACGCATATTACCCGCCTTAAATCTGAAATCTGAAAACAGAATACCGGGCTATGGCTAAGGCGGAGATAATCTGCTGAGAGAGAAATTCAGCAGATACTAAATAATCAAATGACTCAAATGATCAAATGATCTACATTGTCCGGGAACGTACTGCGCGGACGTAGTTGCCGTCGTCCAAATAGTCCCAACTCACGTAGCCGAGGTAGAAATAGACGAACCAGGCGCCCTCGGACGCTCTTTTGTCGGCAGTCCAGCACCACCATTGCTTTCTGTCAAATACCGGATCAATGTAAAAATGACCGCTTTTCTTTTCGTTTTCAAGAAGCGAAGCCAGTTCATCAACTGTAGGCAGTCGCCAGTCATCATA
>JAAELK010000196.1 GCA_024226935.1 Desulfobacteraceae bacterium
CACTGCTGAGTACTCATTCTCAAGCGTTGTAGCGGTAATTGTTGGTAAAAAGAAACATCCATACTTCTTTTAATATCAAATCACCTTACTCGTGTCCCGAACTATTTTTAAAAATTTGATAAAAACTTTACTAACCCGAATATTTACGATAGACATAGTTCCAGAGCTATTAAAGGTTATTAATCTGGAATAGTAATATTGATTTTCTATCAATACTGGAGGTAAGGATGACTGACAATTATATAAAAGCTGCTCAAGATAATTTTAATAGACCATAGGATAATTTACCCAAGGATCATAATGCTAAAAAAGCTTGGAATAACCTACGAATACCATCATATTGGTATTCCGACCACAGAAAAAAAATCGAGGGAGTCTTATTCTATTAAGTTTGACACATGGACTTGCGATGTGTCAAATAGTCGGGTTGGAGCACAATTTCACAGGTTCGGCCCAAATCATCCTTTTCATCCACTTATTGCGAAATATCCCCATATTGCTTTTAAAGTAAATAATATAGAAAAAGTAATTGAAAATGAAGAGATCATTATGCCTCTTCATGAACCTATTCCCGGTTTTAAATCAGTAATGATTAATGATGCAGGTCTTCCTGTTGAGTTTATTCAAACAGACTTAAGTCAAGAAGAGTTAGAAGGGAAGATAAAATCCGGACAATCTGTTATGCGTGATTTAGAGGATGATGACCTGATTTAAGAGAACCCTGATTATTTAATTTTTTTGATAATGCCAGCATATGAAACCAGATTTGTTAAAGAGTTCTGTTTATTCGGATCCCCAATCTCAGTGCTTATCGGAACATACGCACAAGATACATGACAATATCTGGGAAAAAGATGGCCGTTATCATGGCAACCACCCATGCTCCGAGGAATGCCAATGCTTCTTTCGCTATTGCTCCCATTTTTTCCTTGCAGATAGGAGCTGCTATCCATAATTGAGGACCCATTGGAGGAGTTATTTCTCCAATTAGGGAGTTTGTTACGGCTAAAACACCATAAAATACAGGATCGATCCCTAAACTTATAATACTTGGGATAAAAAGAGGAAGCACTATTATAACCATGGGAAGGCTGGAAAAGAAAAATCCCATAACAAGTAGTACTGCATTGATCATAAGCAAAAATCCGAGGGGGCCTAATTCCATTGCAGCGATATATTCGGTAATCATCTGGGGAAGCTCGATATAGGCAAACATCCGTCCCATAAGATCAGAACCGATAATAAGAAAATAGATCATTGAACTGATTTTAGCAGTATCAATGGCTGCATCCATGATACCTTTAAAATTGAGTTCGCCATAAACAAACAGGCCGATTAATAACGCATAAAGGGTTGCAACCGATGCAGCTTGGGTCGGGCTGAAAAAACCACCATAAATTCCACCGAGAACTATGACTGGCATAAAAATCAAAGGAAGAATTTTTATGAACGTCTGTTTTTTGATTTTCCAGGAAGTTTTTGGCATGATTGCATATTTTCGTTTTTTACAAATAATTACTGCTACAATACACATAAAAAAAGCTGTAAGAAGTCCCATACCGACTCCCCCCATAAAAAGATCAACAATGGAGATCCGGTTTAAAGCACCAAAAATAATAAAAAAAAGACTTGGTGGAATAAGCAGTCCAAGTTCGGCAGAGGTCACAGCAAGACCGGCTGCAAAAGGTCTGTCATATCCCGCCTCCACAAAAATCGGAACCATGACAGTACCGATGATCGCCAGACAGGCTGCTGCAGAGCCAGAGATAGATCCCAAGAAGGCCGCAAAAATTATCCCGGCAACGGCAAGACCGCCTGGTAAAGTGCCGAAAGTTGCTTTGACAAAATCGCTTAGGGGAACCATCCCTCCACTTCTAAGTATCAAGTTTCCCGCAAGTATAAAAAAAGGACAGGCTAAAAGTGGATATGAATTCATGGATGAAAAAAATATCTGTGCAAGGGCCTTAAGAGGCATTCCCATGGAAAAAAGAGCAATTATGCTGGAACCAAATGCAAAGGCAATTGCAAGGGGAGTTCCGCTCAAAAACATCAGGACCATTAAACCCATTCCAATATAAACAAAATAATCCAATTATGCCTCCAAGGAATGTTTTCCTTTTTGTGAGTGTTATTTATATTTTTTAATTATTTTAAAAAATTCAATTATGCTGATAATGGTAAAGATTCCCATACCCAGCGGTATGCACAGTTCTACGATCCACTTAGGTATGGGAATATATCTGGGAAAAACAGCTTCTTTTTGATAAAGCATTCGGACCAGGGCAAAACCGCCGATGGTAATAGCGAAACTGTATATAAGGGTAGCCGTAATATTGAAAAGTTCGAGCAAGAGCTTTGCCCTTCCCTGAAGTTTGTTTATCACAAAATTAATGGAAACATGCCCGTTTTCGGCAATAAGGGGGCCGGCAATAAGAAGCATCGCCCATACTGTTATCCATACTGGCAGATCAATTATGAAATCATAGGTAGTATGAAAAAGGATACGGCCTACAATTTCTCCAAGATTAATGCCCACTGCAATAAAAAGCAGTAATCCGCAAAAGATCTCAAGCGTTCTGTAGATTTTTCGTCCATGACCTTTTTTATTCATGACGTACCATCCTTACAGTTTTATAATTAGTGTCGAGATTACCTTGCTGAATTTATTGCTTTGATTAATGTAGGGTCAATTTTTTCAAACATATCTCCAAAGGAACTCCTCATAGCCTTCTGCCATATTGCAACTTCAGCATCATCAAATTTAACGGCTGTAAGATTTGGATTGTCATCCCATTTTTTTATGGATGTCTGCTCAAGCTTTGAATAGAATCCTGATACATCAATCTGATCAAAGGGGATATTCAAAGCGCCACGAACTTTTTCAGGCAATGAATTCCACCATTTCGTATTGGCAACCATGCAGATGGGTTGATTTCCAAAGGGAACCAGTATTGCATATTTTGTATTCCTTGGAAGCTCATAATATCCGACTCCACCTGTAAAATCTGTCAAGAGTCCTTCAATCATATTCGTCTGGAGGGCGGTTACAACTTCAGAAGATGGAAGTGCGATGGGTATGGTATTAAGGCCTTTTAAAGCTTTCGCAAAGGCTTCTCCACCTGCAAAACGAATTTTTTGTCCTTTAATATCTGCTAAAGAATTGACGGGACCGATTTTTGTAAACAGATACCAAGTACCTGTATCAAAGAGCCATTTGATAATAGTCACCCCTTCTTTTTCTGCCATTTTTTTATGCAGAGCTCTCCATGCAGGAGTGTCCATTGTTCGTAAATAATGGTCCCAGTTTTCAAAAACCCCTGGAATTTCTCCAAGTTTCCAGGCGGAATCTAACTCCTCAAGAAAATGCGGGCCGGAGTATGTCATTTGGAGAGCACCATCAGAGACTGCTTCCAGTGCTTCGCTTTGGTTGCTGTATAGCATTCCCTTATCATAGATTTTGAATTCATATTTATCTTTTAACTCAGGATGGGTTTGGGTAAGACCAATAATGGAGTTTATGTAAAGGTTAATTCCGATCTGTTCGGCAAATGCTGGATACATAGGAGTTGCTGTTGACATTATAATTTTTTTTACTTTGCCCGCTATGACTGTCCCGGGGAGTAATAAGGTGAAGCTTGAGACCAAAAAAAAGATAAGCGTAGTGATTATTGTCGTAAATTTTCCTTGCATTGTTTTTTGCCTTTTTTTATTTAAAAACCATTACCGCTATGGGATAACAGATCTTTATCAAGGGCTTGGTTTAGGATCTTAATAGCTTTATCTATTTGGGTTTTATTGATTATAAACGGAGGGCCGAACATGATCATGTCTCCAGATTACCTTATTATCACAACCACCTGAATGTTCGAGTAACATCCTCCATTTTTTTACACTGGGCAATAAGGTCATGTTCATACGAAGTAAAAAAATGCTGTATTTGATTTACAATTGAACTTTAAATTTGAAAGTAAAGAGTGGACACGATTATTATCCAAATTTTTTATATGAACTCTACAAGATTGGAGAACAAAATCATGTACACAAATTTTGTGTACCACACTTTAGGGTTGTATGACCACTTTTATTTTTATAAAGAAACTCTATTTTTGTCGGTGTAATTATTCTTGCAAAAGCCCTGATCATTATTATAATGACCAGGGCTTTTATATTTTTATCGTGATAAATAATCAATGAAAAAACAGTGAGGAAATAAGTATGATTCTTAAAATTACAAAGGTTAATTCTGAAGCTATATTACCCCGGTATGCCCACGATGATGATTCCGGGCTGGATCTTTTTTCCATGGAAAACCATCTTTTAGAACCCGGTAAATTTAAATTAATTAAAACCGGAATAAAGATTGAGTTGCCTGGGAATACAGAAGCCCAGGTCAGGCCCCGTAGTGGCCTGGCATCTAAATACGGGATTAGTGTGTTAAATACGCCGGGGACTATAGATGAAGGTTATCGGGGGGAAATAGGCATAATCTTGATCAATCATTCACATCTTGATTTTGAAATTACTAAAGGAATGAAAGTGGCCCAAATGGTTATTGCTCCGGTTTTAAGGCCACGGATAGTTGAGGTGAGTACTCTGTCCGATACACAAAGAGGAGATTGCGGTTTTGGGTCTACAGGTCATCAACCCGATTGATCATAATAAATATTTATATAAAAGAACCAATCAACTTATCGGATTTTTTCATGTTTTATTGTGGGGCCGCCGATGGAACACCCTGGCGGCCCATGGCCGTTATTCCACGGGAAAATTGAAATAGGTGTTGCTGAAGGGTTCATTTTTCAAGGTAAAATGCCACCATTCCTGTTGATAGGGTTTGAAGCCGTGTTCTATCATTAATGTTCGAAGGAGCATGCGGTTGGCTCGCTGTTCCGGGGAGATGACCTGACTCAGGGGCCAGGAGACAGGACTGAAAAAATCAAATCCAGATCCCATATCCAGTTCCTGGTGTTTACTATCCTGATCACAGGAAAGGTCAATTATTGTAAGATCCACGGTGCTGCCTCTGCTGTGGCCGGATTTGGAGGCAATATATCCTTTGGTAAAAAGGTCTTTTTTTGCCACATCGGGATAAAATTGAGTTTTCATCCTGGTGTCCGAGATATTTTTTGCCCACCGGACAAAATGATCCACGGCCGACTGGGGCCGGTAGGCATCAAATATTTTTAATCCCAAACCAAAGGGTTTTAATTCTGCCTGAACCTGTGCCAGGGCTTTGGCGGCATTTCCATGTATGATGCAGACGTTTGCTTTATAGCCATCGATTTTTTGCCCGACAAAATTATTATTTCCAAAATATCGCAGATCAAGTACCAGATTCGGGATCTGGGTATTTACATAAACAAATCCTTCGGGCAGAGATGATTGTGTCGACACCGATATAGGAAATGTCATGGCCCCGAAAACCAGTATCAATGTCAGGATCAGAGTAGAAAAAATTGATGATCCTAAGCCGGGTGTCTTTTTATCCAAAGACCTGTCTTGTGAAATCATCGGGGTCAGCCTCCTTAATGTATAGAATTGTTTTATATATTTTGTTAAACTGGAAAACATGGGTTTGTCAAGAAAAACTCCAGGTATTTACTAGGAAGTGGTAGAAAAATATATCAGATTTAATTGTGGCCAGGTGGCCGTATTTTTTGCAGGAAGGAGAGCAGATGCATTATTGTTATTACCAATCCCCCGTTGGTCAATTGCTGTTAACCGGTAATGATCGTCTTGAAACCTTGAGTTTTCCCCTGGGCAAAACCAGAAAGGAACCGGAACCTGACTGGATAGAGGGTAGGGCCCTTTTTTCAAAGGTATTGACCCAGCTGGATGCCTATTTTGACGGATCTCTTAGAAAATTTAATCTGGTCCCGGATTTGGACTTTAGGATACAGGGAACACCCTTTCAAAAAAGGGTATGGCTGCAATTGCTTGAAATTGCCTATGGAGAGACGATCTCCTATGGAGAACTTGCCAAGAGAATCGGCAACTCAAACGCCTCCCGGGCAGTGGGCATGGCCAACGGGAAAAACCATATTCCCATTATTATTCCCTGCCACCGGGTTATTGGAAAAGATGGGAGTCTCACCGGGTTTGGCGGGGGAATCCATGTAAAAAAGCAATTGCTTTCCCTGGAACAAAAAAATGGATAGGGCCTGGGAAATATCCTAATTTTAAAAAGGAGGCGATCATGTTTGTATTGGGGATACAGGGAAGTCCGAGAAAAAATGGGAATTCGAACTATCTGTTATCCACTTTTTTAAAAGTTTGTAAGTCCCATGGGGCCAAGACCCAGGTGATTCATCCAGATAAATTGGATATTCAGCCCTGTCGGGAGTTGCTTATCTGCGAGAAAAAAGGATTTTGTCCTATCAGGGATGAAATGGAGGAAAATGGGTATGCCTTGATCAAAAAGGCGGATGTGGTAGTGCTGGCGTCACCTGTATTTTTTTATAATGTGACGGCCCAGGTCAAGGTGTTCATCGATAGATGTCAGATGTTTTGGGGCAGAAAATACAAACTTAAACTCCTGGATCCGGATCTTTATTCTCGCCGGGGTTTTTTGTTATCTGTGGGGGCATCGGGCGGTAAGCGCCTTTTTGAAGGAGTGGAGTTGACAGCCAAGTATTTTTTTGATGCTATCTCTGCCGATTATTCCGGTTCGTTGACCTATCGCAATGTGGAGGATGCCGGGGATATTATTCCCCTGCCCGGGCTATTGGACGAGATTCGGGATGGGGCAAGCCATTTGCTGGAGCCTGTGCTCAATAAGAAAATTTTGTTATTTGTTTCAAAAAATGATGCCTGTCGCAGCCAGATGGCGGCGGCCTTCGTTAAAAAACTTGTAAAAGGTAGATTTACAGTATTGACGGCAGGATACGATGTGGCAATAAAATTAGATTCGGACATGGTAAATGTAATGGCGGAGAAAAAACTGGATCTCAAGTACCGGGTCCCCCAACCCCTGGATGAGGTATTAGAAGGCATGGGTAGAGAACCGGATCGTGTGATATTTATAGGCTCGAAGGAAAATATGCCTGAATTGTCCTGTGGGGCTGTGGAAAGTTGGGATATCGTAAAGCCTGAGATCACCTCTCCTGGGGCATTTCGAAAACTCCGGGATGAAATTGAGTCAGGGGTGAAAAAAATAATCCCCGATCGGGGATTATTTTTCTAGGATTGTGATGGGCAAATCCTTGGTCCCGGCATAAAACACAATGATGTTAACCGGTTCCGATCCTTGGTTTTTTCCATAGTGCCAGGTGTTGACCACTTCAACAATGGGATCGCCGGCTTTCAAGTGCAATGTTTTTCCGGTTTTTGTCACCACTGTGAGTTCTCCGCTGATCACCACACCTGCGTTGATAACCGGGTGGGTGTGCATGGGCAGGCTGGTTCCAGCCGGAATGCTGAATCTCAGGATTGTTACCTGGGGTTGGCCCTGGGGATATGGAATTAAAGGATTGCCATCCCAGCTATGGGTGGTTTTTATCAGAACCTTTGTTTTCGCTTTCTTCTGGGCTATTTGATTGGTTTTTTTATCGCTGGCCAGGGCAGTACCGAATATTGCCAGCACCAGACAAAGGGCCAAAAATTTTATTTTCATGGGATATCTCCTTGATTTTTTTAGGGGGTTGGTCTCGAATAATTATCGTCTGTATATAGCATGGTTTTGCAGGTCAAGGCAAAGGTATAATTTATGGGGAGCTTGCGATTTTATCGATTGCGGTCTGGGCAGTATTTTAAGTAAAGGATTTTTTCTGGGATGAATAGCTCCTTAATAACTTTGATTATTTTATTTAGATGGTTGACATTTATTTGATTGCTCCCATATTAAATTAGTACTTGATAGTTTTACTATAATTTTTATTCTAATTGTATTGGGTAACGACGCTGAAAAACGTTTTTGAAAAAATAAAGCAGTCCAAACATCTTCCCCAGCTTCCCCAGGTGATGCTGAAACTTGTTAAAGTCTGTTCAAATGATAAGGCAAATATTGAGGAGTTGATTGAGATCATTTCCACCGATCCTTCCCTGACCTCAAAATTGTTCCAGATTATTAGTTCGCCCTATGTGAATTTTCCCAAGGAAGTTAATAATATTAAAACGGCTGTGGTCTATCTGGGCCTTGATACCATCAAAAATATTGCCATCAGCTCTTCTGCCATGCATTTTTTCAGCTTGTCCAAAAAATTGCCTGGGTTTGATATTATAGGGTTTTGGTACCATTCCTATAAATGCGGCCTGATTGCCGGAAAAATTGCCCGGGAAAACAATTTACCGGATCCAGATGCATTCTTTCTGGCAGGACTTCTCCATGACATTGGCCGGCTTGTTTTAATGCAGACTTTTCCAAAGGAGTATGGAACTATATTGCAGACAGCTGTCTCTGAAAAGCAGATGACCCAGGCGGAGATGGTTCTTTTTGGTGTTGATACCTCCCAGGTTTCCGCCTGGCTTTTCAGTCATTGGAATCTGAGTTCCCTGACATCGGAGGCGGTCTTTTTTACAGATGAGTCCCTTGATAAGATTGGCGAGGAACTTGTTCATGGGAAAATCATTTATATGGCTAATATTTTTTCCGGGCCGGCTCCCATGGAAGATATTTCCTGGCTTTTGCCCCTCACTGGGATTAGTGAAATACGGATTGGACAGATCCTGGCAGAGGCGGAGGACGAGGTCCTGGAAATGGCCAAAAATTTGGGGATTAAACTCCAGGCAAGTGGGGATAAGGACGCCGACGGGGCTATTGCCCTGGAAATGAAGAATCTGGCTCTTTTTCATGGTACCCTCCAGAACCTGTTGGGTGCAAGGGATATCCCCGCTGTATTGGATATCATCCAGAAGGGGCTTAAAATTATCTTCAATGTTTCCCGGGTTTTTTTCTTCTTTCTGGATGGGAAAAAAAAGATACTGACAGGTAACTGCAGCCCGGAGGACAAAAATTATAAAATCGTCAGGCGTATCGCAGTGCCCATGTCCAACCGGACAAGTCTGCTTGTTAAATCCCTGACAACCTGTACTATTCAGACCAGCTTTCAAACCTCAAAAGATACTAAATCAGCGATTTCAGACACCCGGATTATTCGTTTGCTGGAAACAGGGGGTGTCTATTGTATTCCCATTGTTTTAAGGGGAGAGGGGTTGGGGGTTATGGTTCTGGGGGTTGACAAAGATTTTTTAAGTAACTTGAATCTTAATAGAGGGCTTTTAACCCTTTTTTCAAAGCAGGCAGGGATGTGTATCCAGAATATCGGGTTTCACAGGGAATATGCAGCTAATGTGAGTGAAAAAAAGATGGAAGCTTACGCCACTTTGACCGATAAGGTAATCCATGAAATAAATAATCCTATTTCCATCATTAAAAATTATCTGGAAACCTTGAGTCTGAAACTACCGGATAAACATCCGGCCCAGGAGGAATTATCCATAGTAGGAGAAGAGGTTTTTCGAGTATCCTCTTTGATTGAGGGGTTATCAAGTTTTTCAAAGCCAAAAATTGGTGGATTTGAGCTCATTGATATTAATCGGCTCTGTACAGGACTTTTTGATGTCCTGGAAAAAACAATTCTTTTGCCCCGGCAGATTCAGTCCGATATTCATCTGGGTTCAGGGATTCCAGATATTAAAACCGATGGAAATGGATTAAAGCAGGTGATTATTAATTTGGTTAAAAATGCGGCGGAAGCCATGAAAAATGGTGGAAAAATTGATATCCAGACACGATTTTTGCCGGAGTCGGCCAAAATATTTATCGATGAGAAAAAAAGACTTTCCGGCAGCATTGAAATTTGTATCAGGGATAATGGGCCCGGCATTAAATCATGTATAAAAGAAAAATTGTTTGAACCTTATAATAGCACAAAGACAGGAAAAAATTCTGGGTTAGGCCTGACCATTGTTCATTCTATTGTCAAGGAACTTGGCGGGCAGATTATCTGTGACAGCAAACAAGGTCAGGGCACCTGCTTTTCTATTTATCTGCCGATAACCCCCAATCGGCCAGCATCGTGAACCTGTGATGGAATCTTGATAGAAAAAAAGGACGTGTCATAAACACATCCCCTTTTCCAAAGCTGATCTGAAAACCAAGCGGCCTTATAGCACAGGATAAGCCTGGTAATCAATCTATATTCTTCATTGCTTTACCCTGTGTATCCATACTTTGGGGGATTTAATCAACCTCTCTGAGATTATATCCCTGTTCTGTTCCAAGAATAATTTTTTGAAGGCTTTCCCGGCAATCTTGCAAAAATTCCTGGAACTCGTTGTTGGAGTAGGTTTTTTCGGAAAGTATCATTTGGAAATTTTGGATCATGTTCACGCTTGATCTGCCCCGGATACAAATTTTTTTGATAAAGTTTGTCATTTCCGGGCATTCCTGCATTAGGAAAATGATGCTCATACACCTGTTGTGTATGTCATCCATAAAGATCATACATCGTTCTGTAGTTTGGGCCATTGCCTCATCATCGGAATTTATGCAGGCCTGTTCCATTTGATGGATATATTTTAAAATTTCATTAAAAAAGGTCTGGTAATTAATAAAAAATTGACAAAAAAAGTTTATATCCTCTTCTGCAACATTTTGAGTATATAGATATTGTCTTATCTTTGGCCAGTTTTCAACAACCTCTATCAGCTCTTCAAATATTTTTGCCCTGAGGTTATCTTCCATTTTTGAAACATAAGCGCTTGGTTGGACTTTGGATAGATTTTGATTTTGTGTTAAGACACCTGAAACAATCAAAAAGGGTATGTTCCGGGTCCTTGGATTCTTTTTTATTGTTTCAAATACTTCGTGTCCGCTTATTTTGGGCATCTTGATATCGCAAATGATTCCGGCAAATTTGTTTGGATATTTTGCGATTGTATCCAGAAATATCTGGGGGTCTGAATAGGTGTCAACAAAATAGTTGCTGTTCCGAAACATTCTTTTATATACTTTTAACCATTTTTGTTCATCATCAATTACAGCTAAAATGGCTTTTTCACTGGGCTGTTCCGATAAATTACCATTGTGCTTTTTGTTATTCATCTTAGTTTTTTCTCCTTATCACCAGGACAAATTTGCTTAGATCTCTTCCATATTTGAATCTATAAAAAGAGTGTTATGACATCATCTATGAATAGCAAATTTAATTGCTCAGCTGAATCAATAACCATAGCTATATCAATACCTTGGTTTTAACTTTTTCGCAACTCTTTTGGAGGATTGTTTTTTTGGGGGAGGACGGTATATCACTGATGATTTTTGATGGGTTTGACAAGGATCTATTTGATTCTAATGTTTTAGCATTCAGCAATGTTCAATATTTTCATGCAGACGTTAAGTTCAGTTTGTTTTCCGGTGTGTTTTCCCCTGTCATCGGAAAGTTTTACAGTGTGTTGCCAGGGCCTTTCCGGGCTGATCCGGCATTGGGAGAGTTTGATAACCATGTTCAAAGGTTTCACCCCTACATCATTGGTCAGATGAGTGCCGATACCATAGGCATCCCTGATTTTGCCTTTACATTCATTGTGGATGGCAAGGGCCTTGTTGATATCGAGGCCATCGGAGAAGACGATGGTTTTAGTGGCGGGATCGATATGAAGTGTTTCATAGTGGCGGATCAGTGTTTTTATAAAGGAGATGGGATCCCCTGAGTCCTGGCGTACCCCGTTAAAGTGTTTGGCAAGTTCGGTATCAAAGGTGGATAGAAAAATATCGGTGGTATAGGTATCGGTAAGAGCAATGCTAAGTTTATCTTTAAAAACCTGTATCCAGGCCTTCAGGGCAAGGGTGTTGGCCATTTTATATCCGGACACAAGAGCATGGAACATGAACCATTCATGGGCCATGGTACCGATGGGGGGGAGATTGAATTTTTTGGCAAAATGGACGTTACTGGTTCCGATCAGGGTATGGTTTTCATGACTGCAAATATCTGTGATCAGCATTTCATGGATGGTTGAAGAAAATCGTCGTCTGGTTCCAAAGTCCGCAAATGGGACCTGGTTTGTGGCCATTAAAATTGCTTTGTTCAGATTTGTTTCTCTTATTTTTTTCCGGGAAAGAGGGACCTGTGTGGTCATGGAAAAAAAAGTCTCGCTGATGATGGACATTAAAGGGACTTCCCAGAGGATGGTTCTGTGCCAGGGGCCTTTTACAGTTAAAAACAAGGCCCCCTTTTCTTGTCTGATGATTACTTCATCGGGGTTGTAGGCATAGGATTCCAGATAATCCAGATAGACAGGTGTGAGAAAAGAACAACTATTTTTAAGATAGGCTTTCTGGTCTTGTGACAATGAAAGGCTTGCCATTTTTTCAATCTCTTGTCTGATCTTCCGGGCAAATCCTTCGGGAAAAGAGGTGTTTTCCCTGTTGATAAATTTATATTCTGCCTGGGCTCCGGGATAGAGCATGTGGACGGCTTGCTGCATGGTAAATTTGTACAAGTCATTATCAAGGATACTCTGGATCATGGCGGGGAAGGGTTCCTTGGACAACCACCCGGGCTGCTGGGATGTTAGCAGTCTGGGTGCTGTCCTATCGGTTATCTGAAAGACCTTTCAAACAAGGATTCCATGGCTTTTTTTGCATCTTCGGTTAGGTTTCTGGTACCTGTTCCGGTAAAGGTTTTGTGGGAGATTACCGGAGTGACCTGCTGCCAGGAGTTGTCGATCCATGAAAACCATTCCTTGCGATCCTGTTCATAGACAAAGATGGGGCGGTTAAAGAGTTTTCCCAGTTCTACTCCCCATCCAGTTCCGCCTTTGACTGTTTTGTCCGGGAGGATCCAGCCGATGACAAAAATCTGGTATCCGTTGTTGATCATGTGAAAAATAGATTGGATAACCTTCCTGATTTTATTTACTTTGGAAAAGGATCTGCCCATGCGAGCAGAAACGATATCCATACTGATATCTCCTTTTTTTAGTTCTTCGTTGGAGAGAATTTTGACTCCGACATTTCGTCCAAGATTGTGGCCCTCAAAGGAATAATTAATTTCCTTCATACCGTATTTTTCTGCCAATTTGCCAAATTCTGTTTCCGCCCCTCTGTGGCCGCCACTATAGAAAATAGTTTGGGATGCATCACTCATAATCTGTTTACTCCTTGGTAAAGATTTCATTTTTATAAGCAAATAATATTGCATGTTAAAGCAAAATGGATCCTATATACCATATAAAAAATGAAGATACTAATCAATAAAGAACTAATCAGGGTCGGATTCAACCTGAATTTTCATAAACTGCGTTGAAAAAAAAGGAAAAAATGGTACACTGCTCATAAATCATAAAACTTTTACGTATTCGTGGATACAAAAAAGGATGATTATGAAATCAAAAGCTCTTGAAGTCAATCTTTCCGATACCAGAGCCGATGTCATCATCGATGCAAAATATCAATTATTATTGGATGTTTTTGCCGGGTATGTGGGGATTTTAAGTCGATTGGAAATTTTTTTAAAAGAGTTGTCCCACCCTTACCTGAATTGGGGTTTTATCGTCGGTGAGGCCCGGCATTTTACCCTTCATTATTTTTATCTTTATAAATCCCATCCCGAGGGTAAAAAGGTTCTGGAACTTTTTGCCGATATTTTTATAACCGCCTTTGAGTCCCGGCCGGAGGAAAATGTCCGGGTGGCTGCCGTGGATAACCTGATGTTGGTGCTCCACCATATTGCCAAAGAATCCGGTGATGAGCTTGTTCGGTTTTTTCCGGTCATGGAAAAAGAAATCAATCGGATTCACTCCTATGAAGATGAGGATTTCCATTTTTTTGTCTGTTCCTATTATCAGCCGGACAGATTGGCCCAGGTGCTTTTGGAAAATTTGGGAAAAAATAAAAAATTAAGTTCAGGCATCTTTTTATTACTAAACCGTTTGCTGGAAAAGTTTTATAATGCATCTTTTATCTATTGGCTGGCCCAGGATGATCCGGTTGAATGGATGCGGGAAAATATTGATGAATGGAGGCTCAATGACAACCTTATTAAATGTTTGGAAACCGTTTCCCATTCACGGTTGATTCGTTGGCAGGACAATCTTAAGGACCTTGTCCAGACCCATGATATGAAAGTTCGTGAAACTACTGTCTTGCTCATCTCGTTAACCGGATACAGGGATTTTGTCAAAAAATTCAAAGAGGTGCCCCGTCAAATTTTGGACCAGTCCCAGGGGAAGATCTACGGCAAGTATTTCAGGCTCACCTTTCTTTTTTATATTATCCATGTGCCGGGGCTTGCAAGTATTCACAGGGAGGCCCTGGGGGATATCCATCGGACCTTGATCTATTTAATAGGTGACCGGGGGTTTAAAAAAGATATTCGGATTGTGGACCAGACTTTTTCTCTGCTTAAGGAGCATAAGGGGCGGTATCCAGGTACTGTCCTGGAGTGTATCCACAAGATAGGCGATGCTGTTTACAAAACCGATGAAATCGAATTGATTAATCATTTTATCGATAGGTCTGTGGACCATGGATTCCAGTTTCCCATGATCCAGGGTACAGGTGAAGATTGGCAGATCCAGGGGAATAATGCCCATGTGAAAAATATCCGGGTTTTCTTAAGTCTTATTGGGCAGCACCCCAAAAAGTCTAAACGTCTGTTGTCTGCTCTTATCATCTCTTTGTCCATTGGCGGGGTTTTTATTAAGGATACCGATCTGTTTCCCCGGGATATCACTAAATTTTTAAATTCAGATATTGGACCGGTCTTTAACCTGGTCAAGCAATTGGCAAGGTTGTTGCCGGCTTTTTTCAATGAGATTGGTGCCGAAGGTGAGTTGAGAAATATTTCCACCCAGTTGGATGAGTCCTGTCATAGGCGGGACCGTCTGATTCATTTTTTAAGAAAGCAATGCCACGTGGAAAGTTCCAGTCGGGTTGTGGAATTTATTGAACAGGTCATGATCTTCTGGAAAACCCGGGATAAAAAGCCTCTTAAGTCTTTTGTTCCTCCCTCCATTTATGAGGATATGCCTTCCAGGGGGAGTTTTATTGACGGGCCAGGTAAAATTCTTTTGTTCTTTGAGTCCAAGCAATTGGTTGAGCCGGAAGATTATCTGATGTACAAGCAGGAAGCACTGGACCAGCTGGTTGATGAGGTTGATGGAGTGGAGGATCTGGATCGGTCCCGGGTTAAACTTATGTTCCGCTTTTATAGGTTACTCAATGAGAAATATGGGATTTCCAATCTGGATTTAAAAGACTATCTGACGGCTTTTCGGGCCGAGGATCTGCCGGATCCCAAGCACTTGATTGCAGCCCTGGAAGAGGCAAGCCTGGAAAGCAAGATTGAATTTTCCCTGGATTATATGCTTGAGCTTAAAAAGATTATTCTCTCTGATAAGACCTTTGAGATTAATGAGGCCATTTATCATAAACGGCATTTCGCCGTGGATATTCCGTCCATGTATGGTCGTTATAATGAAGCAAAGTTTGATGCCATAGGGCTTACTCTGCGTATTGAAAGTCTTGTTAATGTGTTGTTTGAGGACCTGATTAACGGGATCGATCTGCGGTTGATTACCAAACCTATCTTTGTTAGAATTTTCAGTATTCTGACATTGTTTCGTAAAGCTTTGAGTCTGGATGGTATTGTGTCCAATAAATTTGATACCCAACTGGAATTTTTAAAGTATAGTGTGAATATTACCACCTGTTCTTTTACCCAGTATCTGGATATCTTCAAGGGATTTATACGGGCGGTAGCCGATGGGGTCAGTGATCATTTCAATACCATCCATTCCGGAAATTTAGTTCATATGGAATCCAGGATTGGAAAAGAGCAGATTCTTGTTAAATATTTGCCGGGTGCCTGTGCTGAAAACGGCCCGGATCTGGATGCCAAGATGGCTGAAAAGTTAGACCAGCGGATGGCCGATATATTTTTCAGGGACCGCCTTGCAACTTCCCTGGGGTTACAGCAACTGGATGTTTTTTTAAACCGGATACTGCACACCCTGTTCCGGCAGTCTGAAAAACTCTCCCAGGATGAACTCAGTGCCCTGCTCAATTATGATCCTAAATGTTCGGTTACCAATATTGATGATTCTGACCCCATCAGTAATAACATTATTTATCTGGGTAACAAGGGATGGAATCTGATCAAACTTAAGCATCTGGGTCTTGAAATTCCCAGTGGGTTTATTATTACCACCGAAGTTTTCAAGTGCTTGGATTTGATTAATAAGTATACCCCGGTAGCTGTGAATTTTAAGCAACACGTGACCTCCATGCTTGCCCGTTTGGAAGAAAAAAGTCAGGCTTCTTTTGGGGATCCGGCAAATCCCCTGCTTTTATCGGTCAGGAGTGGATCTTCTATTTCCCAGCCGGGGATGCTGGATTCTTTTTTAAATGTGGGGATCAATGAAGAGCTGGCTGCAAGTATCGCTCAAAAAACAGGTAACGCCTGGTTTGCATGGGATTCCTATCGCAGGTTTCTCCAGGCCTATGGTATGACCTTCGATATCCAGCGGGATGACTTTGACCAGATAATCGGCGATTTTAAGAAAAAACATAAAATTGCTTTTAAGCGGTATTTTACAGGGGATCAGATGAAAGAGGTGGCCCTGGCCTATAAAAAATTGCTCATGGATTCAGGTGTGCATATAGTTGAATCCCCCGTGGAACAACTTTTTTTGGCTATTCATAAGGTGTTTTCATCCTGGGATTCTAAACGGGCAAAGGATTATCGTCGGATCATGGGCATCTCCGATGATTGGGGAACGGCGGTGACTGTCCAGGCAATGGTGTTTGGCAACCGGTCCCGGCAGTCAGGATCGGGTGTGGTATTCAGCCATAGCCCCAAATTGCCAGGAGATGCCATTCGGCTTTGGGGGGATTTTACAGTAGGCAATCAGGGTGAAGATGTGGTATCCGGTCTGGTCAAAACCCTGCCCATATCGGAAATGCAAAAGGACCTGGAGGACAGAGATTCAAAAATAAGTTTAGAAGTCAAATTTCCTGAAATTTATAACCAGCTTCTTACTATCGTCCAGCAGTTGATCTATGAAGGTGGATGGAATCCCCAGGAGATAGAGTTTACCTTTGAGGGTCCCAAAAAAAAGGATCTATTCATTCTCCAGGCCAGGGATCTGTCCCTGCGGGATCGGAAAAAAATGACCGGGTTTGGAGCCGATGATGGGGAACTTGCGGCCGCTTATCTGGGGCAGGGTACCGGTGTCAGCGGTGGAGCCATGAGTGGCAAAATTGTGTTTACCTTGGAGGAAATTGATGGGTTTCGTCGCCGGGAGCCGGATACAAACTTGATCCTCGTTAGGAACGATACTGTACCCGATGATATTCTGGAAATTGATGCGGCAGACGGGATATTAACGGCCAATGGTGGCTTGACTTCCCATGCTGCCGTGGTGGCTTACAACCTGATGAAAACCTGTGTGGTAGGGTGTGAAAATCTGGAGTGTAATGAACATGATAAAGAGTGCACGCTTGCCGGGGTGAAAATGAAGGCAGGTGATTATATCAGTATTAATGGATACAAGGGATCTGTGTATAAAGGTGAAATGAAAGTAAATTTAATTTAAAAAGGGATGGGAAAAATATGAATACAGGTGAATCAATGGTCCTGGGCATTAATGGACTTGGGAGAATTGGAAAATTATCCCTATGGCACCATGTTGGTAGGAAATATTTTGACAAAATTGTGATTAATCTGGGCAGGGAGGTGGGCACCTCAATGGAGGATATTATTCATTATATTGAACGTGACTCCACCTATGGCCGTTTGGAGGGTTATTTGAAGGGGTATCGTGGAGAATCGGTTATCACCGATGTTGATGCCGATGCCTTTACTTTGCAGGTGAATGGAATAGGGGTTAAGTTTTTAAAAAATCACAGGAATCCCAAGGATATTGAATGGGCAGATCATGGAGTCAATATAGTTGTGGAGACCACGGGTCAGTTCCTGGATCCCAATCTTTCCCCGGATGATCCCAAAGGCTCCATCCGGGGGCATTTGGAAGCAGGTGCCCAGAAGGTGGTGGCCTCGGCACCATTTAAGCTTAAACAGGGGGCGACCATGCCGGAAGATGCCGTGACAACGGTGATGGGGGTCAATGACAAGGACTATGATCCGGTCCGTCATACCCTTATTTCCAATGCTTCTTGCACCACCACTTGTCTTTCCCACATGGTTAAACCTCTATTGGAGGCCTTTGGTATTGAAAGGGTATTATCCGCCTCCATGGCCACGATTCACGCCGCTACAGGATCCCAGCAGGTGTTGGACCGATTGCCCAAGGCAGGGGCTCTGGACTTGAGAAAAAACAGGTCTATCTTGAACAATATTATTCTGACCACCACCGGAGCTGCCAAGGCATTGCAATTGGTAATTCCGGAAATGGCCACCATTGGGTTTATTGCTGAATCAGTTCGTATTCCTACCTCCACGGGGTCATTGATTATCCTGGTGATGAATTTTCAGGAAGAACTTAATAAAAAGCCAATCCGCCGGGATAGAATCAATGATATTTATAAAGCTGCGGTGGAGCAAAATTCAAACGGCTACCTGGTTTTTACCAACCAACAGAACGTTTCTTCGGATATTATCGGCACCCCCAAGGCGGCGGCTGTCATCGAAGGTCATGAAACCCACACCCGGACCGGGGCCATTAATATTAATCTGGAACACATGCGGGGTATCGATAAGAAGGTCCTTGACAGCATCAAGGATCAGGTGGGCAGTATCCAGGTCACCCAGTCCGTGATATATGGGTGGTATGACAATGAAATGGCAAGTTATGTAAATATGATGGGAGATCGCACAGTATCCATTACAGAATCATTGAGATAGGCAGTTGTGGATTGTTCGCCTGAAGTTCACATTGGTAATAGTTCATAATATTTTCTTGACTTATCAAAAATCGTTGCAACTCTTTAAGTGATAGCACGCAATATTAGTCGCGACTAACATGTCGCTTGGATATTGAATCTAATTAAAAAAAGAGGATATCATGAGCACCTATCAATGTAAAAAATGTGGGAAGGTTTCTTCCAAAAAAAAAGATATATGTGCCACCAGCAAAGAGATAAGTTCCTTTTATATATGTGATACCTGCAATAAACAGAGTGTGAGTATCGAATCTATTTGTCGGCCCAGAGAAGTTGCCCCGGCCTATTATTGTAAAAAATGCGGTTCTTCCGACGGGGAAAAAGGGTCCTTATGTGAACCCAAAGCTGTTTGAGTATAGCCTTGGGTCTGAACAAAAATTTGGGGGAGACCAATGGGAATTTTTCATGGATGCCGAAGGGCAGGGCGTGTCATTTTTGAGGTTGTGGGTTTTTCTTATCTGAAATCGACCAAGGGATTTATTATCTGTGCAGTTGTGCTGGGATGTTTTTTTACAGGCATCTGCTGGGCCGATACCGACCCCCATGAGAGTTTTTTTTCTAAAAAATGTCTCCAGGCCAATGCATTGCCCGATGGTGCACCAATGCTGACGATCACCTGTGATACCGAAGATACCTGTTATATTTATCCACAAACGGTCAAGGCCATTGCCGATATTGAATCATCTACACTGCGCCATGGTACAGTGACTATTTTATTAAATTGTGAACGAGACGGCCAGTCGTTGAAAAAATTCAAGGATTATCATTTTGGTACCCAGGGCCTTAAGCTTAAATCATTGAGGGCGGTTCAACCTTTACCCATGGACAACGGCCTGTCCTTGATGAAGGGGCAATGAGTGCAGCAAAGTAGGACGAAAATAAGATCACTCGTCTTCCGGTTTGTCTTTTGTATCGGATTAAAGGCCGGTGCAACACCTAACCTTCAGCCCTGAAGACAAACCGGAAGTCTTCGTGATTTTTGCTTAATTTATTTCATTGGTGATCCTTGAGTTTCTGGTGTCTGATTCCGGTTCGTCCAAAAAAAAGGTTTTGGTTTTGGTGAACCCTTTGGTAAACTTGAGTTTTGTCTCTTCAATCAGGACATAGAGGGTGGGGACCACCACCAGGGTCAGGACAGTTGCTATCATGAGGCCGAAGATAACAACTATGGCCATGGACCGCCACCATTGACTGGATTCAGAGGTCATGGACAGGGCCATGACATGAAAATCATAGGAGATGCCGGTAACCATGGGTAAAAGTCCTAATATGGTGGTGATGGCCGTGAGCATGACCGGGCGAAGCCGTGTGGCACCGGCGGCTATGATCGATTCTCTTATCCCCATGCCGGAATTTTGTAACTTGTTGGTATAGTCAATGAGTACGATGGCATTATTTACCACCACTCCTGCGAGGGAGACAATTCCTACCCCGGTCATGATCACCCCAAAAGGAGAGCTGATAACGGCCAGTCCCCAGAATGCTCCGCCCAGGGAGAGAATAACCGAGGTCAGAATGATGGCCGGTTGGACAACCGAGTTGAACAAAGTGACCAGGATCAGGAAAATGAGAGCCAGGGCGATGATAAATGCCTTTGACAAAAATACCTGGGCCTCTTGCTGTGCTTCATCTTCACCTGTGAATTTGTATGTATAGCCGGTTGGCAGTTTTATCTCTTTAAGAATTTTCTGGACCTGTAGTCTTGCTACAGTTCCTGTGATTTTTGTTTCATCCACATTGGCCTGGAGGGTGACAACCCGTTGATGGTTTTTTCGGACAATATCACCGATGGTTCCCTTGTATTCAATGGAGGCAAGGGAGGTTAACGGGACTATTTTACCCGAGGCTGTGGGGATCATGAGTTTGTGCAGTACATCGGTTACCTGGCGATCTGACTCGGCCAGTTTGACCACGATGTCATAATCGTCATCTCCTTCATAATAGGTGGAGACATCTAAGCCATTGTAAGCGATTTTCAGGGCAAAGCCGATGGCGGAAGTGGTCAGGCCGAACAGGGCAGTCTTCTGGCGGTCAATTTTTATCTGGATTGAAGGCAGTCCCCCCTGGTAATTATCCCGGACATCTTTGATATTAGGAATATTTGCCATCATTTTTTGCATTTTTTCTGAAATCTGGCTCAGGATGTTAAAATTATTTCCTGAAATTTCAATGTTGATGGGGGGACCTGTTGGGGGACCTTCCTTTTGTTCGTCCACGGTGATCTTGACTCCGGCAATGTGGGCAACTCTCCTGCGGATCTCTTCTAGGTCTTGTTTGGTGGGAGAGGTTCTGTCCTCAAAATCAATGAATTGGACTCCTATATGGTTGGGCAGGTTGGAGTCAAATATAGAACTTCCTGCATTTTGTACCACCCGGGTATAAATATGTTCGATATTATTGATATTGGAAGGTGCCATAAAAGAACTGCCGTTGGCATTTCGGTGTTTTTGGGGGGCAATGGCTTTATGGTAGCTTTGGCTGTCACTTCCGGTAATGGCCATTTCCACTTTTTTTACCGTGCGGTCAATAAAATTTAGGTCTGCCCCTTCGGGGACGTCAATATTGACATAGACCGATCCTGGATCAATGGAGGGGAAAAATTCCACGGGTTTTTCAATACCTATGGTAATCATCCAGACCTGAACTAAAAAAACCAGGACAAGAATGGATGCCAGGAGTACGCTGATTTTATGATCCAGAGCATGGAGGAGGACCTTTTCATAAATTTTTAAAACTTTACCCTTTATTTCAATGGGGGTTTCTCCCTGGGCTTGGATCTCTTCGGCTGAGATAGTTTTGTCTTGCGCCTTTCCCGGTGGAACTTTAATGAAAAAAGCGCAGAGGGCAGGATTGATGATTAGGGCCACAAAAAGAGAGGATAGCAGGGTAATAATTAGAGTTATGGGTAGATATTTCATGAACTCTCCCATGGTGCCGGGCCAGAAAATCATGGGGAAAAAAGCCGCCACTGTGGTCAGGGTGGAGCCGATGATTGGCCAGGCTACCTCTCTTGTGGCTTTCATGGCGGCTTCCACCCTGGGTACGCCCTGCTGCATATATCGGTAGATATTTTCAATGATTACAATGGCATTGTCCACCAGCATGCCAAGGGACAGGGTCAGAGAAAAAAGAACTATCATGTTCAGGGTAATGCCCAGGGCATGGAGCACAATAAAGGTGAGAAACATGGAAAATGGTATGGCAAGACCCACCAGGAGAGCATTTCTAATTCCCAGGGCAATAAAAAGGACGGCTACCACCAGGATGAGTCCTGAAATAATATTATTTTCAAGGTCCGCCACCATGGCCTTGATTTCCGTTGATTTGTTCACCAATTTGGTGATGCTAGTGTTTTTAGGAAAGCTAAGGCTTGCTTTTTTAACAATGGTATCGATTTTATCCGAGATAAAAATGATGTTTTCCCCCACTCGTTTTTTAACGGCGATATTTATGGAATCCACTCCGTTGAGCCGGGATATTGACGTTTCTTCTTTGATACCATCCACCACAGTGGCCACATCTTTTAAATAGATGGGTTTATTTTCGTGGGTAGCCACCACAAGGGAAAGAATCTCTTCCGGGGTTTTAAATTCACCCGGTACTTTGACCTGGAATCTTCCATCGCCCAGGGTGATGGCACCGCCGGAAGTGTTCTGGTTTTCACTGACCACACTTTGTTGGAGAGCTGTGATGGGGATCTTGTAATATGCCAGTTTATCCGGATCAACTTCAATGCGGATTTCCCGGTCCTGGCCTCCGGTGATCTGAGCCTCAAGGACCCCGGGCACGGCTTCAATTTCATCTTTTAAATCATCTGCAATTTGTTTTAGAACCCTGGGGCCGCTGTCTCCGGCAAGGGAGTAAATTACAATGGGCATTTCGGAAATATTGACTTCATAGACGGATGGATCGCTTTCAAGATCCGTGGGTAGATCATTTTTGGCTTCATCTACCTTGTCTTTGACCTTGACCAATACTTCGTCAATATCTGTACCGGCTAAAAATTCAACATTAATCTGGGACAGCCCCTGGGAACTGACCGAGCTGATATTTTTTACCTTGTCCAGACCCTTGAGTTTTTTTTCAATTTTAATGGTGATGGCCGTCTCGATATCCGAGGCCGACACTCCCCTGTATTCTGTTCGGACAAACACATAGGGAATGGTGATATCAGGATCACTCTCCCGGGGCAGTACGTTATAGGTATAAATTCCTATGCCCAGGATGATAAAGACCAGTACCAACACACTGATTCTGTTCTTAATAGCCACATCGGAGATAATCATTGGATCAGCTCCTCCATTTTCAGGATGGTTTTTGTGACATTGACGGTTTCACCGTCTTCAATGATCTTGTGGCCTACCACCACCACATTTTCTCCCGGTAACAACCCCTTTGGAATCTGGGTTTTCCAACCGTCTAAAAATCCTGTGGTGACTGGTCTGAATCGCACCTGGTTCTCTTTTTCTACAAAAACACCGGTTTTATTATTGAGGGTTACCAGGGAATAGGTGGGCACTGCAAGTCCGTGGGGATCCTTGTTTTTAACTATGTTAACCCGGGCAAACATGTCCGGCAGGATCTGGTGGTCAGGATTGTTCACTTTTATCTCAAGATTATAGAGATGTGCCATTGAATCAGCAGTGCTGAAAAGATAGTGATATTTTCCGGAATAGCCTTGGCCGCCCAAGGCGTCAATGGTCATATCGAATGTTTTAAGCTTGCGCACGGCGGCTACATCGGACTCGGGTATGCCCACCTCTATTTTCAAGCGATCGATCTGGAGAATGGTAACAACGGGGGCGCCGATAGTTAAAAAATCACCGATCTCTATATAGACCCGGTCCACCATTCCTTCCATGGGCGATCGGATGGTGCACCGGTTTAAATTCAGCTTTGCGGTGTCCATTGCTGCCTTGGTGGTTCTGGTCCTTGCCTCGGCGTCATCCAATTGTGATTGGGTAACAAATTGTTTTTTTGACAAAACCGTGAATCTCTTTTTTGTTGTCAGGGCAGTTTCGTAGGAGGCCATGGCGGAATCATAACTATTTTGATAATCCCGTTTATCGATGATGGCCAGGATATCTCCTTTTTTTACCCGGGTTCCCTGGTCTATCATTTTACTCACAATTTTTCCTTTGACCTCGGAGGCAAGCTTCAAAGAGATCCAGGGTTTTGCTACACCCGGCAGGCTGATTTTTTCCATTACCAGGCCGGGGTGGATTTCCATGGTGACAACATTGGTTAATCTTTTTGCAACCGTCATCTGGTGGGTTTGTTTTCTTGCAAGATCTGCCTTTTGGGCAGATATTTTTTTAGTCAACGGGAAGATCACAAGGGCAGTCACTAATACTACCAGAATAATGGGGAGATTATGCCAGGTAAAGCGTAGAAATGACCGGATAATCTTTTTCTTTTGAACTGGGTTGGATTCCATGAAACATGTCCTTTATTAATAATTAATTAAGATAAAAACAGATATACTCTGTATGATTTCAATGGGTTACTTCCTGTTGAGGGTTAAAGTCAGTTAAAAATCCAAATATGAGGGTGATGAGTACAAAAAAAATACAGATTCCGAACATGAGTTGGTATGCTCCATGGCCTAGATGGGAGAATCGGTCCAGCATATGGCCGAAAAACAGAGGAAATCCAGATCCAAAGGCGATGGTTAACAAGGGAGCTGCTGCAAAATAAGCCGTGGCATCCCGGCGGTTGGAAAATTTCTTGATTGCAGGGGAATATATAATACCCCGGGTACCCCGGCAAAAACCTAATAATAGACTTGTCAGAAGAAAACCTGTAAGTCCCGGGGAAAAAATCAATACACAAAGCAGGATGAGGTTGAAAATTTTAGTGGAGAGAAATTTGTGTTTAAGGCTTAAAAAATTCATGGTACCCAGGGTGATATTGGCCAGGATGGCGCCGGAATAGATAAAACAGACAAAAAGTCCGGCTGCTGTATAGTCTTTGATACCAAAAAATTGAGTGGCATAGTTGGCGTAAAAAGCAATTACAGTGAGTACAATGTAATGATCCAGATCTCCGATTAGATATTTGATCAGGTTTTTATTACTCGTCATCTCTTTAACGGTTTTCCAGGTATGGCGAAAAAAAGAATCTTCTCGAAATGTTCGGGGCTTGGAAGAAACCAGTTCTTGTGTAAACAGGAAACAAAGGGAACCAACCAAAAATAGAATACCGGAAATAAGAAAGATCCAGGCTGCCGATACCAGGGAGAATGAAAAATATTCCACTATCTCGATGATAAACAGGCTGGCAATGATTTTGGCTGTATTTTGGGCCGTGAACATTATGGAAAGCCCCTGGATACTTTTCGCCGGAGAGAAAATTTTCACTAGGAAATTGAGCCAGATGGGAAAGGTGAGGCCAATACACATGGAAAAAATTACGTAGGAAAGAAAGAATACCGGCAGGATCAGGGTCGGGTCCTTGACCCAGAAAAGAAAGAGGCCAAAAGCCAGGGTGGAAAGAGAAGATATCAGGTGGAGGCCGAGGACCAGAGGAAGTTTTCGCTCATAATTTCTGGTCAGATAACTGGATAATAAAGGAAAGGTGGAAATTCCCATCATCAAAATGGCCGGTACCAGTCCTATGAGAAGATCGCTGGCTCCAAGATTTTTTAAAAAAATCTGTAAAAAGGTGGATTCCATTATCACAGGGAATCCTAATCCCCATAAAAACTCAGCAAAGGTTACCCCGATCACATTCCGGGCAAAATATTTGTCTTTTTGAGCATCCATTATTAAACCGGTTTATAAAATATTAAAAATCGATGCTATAATACTCTTTGCTCATTGTATAGGATCAAATTGTAAAAAAGTAAAAAAGTGTTCAAACAATTCTGTTTTTTAATACCCCGATATTTTCTACCATGAGTTCAACTACATCCCCTGATTTAAGAAATCTGGATAGTTCAAGGCCGCAACCACTTCCCTTTGAACCGGAACAGGTGCCGGATCCTATGAATTCTCCCGGATAAAGGGTTTCGGATTGGGAAATATAGGAAATCATCTCTTCAAATGTCCAGTGCATATCGGAGGAATTTCCCCGGGATCTTTCTTTTCCGTTTACGCTTGCTGTCATGATAAGATTATAGGGATCTGAAATTTCATCCGGTGTAATAAGATAAGGCCCAATGGCATTGCCGGTATCAAAATCCTTTCCTTTTGAAGGCCCCAGCCGTCCAGCCTGTTCTTTCATTTGTCTGTCCCTTGCCGAAAAATCATTAAAAACCGTGTAGCCACCAATGTATTCATGGGCTTTTTCCCTGGGGATATCGACACCTTTTTTACCTATGAATATTCCCCATTCGAGTTCATAGTCAAATTTTTGTGAGTACTTGGGGATTTTTATTTTTGAATCGGGACCAACCACGGAAAAACGATTGGATTTATAATATATGGGTCTTTCATACCAGGCTTTATTTAATTTAAAGGCAAGGGTTCGTTTCCTTCCGAATTTTTTTTCCAGCCATTCATCAAATTTTCTGAATTTTTTAAATCCTACTTCTCGTATACAATTAATAATATGATCTTCAAAGGCCATACAGTCCCTGATGGATTCCGGTCGTGGAACAGGAGCAAGAAGATGAACAGAATCAAGGGGCAATACTATTTGTTCAAGAGGTTTATCCTCGACATATTTCAAAATTTCTGCGGCCTTATGTCTTGCTTCCTCGCCACCTTGTAAAAAAGAGATCATATCTGTGAAAAAAGGATATCTTTTTCCAGCCATTAATTGACTTGCCTGGTCAAGAACGACAACATTGTTCAGATTTTTGGTCAGTGCACCAATCAGTTGTTCATTTTTATCTGTTATGAAGGTAATCAATTTCATCGTAGTTTTCCTATATTTTTTGATGTGGTCAGCTATAAATGAATACATTTCCCCGGCTGCTTTTTTTTATCGGATGGCTCCCTTGATGGGATACCTTTTTTTATATCACGCAATTCAATTTTTACTTGGGTGATATAAATAATCAAAGGTTTATTTGTCAAGAACTACTTTTTCTCAGTAGTGTCCGGTTAGGTTATTGCAAGTAAAACATATTAATTTTATAGATAATATTGTTATTTTATTGTTGACAAATGTGCGCAAAAATTCGGCGCG
>JAAELK010000197.1 GCA_024226935.1 Desulfobacteraceae bacterium
TCCCGTATTCTATGTTTAAAACAAGGGAATTTCAAAAAAGTTATTAACAAATTCCACCTGGGCCGAATCCCTTTATTTGAGGATATCAACAATCCCTAAGCTGCAAATTTCATCGTTTCAACATATGGTTTTCCACTTTGGACAACTGCGAATATCCTTGCCAATAACTTGTTCCTGATAATGTTCCTCGTGCTTTTTTCATTCTTACCTTCCCCTACCCTCCTGTTATAATAGAGCTTCATCTCGGTATTATGAATCAATGCGATCTTTGCACATTGGTCGAGTAGGCTCTTGATCTTTTTGTTCGCCAAATGGCTGACTTTGTCCTTGCCCTTGATACTTGTCCCGGAACTATTTGGGAACGGGGCAGTGCCACAGTATGAGGCAAATTTCCTCCAAGTCTTGAATTTTGTGAACCCGGCGGTATATACGATCATGAACAATGCCGTTTGTGGGCCAATGGATTTAATGCTCGTGATAAGGTCGTATTGCTTTTTCAATTTATCGTTGTTTTTAACTATTGTGGCCATTTCCACTTCAACGGCCTTGATTTGCTTGTCGAGGTATTTGACCATCTTTTTCTGGACATCGAACAATACCTTGTCGCCCTTTTGTGCTAGCACCCTTTTCCATTCATTGTGGCTCGCCTTATAACCAGCATTTTGTTTTACCAAGCGATCCCTCAACGAAAGCAGGCGCTTGAGTTTCTCCAGGTCTTCGGAAGGGAGCTGGTAAGGCTCCATCTCATCCCTTAGGCGAAATCCGTACCTTGCTATTTTTGTGGCATCGACCTTGTCATCCTTGCCCCTTGAGATCCCAAGCGACCTTTTTATCTCAAGGCCGGGAACAATGTTGAACGGTATCCCTTGCCCGGCCAGGTAAATCCCCAAGTTATGGGAATACAGGCCCGTATGTTCAAAAACGAACATGGTTTCCCCCTTGGGAGACCTGCTGTTTTTCAAGGCCCATTTGCACATCTCCTTGAAACCTTTGTTCGAGTTCTCAAGTTGTACATGTTTTTGATTGACATGGGCAACTACATCAATTGTGAGTTTGCTGACATCGATCCCAATAACATCTGAAATTTTCATATCTTTGTTTTTAGTTTATATAATTTGGTTACATGGACTAAAACCTTTAGTAGGCCTGAAAACCTATAATTCTATCTGGTCACCGTAACCAGGATTGAAAGAATGGGGACTAATACGGGATATAGGTCTTGAACCTTGTACGTACGATAGTTTACCCCATTCTTTTTATTAACTTATCAACAAATTTAAAGTTTTTAACAAAGAAAAAAAAGAAGCAAAAAAAAGAAACATCAACAACATATACATATGTATTTTTAATAAA
>JAAELK010000198.1 GCA_024226935.1 Desulfobacteraceae bacterium
GATATTAAAATGCACCGGAGCTAATGGCAGCTCTATAAAGAGTGCGGATGGAAGCATGATGGTCGAGACTTGTTGGATGGAACAAAAAAAGGTTGATTTGTGAATAAATTAACTCTTGACATTTAGCCTTCTCATGGAAGTTGTCTTGACAGTTAGGTTGACCTAAAAGCGACTACTTCCTGCTCTTGATTTAATATTCTGCCCCAAACACTTGCTATTTGTTCTGTTGTATTATATCTGAAAGTTGATTTCTTTTTTAGACTCGATAGCAAAAAACAGGATCGTCAACTAATCATGGACACAATATATCTTGACCTTCATATTCATACTTCCGAAAATCCAAATAACTTAAACACGAATTATGACATTGATACTTTACTTGAAAAAATCGATAAGTTAGCTAATCAATCTGATTTCTTAATATCTTTAACCGACCACAATACTATCAATAAAACAATTTACTTGGAGGCAAAACAAAAAGTTAAAAATTTGCTTTTAGGAACAGAACTCCATGTCCGAAACTATGAAAATGCTAAGCCATATCATTGTCATATCTATTTCAATCTTAAAGAAATAACTGATACTATTATCGATGATATAAACCAAACGCTTGATGAACTATATCCTGATAAAGTGATCTCTAAAGATGATCCCAATGTACCTTCTTTAGAAACCATTATTAAAGCATTTGATTCTTATGAAATTATTTTTCTACCACATGGAGGGCAGTCCCATTCAACATTTGATAAGTCAATTCCTGAGGGCGTCCAGTTCGACAATATAATTGAAAGAAGCATCTATTACTCGATGATCCAGTTTTTTTATTTGTAATGACAAGTCCACATTAAAAGATGGAAAGGCTGGTCAAGTCGATGGTATAATACAATCTTAAAAGGTCGCATCTCATCCATCGGTTGGCCAGCCCCGACGGATAAAATAAA
>JAAELK010000199.1 GCA_024226935.1 Desulfobacteraceae bacterium
CCACAGTAAACCCCTGGGACAAATCGGTATTTAGGAGATTTGCCAGTACTGGCATTTTTCCTAAATGATTATGAATTGTCTTCTGGTCTATCCCCAAGCGCTTTGCAATCCTGTCCTGGGGGATACCAAGACGATTCATGCAAAACATTTTGAGGCCTTTGTCCTGTCGGGTTTATCTGCTGGAGCTGGGAAGGGGGACGTTACTGAGCCGAATTAAGCGGCAGGGGTAATACAGGCATGATTGTAGAGAAAGTCGATAACCTTCTCTACCATCAGATCTTTTTTGATCTGTGAGAACCGTCCTGATTTTTGTGCCTGGATGATAAAGTTTTTTACATCTTTCTTGTCCCGGGCAGCCAGTTCGTAGATCCGTTTTCCAACCACCTCTTCAGAGAGGGTGATTTTTTCCTTCATTGCAATGCACATCATCAGCAGCTGGACTTTAGCGGCCTTTTCAGCAAAAGGCTTTTGTTTTTTCTCCAGGGCCAGTATTTGTTTTTTTGCCTCTTCCCAGGGGACACCAGCGGCTTTCAAGGGTTTGAAGTGAGATGCCACTGCCTTATTTATATGGTGGCGCACAAGACTTGGGGCAAGGGGCACGTCTATTTTCTCAAGAAGGTTTTTCACCAGTCTCTGTTTGGCTTCCTGGTTATACTCCCGCTCCAGCCTGGCCAGCTGTCTCTGCTTAATGTTTTCGTGCATTTGCTCAACAGAAGTGACATTGGCCACTTTCATGGCAAAGGCTTCATCCACCTGGGGGAGCATTTTCTGGTAAATTATTTTAAGGGTGACCTGCACAGCAGCGCTTTGCCCTGCCATCTCAAGGATATGGAAATCTTCCGGGAAATCCAGTGTTTCTGTACGGGTTTCACCAGGCTTCAGGGTATGAATCAGGGTTTCAAAGGAAGCAAAAAAGTCTCTTCCCATGGTCATCTGAAATGGGGTATCTCCAGAGGTGAACAGGGAAGCAAAATCCCCATCTGCCATGAAGACGATTTCAGCGACTTCACCTTTTTCAGGTCCACGTGGTTCTGTTATTGGTTCCAGAGTTGAAAATTCTTCCTGGTATGCCGCCACAAGTTCGTCCACCTTTGCGTCAGTGATTGTTGGTGTTTTCTGTCTAATTTTCATGCCTTTGTATTCGGGCAAATCTAAATCAGGCAGGACTTCTACCACAAAAGAGAAGGTAAGGTCCTTCCCACGCTCAATCGGTCCGGCTGTAGAAATCTGAAAGCGGTTTAGCGGTGAGAGTTTCGCCTTTTTCAGGACCGCTCCGGCGTGCTGGTTGTAAAGCAGTTCCCCAGCCTGGGCCATGATCTCATCCCGGAATCTGGATTCAATGCTCTTTAAAAGAACCTTGCCTTTGCGAAATCCTTTTCGGCTGGTTTGGCTCTGATACCGCGCTACCACTTTATCAATGACAGCATCCACCTCCCGGGCCGGGATGGTGAGTTCTATTTTTCTTCTAACCTGGTTTAAGGTCTCTATTTTCATTTGGAGCTTAGCCTTTCATCTGATATTAATCCCAGCATCTGTCCTATGCCGTGGCCTGGGCAAAATAAACTAACCAGGCGGTTTTGGCAACGGTTTTGTGGAAGAGAAGAAACAGGCATTGAGTTCGAAATTCTGGAAAAGAGTCAATTTTGCATGCTGTTTAACACTCAACATCACCGTTGGGGTTCGGTGCATGTTGCTTGTGTACGCCCGGCATGGGCGTGAACTTATGGGGTGTAAGTCCCCTATACGTGAATCCTGTTGATGCATTTAGCATTAGCAGAAGTATTAGCCGAAAACCGGTGTGTGTCAAGCAAGTTGTCGCCTTTTCCTAAAAAGATTTCTCAGCTTCACCGCAAAATCTCCTCATGAGTTCCGACGGGTCATTGAAGCCCATTCTCACCCATGAGAAAATTTTGCTATTGTGTCGCTACTTTC
>JAAELK010000200.1 GCA_024226935.1 Desulfobacteraceae bacterium
CCCTGTCTTGCATACCACCCGGAATTGGGGTAGGCGATCATTCTGCCGTCACTGCCCTGTTTTGCATACCACCCGGAATTGGGGTAGGCGATCATTCTGCCGTCACTGCCCTGTCTTGCATACCATCCGGAATGGGGGTAGGCGATCATTCTGCCGTCATCGCCCTGTATTGTATACCACCCGGTATCGGGGTAGGCAACCATTCTGTCGTCATCGCCCTGTTGCGTATACCAGTTGTTAGAGGGGCAGGCGATCGTTCTTCCATCGTTGCCCTGGGCTGTAGAAAATCTCCCGTTATCTATTCCCTGCTCCGTGCGGTCAAATTGAATTGTAAATAAAGTATCACTAACTGTTTGCCCATATGATAATTGAGCCATGGACATTGCAAACAACACAAACAAAAATTTTTTCATCTATACCTCTCAATACATACATAATGAAAAGAACAGAACGAAAGGAGTCAAAAAATTTAAATTGTTTGACAATTCAT
This sequence comes from Desulfobacteraceae bacterium, assembly GCA_024226935.1. Lineage (GTDB taxonomy): Bacteria > Desulfobacterota > Desulfobacteria > Desulfobacterales > Desulfobacteraceae > NBML01. The sequence continues at coordinate 491 of JAAELK010000200.1, forward strand.
ATGTATAAGGGGTCTGCAACAACACCGCCACCAAAAATAATCAGTAGCATTGTTCCTATTAATTTACCCACAAAATTTGATATATTGCCCTCCATAAATTATATTGGAAAATATAGTTGCTCCCTTGTAGCTGATCCCATTGTCCATCTGTGATTGCCTTCCTGATAAAAAACTCTTTTTTCTTATCAGAACAGTGTTTAACTATATTGGGTGGATAAAAAATGCAAGAAATAAAATGTTGAAGAATGAAAAAATATCAAGCGATCGGTAATCTGGCTTTTGTGGCATATTTGTACGTGATAGCCGGTTTTTTGGATATGCAATTGTCCTATTCTGATCCTTTTGGGTTTTCCAGAGTCAATCCCCAGGTTTTTACCGATTTTGAGTTTAGATCAATGTTAAAAGGTAGAACAAAATCATGGTATTTATCAACCAGAAAATTGCCTTGGCTGTTCCAATGTTCAGGTTGGCGGAATCGATGTTGAAGGAGATAAATCCGTGGTCAATTTGTTTTTCAGAATCTTCAGGTGTAAAAAAGTAAATCAATACACGAAATATTTTCTTGAATCTGTTTTTCATTTTGTCACCTCCGAATTTCTTGTTATTGTATTGATAGGATAGGTAAAATTTGATAATTAATAAAATTAAAAGAATTAATCCTTTGATTAAGAGATACTAATGCTACCCGATTTGAATCGTATCAAGGTGTTTTATTTTGTATTTGCTTCCCGGGGTGTTGCTCCGGCAGCAAGGGAACTGAATATAACAGCTTCGGCAGTTAGTCAGTCCCTGGCAAAACTGGAGATAGAACTTAAGGTCCAGCTGTTTACAAGGCTTCATAAAAAGCTTGTGCCAACATCCGCCGGGGAGGCGTTATTCCATATTGTTGCTCCCTTTATTCGTGACCTTGAAGGGGGTATCGGGAAAATTAACCTGGCAAAACAAATACCGATGGGCATGTTGCGGATCGGTTCCCCCCTTGAGTTTGGAAAATCCTATTTCCCTGCTATATTTGCAGCCTTTCGTAAAATATATCCCGAAGTGATTTTTACCTTGAGCCTGGGGGATCCTTCAAAAATTTTCCCCATGATCAGAAGCGGAGAAGTGGATTTTGGTCTGGTGGATATTTTTTTAACCCGGGATCAGCGGTTGGGAGATTTTGGAATTTACAGCAGTGAACCGCTGCTTGGAGAAGAGGTGATTCTTGCCTGTTCTAAAATCTATTATGACCGGGAAATCAAAGGAGACCATTCCTTTGAAACCCTTGCCGTAAAAGAGTTTATTTCATATCAAAAATCTTCTCTGACCCTGCGCAACTGGTTTAAGCACCATTTTAACCGGTTTCCCATCGGCCTGAATCGGGTTATGACCGTGGATAGTCATCAGGCCGTCATCAACGGGATCCGAAATCACTTGGGCATGGGTGTTATTGCAGCCCATATTGTGGGAAATGCCATTGGTAGGGGGGAGATAATACCTGTGTCCACCTCCAAAAAGGATGTTATCAACAAAATATCTTTGGTCCAGCTCCAGGACAAGGTGCCAAGTCTTACCGAAAAGATCTTTATAAGTTTTTTAAAGGCTGATATCAAAGACTCTGACTGGTCCATTCAATCCCTTGATCATTTCTGATTCCAGTATTTTTTCCGGCAGTGTCCCCCGGGAGGATCATCCTCGAATCTGACCGTTCCCCCAGGCTACAAATTTAGTGGTGGTCAGCTCTTTGATACCCATGGGGCCGTAAGCATGGAGTTTCGATGTGGAAATTCCCATTTCTGCACCCAGTCCCAGTTCTCCTCCGTCATTGAATCTAGTTGAGGCATTGACAATGACAAGGGATGCATCCACTTCCCGGACAAATTTGCGGGATTTATTGTAGTCCGAGGTTATGATGGCTTCGGTGTGGTTGGACCCGTGGGCCGCAATATGGGCCATGGCATCTTCCATATCCTCTACCACCTTGACTGCCAGAATAAGATCCAGATATTCTGCATCCCAGTCCTGGGATGTGGCTGTTTCAATTTTGGGAAGAACAGCACAGGTTTTTTCACAG
>JAAELK010000201.1 GCA_024226935.1 Desulfobacteraceae bacterium
CGAAAAATTTTATTATGAAATAATGGCCGATATAAAAGAGGGCTTTAAGGCTAAATATATCAATACTGAGGGACAACACTCAATTGATGATAAAAAAGCAGCCATGGCCATTTACGACACCATTAAAGATGCTAAAACCGCCACTGTTATTAAAAAAGAGGGTGAAACTAAAGAGCAAAAAGCCCCGGCATTATATAGCCTCTTAACTCTTCAAATGGATGCCAATAAAGTGTTGGGGCTTACCGCTGCCCAAACACTTAAAATTGCCCAGGCATTATACGAAAAACCCAAACTTTTATCATATCCCAGGACTGAAAGTAATCATTTGGGTACTGATATGATTGAAATGTTACCCGGTATCATTGAAAACCTTCCCGACCTTTGCGGACCATCTATTAAAACCGCCCTGGAAAGATTGGAAAATGGGTTGTCTTTGGGTAAAGAATATATAAATGATGCAAAACTCACCGATCACCATGCAATTATCCCCACCGGGAATATAGCTGATATTGATAAACTCACCATGGACGAAAGAGATATATACTCTCTGGTTTGTGAAAGATTTTTGTCCATTTTCCTGCCTGACTGTATTTCTGAATTAACTAAGATCGATTTAAATATAAAAGATCAAGTTTTTAAGGCTTCTGGATCTGTTGTTACAGATCC
>JAAELK010000202.1 GCA_024226935.1 Desulfobacteraceae bacterium
CCTTAATTGGACTGGCCGGGCCAACAACACTATGACCGCACCGTCTTATCAGGTTTATGGTGATGATGCTGGTGTTAGGGCAGTGTCCAAAGCTGATTTGGAAATTGGTGATGTCATGACCTTGAATACCATTGAAAGGACTATGGCAAAGGCAGAAACAACTTCCCCCTTGATTCGACCTCTCTCTGATGGTGATTCAGGGCAGTTCGTTCTTTTGATGCATACTTTCCAATCGTTTTCCTTGAGAAATTCCATGTCGACTAATGATTGGCTGGATATCCATAAGCATACCGATGGTAAAGGTTCCGTTATCTACAAAAATGCCATGGGTGTTTGGAATGGTGTCATCCTCCATAAACATCGAAACGTGATCCGGTTTGACGATTATGGGGCTGGTGGAGATGTTAATGCAGCCAGAGCCCTTTTCCTTGGTGCCCATGCAGGTATGGCAGCCTGGGGAAAAAATGGTGATCATGGCCGGTATTCTTGGAATGAAGAGACTGATGATCGTGGTAACAGATTGGTAATCACAGCTGGTTCTATTTACGGTATCAAAAAAGCAACCTTCAACAATTTGGATCCTGGCGTTATTGCCATTGACACTGCATGTGTTGACCCCAACGGATAATTGTAAAACCCGGATGGGGTGGTGTTTTGCCACCTCATTTCAACACATTTAAAATGGAGATATTGAATGTTTTTAAAATATACAGGCCAGAAAAAAATTTTACCTCTTACCCGGCCAGAATTGGATAAGGAATATCTTTTTGAGGGTAAAAAGCCGGTTGAAGTCACTAAGGGGGATGGGAAATATCTGCTTAAAGAGTTCCCGACTGCCTTTGTGGAAACCGAACCTGTTAAGGAATCCAAAAAGTCCAAAACTAAAACCGGAGCCAAGGAATAAATCCAGCAGGTTTAAAAAAGGAGAGGAATTTTGAGAAAATATATCGGCGTTAAAATGGTAGACGCAAAAAAGAAGACCCTTGGAGAATATAATAAGTTTAGGGGTTGGGATATTCCAGCAGATGAAGACCCGAAAGCCAAGGGAATGTTGGTTCGATATAGTGACGGTTATGTTTCCTGGAGTCCCAAAAAACAATTTGATGATCAGAATTTTTGTATCACCGGGGAAAAGAACAAGATCAGCCAGGAAGATGTTGAAAACATGATTGAGACAATGCATGTTGAAACGCTCACCCCGGCTGGAACAAAAAGCAAAACCACCATTGTTCAATGCATTCTAAAAAATGGATTTATTCTTACTGAATCCAGTGCATGTGTTGACCCTGCCAATTATGAAGAAAAATATGGTGCTGAAATCTGTATGAAAAAGATTGAGGATAAAATCTGGTTTCTTTTGGGGTTCCTGCTTCAATCTGCGGTTTATGGGTTCAATAAAGCAGTACCGGCAAAAGGATAATCAAAAATGACAATCTTTTCGGACATAATTACCGACGATATCGAACAGCAACTTAACGACGTTGACCAGGTTATCTGGACAAATGAAACCCTGTTCAAGTATGTCACGGAGGCCCAAAACGCCGTTATCCTTTTGGGAGTTGATGCCAATATTGTAACGGCTGAATTTATCTTGGAGCAGTCTGCAACACAGACAATACCGGGTGGTGGGGTGAGGTTTATTGATATTCCCCGCAATGTTGCCGGTGGTCCTGTCCGGAAGATTGAAAAAAAAATCATGGATGAGGTTGTTCCCGGGTGGATGATTGAAACAACGGAAACCGGGATAGAGCATTATATGTTTGAAGAAGAAAAACCAACCGCCTTTTGGATTTATCCCACGCCTTCGGTAGGTACCCTGAAAATTGAATTGTCCTATGCCAGGGCAGTTGAATTGATAACAAAGGTTGAGGATCCCATTACCCTGTCAGATATCTACATTCCGGCCATCAAAGAATATCTATTATGGCGGTGCATGTCCATGGAGAATGAAAATATGGCCATGGGTTTGGCTACTCAACATTTACAAAATTTTTATACTCTTCTTGGGAAAAAATACCAGGGCGGGGAGATCCTAAAGGCGGTTATGAATGGATAGATTTATCACTACAGTTCTTCGGGATGTTCCTGGATGTCCGAATGTTGTCATAAAGGAAGAAGTGTTGAGTGCTGCCATTGAGTTTTGTGAAAGGTCAGGCATTTACACGGCAAAGCTTACTGAATCTGTTTTAAAAGGTGCTGAATCAATTGATATCACTGTCCCGGTGAATACTGGATTGGTTGGTATTGATAATATTGTGGTTGATGGAATTGCAGCATATGAAATTTATCATGATGGGACCACCATTTTTTTTGATGGAAAAGCAATCAGTGATTACACCATGGATGTTCATGTTTCCTTAAAACCGTTAAGGGGCTCAACATCCATACCGGATATTCTTTATAATGATTGGTATCAGGCCATTGCTGCCGGGGCCAAGGCCAAGCTTATGATCATGCCGGTAAAACCCTGGAGCAATCCCCAGTTAGTCATGGTTCATTCCGATGTTTTTGATGGTGGTGTGAATTCAGCAATCAAACAAGCTTTTCGGGGAAACTGGCCGATCAAGAAAAGAATTGACCGGAGAATGGGGATATGATCGATATCCGCACATTTAAAGGAGAGATCCCCAGGGTTGCTGATAAGTTATTGCCGGTTGAATATGCGGCCAGTGCCGTTAATTGTGACCTTGAATCTGGGAATCTGCACCCTATAAAAGGAGTTTTGTCCGTCCAGGATGTGGGGGCAAGCACGACCAGTATCCACAAATTGACCAATGCTTCCAACTCTTTTTTTCAATGGGAAGAAAACGTAAATGTGGTCAAGTCCCTTGTGGCAGATTCCGGAAATAGAGTTTTGTTTACCGGGGCCGGTTACCCGAAAGAGACAAATGCTGCTTTATCGTTGGTTGCCTCTCCCTTTCCAACGACTACCCGGCGTTTGGGTATTCCGGCCCCAACCAATGCCTTGGTAATAACATTGGTTGGCACGGCGGGTGAGGATGTGGTTCATTCGTCTTCATATGCATATACAATTGTTGGAAAATGGGAGGATGGCAGCGAGGTCGAGTCTGCTCCTTCTCCACCCACAGCGGTCTTTGACGTTTATGCTGGTATTATTCCAAGGTTGACAGGGTTTGCAGATTCTAAAGCAGACGGAGTGTATACAACTCATTTTAGGATGTATCGCTTAAATCCCGGTAATGCTGGTGCTGAATATCAGTATGTTGATGAAATGTTGGTGGATACGGCCCAATACGATGATTCTAAAACAGATGATGACTTATTGGAGGTTCTATCAACCACAAATTGGACTGCCCCTGAAGAAAAATTAAAAGGGTTGATTGCAACTTCCCATGGCCTGGTTTTTGGGTTTAATGGCAATACCATCTATCCGTCAGAGGTTTTCATTCCTTATGCGTTTCCAGCAAGTTCCAGCCTTACGACTGAATCGGATATCGTTGGCCTGGGATATACAGGAAGTCTTGTGGTCGCTCTTACAGAAACAGTCCCGTACATGCTGATCGGTCAAGATCCTTTAACTCTGACATTGCAAAGGCTTGGGTATCAACAAAAGTGTGTTTCAATCCGCTCCATTGTAAATATTCCAGGTGGCGTAATGTATGCCAGTCCGGATGGCCTTTATAACATAAATGAGGCAGGTGCCGGCGCATTGATTACCGATAAGATTTTTACAAAAAAACAATGGAAGGCACTCTCACCTGAAAACCTTTTCGGCTTTTATTACGATCAGTCCTATGTTGGTTTTTTTTCAGGAACATCGAACGGTTTTATCATTGACCTTGGGACCGGAGAATACCGGACCATCAAATTAACAGATAATATTTATGGTGGGGAGTATTCCCCGGATGCCGATCTTTTGTATTTGATTCAAAAAAAGGGTGCAGTAAGGGAAATTGTATCATGGGGAACCGGTAATGATATTGATTATACCTGGTCATCCAAAATATTTGAACATCGATCACGGCAGACGCATATGGCGGGAATGGTTAAAGGTGATTTTGTATCCGGTAATGTAACGCTCAGTTTTTATGTTGACGGGGTGCTGGCTGCATCCAAAGTTATTGATAATGATAGCCTTTTCAGGGTTAAGGTTCCCGGGGGGAAATCCTTTCAATTTAAGGTAACAGGCAAAGCAACCGTTGACAGGATCTTAATCGGTAGATCTGCCATTGAAGTTATAAAGGGTTTTGAAAATGGCTGATCCAAACATCCCGAATATTCCCGTCTCTGTCCCGCCTGATCAAATAGCATTCTTAACGGCTGTTAAATCTTGTATTGAAGCGTTATCAGGGCAGGGTAGAAATAACGAACAAAATAGAGCCTTGCGGATTAATGAACTTGCGAACCTTGGTATCGATGTTAAGCAGTTTCTAAATAGTTCTTCCAAAAATCCTTATCCAATAGTGGAATCATCTTCTGAATCTCAAAACACACCAGATCCCCCGAAAAAATTGATTATTACCCGGGGTCCATTCGTTCATTCTTTGACATGGACCAATCCTTCAGATCCTATTGTTTCCCATATTGAGGTGTGGATTGCCGAGGGGAGTCAGGATCGGGATCGCGCATGGCTTGAAAGTATTGTCACTGTTACGGAAAAACTAAGAGGAAAAACAGGGATATACAAGCACTCCGGATTTGATGTTACCCATGACTTTACATACTGGTTACGGGCAATAAGTTATGCTGGGAAACATTCAGTTTGGTATCCATCCGAAATACAAGGCGGATATGTTGTAACAGGCGATGATTCAGTGTCAGACACCATTGACGAATTTGTTAATATTTTAAGTGGTGGGCTTCCAGAAACCTATAATCCCGAAGTCAATTATTCGTTCAATGATCGATGTAGAACAAGTGATGGTAGAGTATGGAAAAGCATATATCAAGATGCTTACCAGAGCCATGAACCTCCTGACTCAAATTATTGGGAACGATCTGGTATTCTTATGGTAGGAGAAGTCGATGGTGTTCCAACCATTGCTGTTGATGGTAATCAGGTAGTTGATGGATCAGTGTTAGCGAAGGCTATTCAGACTGGTTCTTTGACTACTGAATTATTGGCAGCAGGTCAGGTTTTTATTGGGCATACAATCAAAAGTAGCAATTATATACCTGGGGTAAGTGGGTGGCAGCTTGAAAAAAACGGTAATACGGAGATAAATGGCGGAACGTTTACAGTTACCGGAGGGCTTCCGTATTCGACTATTAATGACACTCCTTCCAGCCTTGAAGATATTAATTCAACTGAAGGTAACAAGTTGGCCGGGATCGCTGACGGCGCAGATGCCACTGATTATACAGCCATTGCCAATGAAGCTCAAGCAAAAGCGGAGTTAGCCGAAATCGAAGCCAAGGCTTATGCTGATGGTCTTGTGTCCGATGAAGAGATCAGAGCTATTAAGGATGCCCAGGCCAAGGCCGATGCAGCACAGGCAGCAATCTTGGATCATATACAATCTGTTGGCGGTGTGCCTAAAGGCGGGATATGGCAGGGTGAAAAATTTGGTTTTGATCAAGATGTTCTACCTGGTGGTAACGCAGGTAGTGATCCACCAGGTGAGATTTATTGTCCTTCCGGCAAATTTATTCATCCCGACGGAACAGAGTATAATACGTCTGCTGGCGTTCGCCACACAGATCGTGAAGGCGGTCGCCCGGAGGCGGGTCAACTCCTCTACCTGATGTTTGTTGGGTCTGATCCGGATAGATTTGAATGGCCATCATACTCAAATACGACACATGACTGGGCGGTGGCTAAATATGAAGATGGTGAGTGGAGTACAGATACAAATAACAAGACGTTTCTTCCATTTACGCCTAATAGTAACGACTGCATCATCGCCTCAGTTGTCGAAGATACAGAGCCGGGCGGAGGGTTCCTTGATGGGAGTGAGAGCTATTTTTGTCAAATTGGGGGAACAACTCAAGCTCATACTGAAGCATGGAGTGAACAAGGGGCCACTAACGATGCGGATATTCGACACATAGATGATTCAACCACCATCGATGGGGGCAAGGTCAATGTAGGCTCACAAATTCAAATCGGCAACAAAGACGGCGTAAGTGATTATGTCGAAATGACAGCCGGTCACTTACAATATCATGCCTGGTTAGGCGCTGGCTTAGGCCATCAACCATCAAAAGCATTAAGACGATTTGAGTGCGGCTCTGGCAATAATAACGAAACTCTTACTTTACCTGGCTATTGGGCGTATCCGCCGAAAGTTTTTGTCATTCCCGAAAATATGACCTGTTATAATGCCTCACAACCCAATCACAGCCAAACCCTTGTTTGTCCAGAACCAATTCCAGTTGAAACTGGAACCAATACACATATTTACAAAATAACCCCCAAAATCCGCCTTGAACGAACCGATGGGATGGGAGGCCAGGCCATTAATCTCGTGCTTAGCGGTATTTTAGCAAACACAGCTTCCACGATGACCAGTGGTACATATGCGCTCCCCTCAACTGAAATCGGTACGAGGTCTGCGTCTGTTGTTGTTAGTATGACGGGAGCTTATCAATCACCGGCAGGTCATTCCTATAATCCTAAAGGAGAGATAACTGGCACACTCCCCGCAACGTTATACACAATACATTTAAAAGCTATGCTGCAATATTGTATGAGCGGCACTTGGCATAATACTTCCTGGCAAATATTTAGTTCTGTATCTTATAACCAGGAAACTACTAAAGCTTTTAATATTAGTACCCAAGGTGCTGATATCACTCATTTTCGGATGATAGTAACTTTATATTCTATCAATCGTTCTTGTATGGGGGGGCTCATTGGGTATCTTAATATCTTTCCAAGCCGTGGTTATCATTTTGCTGCAAGAATGGCGAGCTATACATCTGCTCTTGTCAGCAACACCCCCCTCGCAGAAGGGTCATGTCGCTACTTTGCTATAGGAGAGGCATAATGGAAATTATTGATAGCTTTGAAAAGTTAAAACCTCTTTTAGAAGGGCAAAAGGTCGGGTGGTCCTTTATTGATGATAAACAAAAAAAGGAACATCTGCACCCGGGGTATTGTGACCTTGCTGATCTCCTCAAGACAAACAACGATATCGTGGTAATGGATATTCTGGGTTTTGCTGAAATTCTGACAAGCTTATGGTTTACCCGTCATCATCTTTTTAAGCCTGTAATTTCCACGGAAGAATGGGCAAATTATTTTAAGGGTAAAGTAGATTACCTTTTAATCCAATCTCCCTATGATCAATTAGCCAGATTCCGGGAATTTTCAGATATTGGTATCATCAAAAAACAGGTTCAACGCCAAGCAGATCGATTCCCCACAGCTTACCTGGCAAACGCAATGGTTCTTAAAACCTACATGGCTATCTATGAACACTATCAATTTAAAGGGATACCTATTGATTATGCTGCCAATCTTACAATGTGCGGTGCCCGGGTAAGATTTTATAAAAAATATCTTAATTCGTTAGGTATTCAATATCAGGCGATTCCAGCCCCAAGGGACAATGATGGATTGATGTATTCTGACAATGATACGTTCATGGAGCAATCAGACCGTGAGGTTCTTATCTCCATTAATAATGAAATTATGTCCTGGTCAGAACCAACGGACGATAAAATTCAACAATTATTGAAAAGAACTGAGGTTCAGGAAGTACACATCTTTGAAGAAAATAACGATCCTGTAATTGAAGCTCTTGTTACCTTAAACAATCAAAAAGCGAGGTTGATATATTTTTATGGCGATATATGTAGGTAACATCCTCAAGGCAATTAATTTAGCAGATGAAGAACTTGATGTCATTATTCAAGAATACCTTGATACCACATACGTGGGAGTTTCGACAACTGTAATAGATTGGCGTATTTCCAATTATAAAGATTTACGACAAGCGGCATATCCTGACCCCAAAGATTACCTGGACGCTGAATTTAAAATTAGGACAGGAGTTTCGGGAGGACAGGCTGAATTGGATGTTTTGGATGCACAAAAAGCAGCCATAAAAATCAGGTTCCCAAAAGAAGGAAAATCATGAACATTAAATTATTACCATACACAAAAATAGACGGAATAAGGACAATCTCCGACTCAAAGATTAAAAATCTTTTTGACCGTACTGTATGCGACGGGCTTCATGAAATTGTTTTTTATGAAGATACGATCCAAACCAATGATCAGTTTTTATCAGCCATGAAAAATGAAGCGGTCCTCTTTTATCTGATGATCGTTGACGGGGAAACGGTTGGTTATACTTGGTTAAACCGGTTCGAAAATCACACAGCAAGACAGCATTTTTGTGTTTTTAAAGATTTTTGGGGAAAGTCTGTTGAGCTGGGGGAATGGGTTTTGTCTGATTTACTTCATATGAAAGATAAGGCCGGCAATTTTATTTTTGATCTTCTTACAGGATTTGTCCCGGCCTGGAATGAACGGGCAGTAAAATTTTCTCTAAAATGTGGGGGCAAGACATACGGCAAGATTCCAAAGGCCATATGGAATGACAAAAAACAGATAAGCGAAGACGCTTTCTTTATTTACTATACGAGAGGTGAATCATGATTTCCAGAGCGGAAAAAATAATGAAAAAGGTGTTTTTTAAGGGCGGGAGTAGTTCTGAGGCCACCTATGATGCTGCATATAATGCACGAATGGCAGCGATTGCCGAATCTCAACAGGGTATGGCAGATGAATATTTTGATTTTTGGCAGAATAATTATAAGCCCATGGAAGAAGCACAAATTAATGCAAATATGGAAATGATCCCTCTTGAAACAGGCTTGGCAAAAGAAAAAATTCAGGCAGAAAGTGATTTGTTGCCGGGGCAGGTTGCTCTTGAAAAAGCCAGCAATGAATCGAATCTTGCTTTGCTTCCAGGACAAACAGATTTGGCTAAGGCTCAGATTACAGACAGTCTTACTGCAATCGGTGAAAAGACCCCTGTCCGGAATGCTTTCTTTAAAGAATCGTTGCAAGGTGTTGATGTGGAAGGCAGGGCAAACAAAGCAGGAGCGGATGCTGCCCAGGCTTTTGCCGGTTCCCATGCCATTATGAGCCGGGACGCTGCAAAAATGGGGGTTAATCCTAATTCAGGCAAGTTTGCTTCAATGACAAATACCAATGCTTTAAACCGGGCAAAAACGATATCAGGGGCCAGAACCCAGGCAAGGACCGGGGCAGAACAGGAAAACTACGGACGACTTACGAACGCAATGGGGTATTAAAAATGTATCAAGTTCAAAATCCAATTCAATCAGCAATGGGCGGTATGTCCCAGGCATCTGGAACTTACGGTAGAATGGGACAAAATATCCCGGCGAATGCTCCCCAGGGGCCGAATGCTGTTGAAACCGCCAGCACCATATATGGCGGATCTCAAGCTGTTTCAACAGCTGTGCCAGCAGCAGCCGGTACAATGGGTTGGGTTGGCGGTATTGGTGCGCTAGTTGCTGCTGATCAAATAACAGGCGATGAAATTGCCGGGATTACCGATCCTAATGAAACTCATGAAAGAAATGCCCGTGGTGTACTCCGGTATGGTGGGGCTACTCCTGGGATGACTTCATTGATAGAAAAGGGCCTTGGGGAAGAAGGCACTGAGATTTTCGATAAAATTACAGACCCAACCGGATTGCTCCGTAAAGCAGAGGGAGTAGTGGGGAAAGGTTTTGCTCAAACTGTACCTGAATTTCTTGGTGGGACTGGTGAATATGATCCAGTTGGACAATATATTGGAGAATATTTGTTTTCATAGAAAAGGAGTTAAAGCATGACGTATACGATCCAGAATCCAATGCAATCAGCAATGAACGGGATGGCTCAGGCAAGCGGAGA
>JAAELK010000203.1 GCA_024226935.1 Desulfobacteraceae bacterium
ACCCTTGACCCAGAAAAATATTAGTCAGTTTAAAGCAAATTGCAAAAGCACCGGTTACGATCCTAAATATATTCTCCCCCATGACGGCTATTTGATCAATCTTGGGCACCCGGAAGAAGAGCCCCTTGAAAAATCAAGGATCGCTTTTCTTGAAGAGATGCAGCGTTGTGAGCAATTGGGGCTTTTATACCTGAACTTTCATCCGGGAAGCCATCTGAACAAAATTGATCCCGACAGATGCCTGGATCGGATTGCTGAATCCATCAATCTGGCCTTGGGCCAGACAACAGGTGTCATGGCGGTTATGGAAAATACCGCTGGCCAGGGCACCAATATGGGATATCGGTTTGAACACCTGGCCCGAATCGTTGAGCAGGTGAGGGACAAGAACCGCATCGGGATCTGCCTGGACACCTGTCACACCTATTGCGCCGGATATGATATTAAAACAGCCATGGGTTTTGAAAACACCCTGGAGGAGTTTGATGATCTTGTGGGTATCGGTTACCTGAAAGCTGTTCACTTGAATGATTCAAAAAAACCTTTTGGAAGCCGGGTGGACAGGCACGAGAGTATTGGAAAGGGATCTTTGGGGCTTGAACCCTTTAAATTTATCATGAATGACCCGCGCTTTGATCATATTCCCATGGTCCTTGAAACACCGGATCAATCCATCTGGAAAGAAGAGATTCGACTTCTTTACAGCCTGATGGAATAAATACCCCTGGCAAAAAAAATATCCCGGTTCGGGTTGTTAAGGTTTTTAGAAAATACAGGCCATTGAACTAGGCCTGGAACTGATTATCTTGTTCCTTGGATATTCGGTCTGGATTTGAGAATTATGCAGGTCGGGGAAATAAATTAATTGGTATAAAAAGATCGACATACTATGTTTGATTTTGGGAAAATAAAAATAATGGATATCGAAAAAATATTATATGATCGAAGTGAATCTAAATGTGAATTGTGCGGTGTAACTGAAGGTTTAGGGGTGTATGAAGTTCCGCCTAAAAAAACTGCCGGTGCCGATGGGTGCATATTGATCTGTGAGACCTGCCATGAACAAATTGAGGGTGTGCAAAAAATGGATCTTCATCACTGGCATTGTCTTAATGACAGCATGTGGAGCCAGGAACCAGGGGTGCAGGTTATGGCCTGGCGAATGCTAAAACGCCTGAGTGCTGAAGGCTGGCCCCGGGATCTGCTTGATATGCTCTATCTTGATGAGCAAACTCTGGCCTGGGCCCGGGCCACGGGAGAAGGAGAAAGGCAGGAATCTGCTGCCAAATATCTTGACTGTAACGGAGTCGAACTTGCGGCGGGAGATACCATAACCGTGATTAAGGATTTGGATGTAAAAGGGACCAGCTTTACGGCTAAACGAGGTACTGCTGTCCGGGGAATATCTCTTGTGGCCGATAACCATGAGCAGATTGAGGGCCGTGTTAATGGTCAACAAATTGTGATTTTGACCAAGTTTGTCAAAAAATCAAAATAAAGGATACTGATCCTGGGAAGATAATGGATTCCCACCTCCGACAGCCCTGATCTCATTTACGACCGCCCCAATAAATTTTGGGAATGTTTTTTTCAGTTCCGGGGTCATCTTGGTGCCCCAGGGGCTGATATCAGCAGGTTGTATCCCATGGATAATAATTTTTTCCGGTAAAATTTCCATTAAGTTTGCAGTGGCGAGGGTTTCCAGAAAAGTCACCTGGTGAAGGGAATTTTTGGCAGATATTTTTCCCTTGAGTTCATCATAATTATACCGGTAAATACTGCCAGGTTTACCACTGCCTGCAAAAATATCTGCTATAATTAATACATCAGTTTCACAAATCCAGGGGATGAGCCTCATTCCGAGGCTACCCCCATCCAACAATGTAACATTTGAGGAAAATTGATAATTTTTTTCCAGATGGTTGACCAGATGGACACCTGCCCCTTCATCTTTTAATAGAATATTACCTATTCCCAAAACAAGTATTTTTTTCATTAAATTATTTAATTACCTGTACTGTGTAGGTTTTGTCCTGGTTCGTATCTATGATGTGTACTGCACAGGCCAGACAGGGATCATAGGAGTGGATGATTCTAAGAATTTCAACCGGCTCTTCCGGGTTTACCACCATTGTCCCCATGAGCGCCTCTTCCACGGGGCCTTTTTTACCTGCGCTGCATCTTGGTCCCAGATTCCATGTGGAGGGGACCACCATCTGGTAGTTGGCTATCTTTCGGTCATCGATATTAATCCAGTGACCCAGTGCTCCCCGGGGAGCTTCATTTAAGGCAGCTCCTGCCCCGGTGGTTGGAATATCGGGAGAAACAATAAAACTGCCCCCGGTATTTAATTGGGATAACCAATTATCCATTTGGTCGGCAATTAATTTTGTTTCCAGGGCCCTTGCTGCAACCCGGCCAAGGGTGGAATGCATATTGTCCATTGTTAAATCCAATTGCGTGAGCAGTTCGTCCACAAGTTTGACCATGTCGGTATGTCCTTTTGCATAGGCTGTCAATACCCGGGCCAGGGGACCCACCTCCATGGGTTCACCATTATAACGGGGAGCCTTTAGCCAGCTATACCGGTCTTTTGTATCATATCCTGTATAATTTGGAATGGTTTCTCCACTGGCTGGATGTCTTGCCGACGTTCCGGCATAAAAGCTTCGTTCCACATGCTCTGAGATTTTTGACAGGTCCACATCGTTGACCTCGGCAAGGTTTCCATTCAAAATTACTCCTCCTGGCAGATAATTATCCCAGGGGGAGTTGCCGTTTTGAAATTCTCCGAAGGCCAGATAATTATTGAATCCTCCGATAGAAGCCCATTCCGGATATTTTGATGCAAGGTATTTGACATCGGGTAGATAAACATGATCGATAAAATCTTTTAATTGGTTCAAATAGGTTTTGAACTCATTGATCCGGGTGGATGTTACTTGTTTTTCGCAGGTGACGCCTCCCACTCGCAGACTCTGGAGATGGGGGTTTTTTGCTCCGAAAATGGCATGCATTTTTGCAGCTTTTACCTGCTCCCGGAGGGCATATAGATAGTGGGCGGCATATATAAGGTTTTCTTCCGGTGTCAGTTGATAAGCGCTATGTCCCCAGTACCCGCCCGCAAAAGGTCCCAGTTGTCCACTGTTTACAAAAGTTCTAAGTTTGGTCTGAACTTCTTCAAAATCGATGGTGGGCGCCGATGGTGAGATGGTATCGGCTAAAATTTTTGCAGCTCCTGGATTGGCTGATAAAGCGCTTACTATATCCACCCAGTCCAGGGCATGGAGATGATAAAAATGGACCGGATGGTCATGGATGTATAATCCGCCCATGAGAAGATTACGGATAATTCGTGCATTATCCGGGATACTCACTCCTGCTGCATCTTCCACGCAACGCACCGAAGATACTCCATGTACATAGGTGCACACACCACATAACCGCTGGGTAAAAAGCCAGGCATCTTCCGGCTCTCTTCCCTGGAGGATGGTCTCAACTCCCCTGAATAATGTTCCCGAGCTCCAGGCATTTGTTACCCTGCCGTCTGTAATTTCCACTTCTATTTTTAAATGTCCCTCGATTCTGGTTACAGGATCAATGGTAATTTTTGTTGTTTCCGGCATTTTAACCTCTCAAATTGGTTTGAATAAATAATTTGTAACCCTCAAACCCCGCGGTTAGCTCAAAAAAGGATTTGTCAGGTGTTAAAATTGTAGTAGAAGCATAGAGAACCTCCCAAACAGCAATTTTTAACTTTTTTCCCAAAAAGAAAGGAGATCCTCTATGCTGGCAATTAAGAT
>JAAELK010000204.1 GCA_024226935.1 Desulfobacteraceae bacterium
GTTGTGCTCAAATAAAATTTGATTTATTAGTACTTTTGCAGGGCTGGCCAATCGAATGGATGAGATATGACTCAGGGAGTGATATTATACCATCGACTTGACCAGCCTTCTTTCTTTAAAAACTGGATCATCGAGTAAAAAAAAGTTATTCAATTGCATTTTGATTTATTACCTATTTGGTTTTTTTACAAGATGTGACATGTAATGGGTTAATGCTTTCTGGACGGTTCTTGCCGCAAGCCTTGCACAATGCTGATCTCCTTCAGGAAGTCGGCCAATAGCATTTAAAACATCTTCTGCCGTGATATCTGCAAGCCCATCCGGGTCTTTTCCCAGGGTCAACTCTGATGCAAAGGAACCGCTGACAGCACTTGAGGCACAGCCATTGGTAGAATAAGAGGCATTGGAGACCCTGTTTTTTTCAAATTTTAAAAAAATTTCCATGGTGTCACCGCATTCACCTGTAACTTTGCCATATCCGTCAGGATCTTCCATTCGCCCGTTAAACTTTGGGTTACGCCATCTCTGGAATCCTCTTTCTCCAAAAGCCCGCTTTGCATCATCAAAGATTTCAGCTTGAAGGTTATCAATAAATTCATCAAGATTGTTCATGATTAAAATACCTTTCCGCAACAGCTCCCTGGACCGGCACAACCTTCTGCTTTTCCAGGAGATGATCCGCAACAGGCTGTACCATTCAAATCCAGCCGGCTATTTTGGACCTGGCCTGACATGGATGAGGGTGCTGATATCTGTTTTTCAGGTTGAAACTACCGCAGGAATTACAGACAGGCGTTTCCCATTATAGTTCTACCAATGACCATCTTTATTGGAACCATCAGCAAAGACCACATTGCCCTGTTTGAATTTCTTGATAACATCAATCACCCGGCCGGCCTGGTCATTTACCACTCTTACGCCGGCTGCTTCAAGGGTTTTAAAGGCATTAGGTCCACAAAAACCCGTAAGCAAAACTTCTGCTTGTTTATCACTTACCATTACTGCAGCCTGTATCCCGGCACCTTTAAACGCATTTTTATTCTCATTGTTGTCAAATACCTCAAATTCAAGTGTTTTTGTATCCACAATGATAACATAAGCAGCTCTTCCAAATCTGGGATCAATCTGGGAATCCAGATTTTCTCCCTGGGATGTGATTGCTATTTTCATATTGGAACCTCCTTTTTGGGAATATTTGGCGTTAGTAAATATCTAACACCAAAATACCGATAACTTGCCCCAAGGGCCTTACTTTGTTTTTCCACAATGCATTTGCCTCTCTGTGGCATTTTTTTTATGCAACATTAATATATGGTTAAGCAAAAATATTATCAGGTTTATAAGGATGAGTCCCTTCAATAACTTCAACACCTGATTTTGCTTTGATCTTGTTTATAATAGCTTCCTTATAAGGGCAATGATCTGTGATACAAGGCGCAACATGTATTTTGGTTACCTTTTCTTGCATTGGATTGTTCCATAAATTCATCTGGGCAAGACGGGTTACAATAGTTGCACCGGGACAGTCACCACAATTTAATAACCCGATAATCTGATCTTCCTGATTTTTGTATCGTTCAAACTCACCAGCTCTTTTGTTAAATCCGACCATGCATCGACTACAGCCGATACAGACATCATCCATTGCTTTCTTGCATCCGACAATTAATAGTTTTTCCATTTTATTTTTCCTCAAAAAATATAAAATTTTATTTAATGCAGGATATTTTTACCTGCCCTGCTAAATCTATTTTTTTTGTTTAAAAAGTCATTCACCTATCCTAAAGGGTTCACCATGCCCTGGTATGATGATATCTGCATTATTTTTTATAAAATTCATATGTGGGAATATCATTTCCTGTTTCCATGACATGCCGGGAGGCTGCCAATTTTGATAATATTCTTTGTTCAGAAATATATCCCCGACAAATGCGTGAACCAGCCCGTTAATACAGGCAAAAATCACGATCGATCCTTTTGAATGTCCGGAACAATGCCGGATATATATATCATTGTTCAAATTTTTTAAATCTGGTGTATAATCAATATATTCTGGCCAACTTTGATTACCGACTCTCCAGATGGCACTTCCTTCTAATTTAAAGGTTTGGTTATCCTTAAAATAAAATGCAAATCGTTCAGCCTCATGAAATATAAAAACGGCATTGGGAAAAAGATCCTTATGGCCTATATGATCAGGATGAAGATGGGTTAATATAATGATATTTACTTGTTCCGGCATAAGACCTATTGACGCCAGAGAATCAATAATATCGGCACTATCTTTAACGGGATGATCTATATCAATCATTACGTTATATTGTTCAAAATGATTCAAATATTTGTATGTAACCCTTAAGATCGAGCAAGTTGGCCTATTATCTGTAACACCTGTTTCCAGAGTCATTTCAAATGTGCCGTTTTGAACGATATTAAAGGTTACTTCGCAGGCCTGATCTGTTTTTATATTATTGTCCATTAGTTTTTAGGCAATACCTATAATCTTTAAGAGGTTAATGCTTATTGTGCTCCGCCTCCACAAACCTGGTCATTTGTAATTTCAGACAGTTTTCCTGCTATCAGATCCTCAACAACCGGTTTAATTTGCCCACGCCGATCATCATGATATACATTAATGCCCACCTGCCTGAAACCCATGAGTGGTCGCATGCCGATACCACCAACAACCAAGGCGGTGACCCGGTTTTCCGATAAGAGATTGACCGGCACCATGCAACCGCCCTGAACATGCTCCTGATTCTGAAGAATGGATATTTCTTTAATCTCAAAATTTTCAACATCAACCAGTGTAAATACAGCACAGTGTCCAAAATGACCGGATCTTGTTCCATCAAGTCCGCCCTGATCGTTTGAAGGGATTGCTATTCTTCCGTTTTCCATAATTTATTAACTCCTATAAATGTTGTAGTATATTGTTCACAGGCGCATTGAAGGCAGGCAGGGACACAATGGCATCCCATACCTGCCGTGTTTCAGTGGCAGCCTGTGAGTCTTTGTTATATTCAAAAATGTTTTTTTTCTGGATCATTGCCTCTGTAAATGCCGGGTCAAAAGAGATTTTACCCACCACTGCAATATCATTGTCTCGAGCATAGGTTTCGATTTTTTGGGTCTGCTCAAGGTTCAAGTCATATTTATTAATACAGACCATAGCCGGGATATTAAAATACTTGGAAAGCTCTGCAATTCTTTCCATGTCATGAAATCCTGAAACCGTTGGTTCTGCAACGATTAATACCGCATTTGCCTGGCCAATGGATGCAATAACCGGACACCCGATACCGGGAGGGCCGTCAGTAAGGATAAGATCAAGGTTTTCTCTGGCTGCAATTTTTTTTGCCTCCTGCCGGATCAGGGCAACCAGTTTGCCTGAATTTTCCTGGGCAATGCCCAGTCTCGCATGAACCATGGGTCCCAATCGTGTATCTGAAATATACCACTGTCCGCAAAGGGTCTCAGGAAAATCAATAGCCTCTTCCGGGCAGAGATCTACACATACACCGCACCCTTCACAGGCAATGGCGTCGATTTCAAATGAGTCTTTAACTGCATCAAACCGACAAAGCTCAATACAGCGGCCACACTGAGTGCATTTTTCAGGATTAATCAAAGCCTCATGACCTCCTTTAAAATCATAAGACAATTTAAAATCAGGGCTTAAAATCAAGTGAAGGTCGGCAGCATCCACGTCAGCATCACACAACACCATGTTTTTTGCCAGAGAGGCAAAGGCGGATGTTATGCTTGTTTTACCAGTGCCGCCTTTTCCGCTCAATATGATCAGTTCTTTCATTTATTTTTGTCCTCCCTTCTCAATCAGTTGCACTATTTTTTGGAACAGCAGCAAAAAAAACTCTCTGTACTCAGGCAATTCGTCCACAATCATCAGGCCTTTGGAATAAATCTGTGCAATTTTTTTATCAAAAGGGGTGGGCATTGGGTTCTTCCACATCACAGTCAAGAATTTGTGCTTTATTTGAAAGACACAAGGCAAGATTTGTGGCCACTGTTGTTTTTCCGGTCCCACCTTTGCCACTGGCAATACTAATAATCATTTGGCTATGCTCCTTGTTATGCCAATGTTTGGCCTGAAATCAGGGCAATATGATTCATATGATCAAGAAGCTTAAGCGCAGATGTTTTATCAGGTTCCAATGGGAACTGCATCAAGACACCCAGCCCTTCATAAGCTTCATGAAATTCGTCGTGGGTCAATGCACTCAGGACGACACAATCAATCATGGGATTTTTAAAAATAATGGTCTCAACAAGTTTTCTGCCTGCCATGTCAGGCAGAGTTTCATCTGTAATAACAAGATCAATTTTTTTTTCAGCAAGCAGTTCAACAGCATCCTGTGCTGTGTCTGTCCATTCAAAAGACATCTTATTTTCAGTGAACACGGATTCAAGTGCTTTAAAAATATTTTTTTTCTGGCTGACCAATAAAATATACGTCATTTTAAAATGTAATCTCCTTTTTTTAACAGTTTAAACACCCAATTATTCGCGGTCCTAAATACGCTGTGGTAGAGTGTCAGCAATGTTGTTTCAGGTCGGCCAGAGCCAGATATAAAGCGCCCACAGCAAGTTCCGCACAATGAAAATGATCCCGCGAAAGTGTTTCTAAAAAATCAGTGATCTGCCCAGGAGAAATACACCATGCCTCTTCAATGGGTTTCCCCTCACAAAGCGTTGCAAGTGTATTGCAACAGGCGACGGTGTTCATGCAGCCCTGAACCCAGAAGGAAACCGATTTAAGGATATTGTTTTTAGAGGTTAAGAAAATTTCTACAGTATCTTTACAATCACCTGTCCTGGTCCCATATCCATCAGGGTGGGCAACTTTTTCAATGTGGTCTGTACTCAAGGCCATTTCTATGTATTTTAATGAATGATCCTTTAAAAAATCTATATTATCATGTTGCATAATGGTTCCTCTTTTAATTCTAATAACGACATTGCAAATTACATACCACTATAAAAAAAGATTGTGGCATGTAATAATTGTCTTGTAATTTCAAACTATTAATAGAAAACATATCAAGTCTAAAAATACATTTAAGGTTGCATAAACGCGACTCGTTGCTTATCAATCAGGTGTTGATTTGAGATTTTGAGAGTTTTATTCAGGACTATTCTTGAAGTTCCTTATAAGCTTAAACAAGGAAAAATCGGACCGGACACTACTGATATTTATTATGGCACTACTTTTACATACTTATTACACCCTTGACTGTTTCGCCCGGGTGAGAACATATCCGCAAGATAGAATATATTTCCTGTTGTCTTGGGTCGGGCCGATTGTTTTTTCTCACATGCACCATATCACCATCTTTGCAATGCATTAAAATTGTGATTCAATTCTGGCCCTTCAAGTGTTCCCCCAAACCTGACCAACTAATGACAATATCACCATTCTTTTTTTTAAAGTTAGATCATAGAGTTTTACAAATAATTGGAGAAACAATTGTGGACAAATTCATTAATGTCATATTTAAAATTGTTGATTTTTTAAATTTGTATTGGAAGTTTATCCTGATTTAGTATAGTGTGAATAGCTTTGAAGAAAGTTGATGAAAAAATACTATCAGTATATAAATAAGTTTTATATTTTATTAGACAAATTAAAAAGATGTAACTTTTCAATATGGAACTCCCTGCAATAAAAAACAATTCCGTGGAAAAGCAATTGATACTTAATGAATTACCCCTGCCGAAAGAAGCCCTGGTTGTTATCGATGCTGCCATGGGTATCATGAGTTTTAATGATGAGGCACAGGAATTCTTAGGGTTTGTTTTAAAACATGGCCATCCTTTTTTGATGGATCATTTTATCCAAAAAAAAGATTCCGGGATCATTAAGGATGCAATCAATACCACCCTGTCTAAAGGTGCTGTATATAACCATATTTCTGCCCGGGTAAAAACAATTTCAGGCCGGTATATCTCGATGCTGTTTTCAACTTATCCACTCTATCTTGATCATAAAACCATACAGGGCGTTGTGCTTTCATTCAAGCGATTTGAAGATACCCTGCCGGATCAAAAAGAGAATATCACAGACTTGGCTATAAATAACAGAGACTTGCTGGAAGCCTTGCCTGAAGGTGTTTTTACTATAAATACAAAATTGCAGATTGCTTCTTTTAACAGAACAGCAGAAAAAATCACGGGATATACAAGGCAGGAAGTACTGGGGCGTTATTGTCGGGACGTGTTCCGTTCAGACCTATGTGAATTAGGATGCCCGCTTAAAGATGCCCTTAAAACAGGCAAAGCCGGTACTCAACAGGATATCAAGATTTTTAAAAAAAAGGGCGGGCCACAGACGATTCTTGTGAATACCGGGGTTCTAAGGGATGATCATGGCTTGATTGTTGGTGCGGTTGAAACTTTTCGAACACTTACCAGAGAGATAAAACCTTCAAAATCGTCGAAAAAACCCCATGCCTTTTCAGATATTATTGGCCAAAGTCACGTAATAAAAAAACTTTTTAAAATTCTTCCGGATATTGCTGCCAGCGAAGCAAATGTATTTCTTACCGGAGAAAGCGGTACAGGTAAGGAGTTGTTTGCCCGGGCGATCCATAATAATTCTTCCAGGGCAAGACATCCATTTGTGGCTGTTAATTGTGCGGCTCTGGCAGAAACTCTTCTGGAATCAGAACTGTTTGGTCATGAGAAATCAGCTTTCACTGGTGCAACAAAGACCAAGCTGGGAAGATTTGAACTGGTAAAACGGGGAACTCTTTTTTTAGATGAAATCGGGGAGTTAAAACCAAGCCTTCAAATAAAATTGCTCAGGGCCCTGGAACAAAGAGAATTTGAGCGTGTCGGCGGGACAATACCTATCTCCCTGGAAGCTAGGATTATCAGTGCAACTAATAAAAATCTTTCCCTGGCATTGGAAAACGGTTCTTTCAGGAAAGATTTTTATTACAGATTAAGAACAGTACCAGTGATAATTCCCCCCTTAAGGAAACGCAAAGAGGATATCCCTTTGTTGGTGAATTTCTTTATTCGTGCCTTTAATGTCACTTTTAAAAAAAAAGTAAAACGGGTGGAAAAAGCTGTCATGAGCTTGTTTTTAGACTATCACTGGCCAGGGAATGTCAGGGAGCTTGAACGAACGATTGAACATGCGTTCGTCTTTGTCAAAGGAGCGGTTATTCCACTTGACATTCTTCCTCAACTCGATGGTTTTTCTCAAAAGCCAGTACGGGACTTGGCGTATAACAACAAAATCCACATCTCTTGTGAAAAAATTGTCCAAGCACTCAATAAGGCTGAGGGCAAAAAGAAAAATGCAGCACTTCTACTGGGTGTCAGCCGGACATCTCTATGGAGAAAAATGAAAGCATACGATCTTTCAGATTGATCTGTTTTTGAAATGTTTCAAACGTTTCAGCTGTTTCAGAGCTGAAGTGTTGGCATATTCTATCTATATATTCAGATAGTTAGCAAAGCTAATTATTCCATAAGCACCCTTTCCGCGTTTCACCTGAACCATACATCCTGTATTTTATAAAACTTAATCGTACAAATTTTCAATAATTTCAAATAGATACGCTCTTTGGCCTATTCTTTGCAATGGAGCAGACGGAAGAAATTGATGTATTTTAAATTACAAAGAAAAAATGCAGATGGTCATAGAAAGTGAAGGAAGGCTATAAATGCTAAATACATATACTACGGCTTCAGAGTCCTTTGAGACAGGAATGATAATCCTTTCGGCATCATTCGGCCTTATGAGCATAAATTATATGGCATGCAAGATCTTGGGAATATCGCCACAGCCAGGCAAGCCCTATAAGTTGGAAAATTTGTTTCATACAGATTCTTTTGGCGCTGCGGACAGATTACTGAAAAAGGTTTTAAACAAAGGTATTTCTCTGGATGATGTTGATCTTACCCTTGTTCATAAAACCGGCAAACAGGTACCATGTCTGGTTTGTGTGCTACCTTTGTTCACAGGAAGCCAGGAAGTGATAGGGGTCATAATCAGGTTTGAGGTAAGGAATGAAACACCTGTTTCAAATGTCAACGCTCCCAAATTGACATACCTTCCCCGTCTAAATTATCAACATCTTTTTGATGATTTGCCGGAAGGGGTTTTTACTATTGATACCCAGTGGAGAATTAAAACATTTAACAAGCAGGCTGAACAACTGACCGGCTTTACAAAAGAGCAAATTATCGGAAAATATTGCTGGCAGGTTTTTCAGTCAGGTCAGTGTAGGCAGGAATGCCCTTTTGCAGATATATTTAACAAAGACGCGCCCTGCAAAAATCAGGTTATGACCATTGTGGATAAAAACAGATCTATTCAAAAAATTCTTGTTAATGCTGCCCCGTTGAAAGATGAAAAAGGAATGATAGTTGGCGGAATTGAAAGTTTTTCACTGACCCGTAAATCTTTGGGAACAACAATACCATTCCAGGTATTGGAAACCTTTGAAGGAATGGTCGGGAACAGCAAAGTTATGAAAAGAATCTTTGACAAACTTCCCGATATTGCACAAAGCCCTGTCAGCGTTTTGATTACAGGAGAAAGCGGTACTGGAAAAGAATTGATTGCCCGGGCCATCCATAACCTGTCAAAGCAGCAAAGTAATTCATTTCAGGCAGTAAATTGTTCCGCCCTGTCTGAAACCCTTCTGGAGTCAGAACTATTCGGTCATGAAAAAGGTGCCTTTACAGGGGCTGAACAATCAAAACCAGGTCGATTTGAATTGGCTGCCGATGGAACGTTTTTTCTTGATGAAATAGGGGATATGAAGCCATTTCTCCAGGTAAAATTGCTCAGGGTTTTAGAGCAAAAAGAATTTGAACGGGTCGGTGGTGATAAGCCCATAAAACTAACTGCCCGAATTGTGGCCGCCACCCATCAGAATCTGGAAGCGGCTCAAATGAGCGGACAGTTCAGGGAGGATCTCTATTACAGGCTGAGGACAGTCCCTATCCATCTTCCTGCGTTGCGGGACCGCACAGAGGATATTCCCTTGCTGGTCATGTATTTTATTAAAAAATTCAACCATAAATATAACAAACAAGTCCGTTTGGTGGATCCGGCAGTGCTCTCTTTTTTTTCAACCTATGCCTGGCCTGGAAATATCCGAGAAATGGAAAGGGTCATGGAGCATGCTTTTGTTTTTGTCAAAGGACCCATTATCTTTTCAAGATACCTTCCGGAAGGCACAGAATTTGATTCCATCAAAAATCCCATAAAATATGGCCAGCCTAAGTCGGAAAGAAACAAAATTTTACAGGCATTGGCTAAAACCGACCATAAAAGAGCGCAAACGGCGGCATTGCTTGGAATCAGCCGTTCTTCGCTTTGGCGAAAAATGAAAATGTTTGAACTTTTAAAACAAAGTCCAATCAGGTGAACATAAAAACAAAGGAGAAATAAAATGACTACATCAGACCAACACATTGATGAATTAATGGATCAATATCCACCAAAACCAGAATACCTGATTGGCCTGCTTCAGGATATCCAGGACCAGCAGGGATACATTTCTTATGGGGCCATGCTTCTTGCAAGCGAGCATACCAAGGTCCCGTTAAGTCAGGCCTATTCTGTAGCAACATTTTATCAGTCTTTCCGGTTAGATCCTCCCGGGGAACACGAAATTAAAGTCTGCCTCGGAACCGCCTGCCATCTTAATGGGGGACAGCAACTGGTTGATGGACTCTCCAGAAAACTTCAAATTGAACCGGGAGAAACCACTGATGACATGATGTTTACTTTGAGCACCGTCAATTGTGTGGGTGCATGTGCCATTGCTCCGGTGGCCGTGGTGGATGAGAATTACCATGCCGGGGCAACAATGCAAAAATTAGAAAGGGAGATGCGAAAAGTGATAGATTTATCGTCGGACAAAATAATGGGAGAGCCAAATGCATAATCAAAGCTCGGCGTTGCAACAAGGCCCATGTCGGTTGGAATCCTTGGATGACTTAAATAAATTCAGGGAACAATTGGAACGAAATATTGATCCTGATCACCCGGAAATCGTTGTTTGTCATGGGACTGGGTGTCTTGCCAGTGGCGGTGAAGCCGTGAGTAATGCCATTCAAGCCACCCTTGACGCTTCAGGGATAAAAGCAAAGGTTATTCCCGGTATTAAAACCACAGGATGCCAGGGTTTTTGCTCCAGAGGCCCCTTGGTACTGATTCGTCCCCAGGGGATATTTTACCAGAGGGTAAAGCCAAAGGATGTTGGTGAAATTATTGAAAAAACGATAGTTCAGGGTGAGATAATTAATCGTTTGTTATACAAAGACCCTCAAACCGGTGAAAAAATAATACATGAAGAAGAGATCCCTTTTTATAAATATCAAGACCGAAAGGTGCTTCATAATATTGGAAAAATTGATCCGACCAATCTCTATGATTCCATCATGGCCGGCGGATACCAAGCACTTGCCAAAGCACTGACCACCATGACGCCGGAGCAGGTTGTCCAAGAAGTTGAACTTTCCGGTCTCAGAGGTCGTGGAGGAGCCGGTTTTCCGGCAGGACGAAAATGGAGGTCCGCACTCTTAGCCATTGAAAAAAAGGGCCGGCCCGTTTATGTCGTGGTAAATGGAGATGAAGGAGATCCGGGTGCTTTCATGGATCGAACTATTATGGAAGGCGATCCCCATGCTGTTTTGGAAGGACTTATTCTGGGGGCTTATGCCCTTGGTGCTACCGAAGGTTTTTTATATGTCCGGGCAGAATATCCTCTGGCCATAAAACACTTGGGTATTGCCATGGAACAGGCCAGAGCACATGGTTTACTGGGTAAAAATATCCTAAATTCAGGGTTTTCATTTGATGTCAGAATCAACAGGGGAGCCGGTGCTTTTGTCTGTGGTGAATCCACCGCATTGTTCACCTCTATAGAGGGAAAACCCGGTAATCCCAAACCCAAATATGTTCGTTCGGTTGAGGAAGGGTTGTGGGGGAGGCCCACTGTTTTAAACAATGTAGAAACCTGGGCAAATATTCCCCTGATTATCGATAAAGGCGGAGATTGGTATAAAAAAATCGGTGTTTCCCACAGTACTGGAACCAAAGTCTTCTCTTTGGTGGGAAAAGTGAATAACGTCGGCCTTGTTGAGGTGCCCATGGGGTTGCCGTTGTCGGATATTGTGGAAAAAATCGGCGGCGGTGTTCCTGGAGGTGCTCCATTTAAGGCGGTCCAGACCGGCGGGCCTTCCGGTGGATGTATCCCCTATTCCTTGAAAGATACTGCTGTGGATTTTGATTCTTTAACAGAGGCGGGTTCAATGATGGGTTCAGGTGCAATGATTGTCATGGATGACACCGATTGCGTCGTGGATCTGGCTCGATATTTTCTTCGCTTTTTAGAAGAGGAATCCTGCGGAAAATGCATGCCCTGTAGATTTGGACTGAGCCGGATGAGAGAAATTCTGGATGGTTTTTCAGAAGGCAGGGGAACACAGGCAGATATTGATGATCTCATAAGTCTTTCCAAAGCCATTCAGGACGGGGCACTTTGTGCACTGGGTTCTAGTGCGCCCAACCCTGTGCTAACCACTATCCGGTATTTTAAAGAAGAGTATCTTGCCCATCTGGAAGATCAAAATTGCCCCGCCGGTGTCTGTAAAGCTTTGATTACTTTTCAGATTGACCCGGAAGCTTGTAACGGCTGTACCAGCTGTGCCAGAAAATGTCCGGTAGGTTGTATTTCAGGCGGGAAAAAAGAACCCCATACCATTAGTGCGGACGAATGCATCAAATGCGGTATTTGCAAGGAATCCTGCAAATTCGATGCTGTCCGGATCATATAAGGGAGATTGCAGTGATAGAATTTAAAATTAATGATAAGGAAGTGAAAGCCAGAGAAGGCTGGACTATATTGGAGACAGCAAAAGAATACGGCATTGATATCCCGACGCTCTGCCATCATCCTGCCGTCGCTCCCACTGGATCCTGTAGACTTTGTATGGTGGAATTAAGGGAGGGTGACTGGTCAAAATTAGTTGCATCCTGCATTTATCCAGTAAAAAAAGGCATCACGATCTATACGGAAACCCCGAAGGTACATAATGTGCGGCGGTGGATTTTGGAAATGCTTCTGGCGTCTTGTCCGGCAAGTGAGGAAATTCGTGAACTGGCTCAAAAGCATGGGGTTATATCTACACGTTTTTCTGTCCATGACCCCAACCAAAAATGCCTGATTTGTGGGTTGTGTCAGCGGGTATGTGAAGAGGTGGTTGGCTTGTCGGCCATTGCCGTTTTGGACCGCGGAGTTCATAAAAAAGTGGGAGCTCCTTTTTTACGACCGACTGACATTTGTGTAGGCTGCGGGTCTTGTGTGACTATCTGTCCCACCGATGCCATGCAGGAAATATTTGACACCGTGCGCGGCAAACCCGAATTACCATTGTCCCAGTTGGCATAAAAAGGAGAATTATGATGCATTTAAATGCAAAAACCGGAGTTTTTATATGTAAGTGCGGAGATTGTATTGAGCCGCTGATTGATTTAAACGGTCTTAAAAATTCCATCAAAGACCATGCAGATTATTGTGATATCCTTACCCAACCCTGTTTGACACCGGGAATGGAACAGATTATATCTGCAATTTCACAGCACAACTTAAATCGAATTATCGTGGCCGGCTGTGACGGTAGGATCATGCTTAAAAAATTCGAGAAGGCCTTGGAGCCGCTGGATATTCTCAAAGGCCAGGTGGATATGGTAAATCTGCGCAGTCATGTGGCCGCTGTTTCCGATGCAAGCCCTGAACAAAAGGCAAAAAAATCTGAGAAACTGATCAAAGCAGCCATGGCTGACATGAAAGCATTGGTCCCCACTGAGCTAGAAAGAGCAAAACTTGACGGGCCTGTGGCGATTGTTGGTAATGGTATCGGCGCTTTTCCGGCGGCTCAGAAATTAATTACAGCTGGCGTAGAGTGCGTATTGTCACTTGAAACCTGTGACCCCAAAAAAATTATAAGTAGCCTGAAAAGATCCTATCCTGGTGAACGCCAGCATTATGACCGTGTCAAACAGATGGTTGAGGATGTTCTGGGCAATGAAAAACTGACTATTATGGCGGACAGTCGGTTAAAAAAACTCATAGGTGTGACCGGGGATTATACAATGGTCATAGAAGACAGCCAAGGCAATGAAAATTTTATCAAAGCCAGCATGATTATCGCTGCTTTGGATGCCAAGCTGTACCCACCGGGGCCAGAATTTGGACATGATGGACAAACTGTACTTATTCAGCCTGAAATGGAAGCCCAGATCGATCAGATGGGTATCCCAAAAGGAGATGTGGTTTTCTGGATAAGTGACTATGAATACGGGACACCTGATTTTGCAGGCCTTTCTACAAAATCAGCATGGTCAATGGCCAAGCATATAAAGGAGGCCTCTGCCTCTACTCAAATCATTATTTTTTACAACCAGATGATGACCTTACCGCTTTCAGCAACGGAACGAGGACTGAGTAGAAAATTAGGTATTTCATGGGTTCCCTATGACAAAGCGGTCAGACCAACTGTTCAGGACGGTTATATTACTTTTTGCCATCTAAAGGATCATGTTGAACATGAGATCAGCTGGGATTTTCTAGTATTGTCACCCAGAAGGGCCATTCGCGGCCAGGAGCAGATAACAGCCCGGAGACTTGGCTTTATTCACAAAGAGACTCCTTTTTTAACCGGGCACCATGCAAAGGTAAGACCTGAAATGATCGGCAGAGAAGAGACTTATATTGTAGGGAGCGCACGTTATCCTTGTGATCTTCAGGAAACCTTGAACCAGGGAAGGAAAGCCGGAAATAAGAATGCTGAAATGGTTGAAAAATCAAACAAATTACAACTGTTCATACCCCGTAATGTATGTGTTGTAGACCCTACAAAATGTGTTGGCTGCGGCCAGTGCCAGGAGTTATGTGATTGCGGTGGCATTGGAGTTTCCGAATATCCAGGCGGCGGGCTGCCAAGGATGGTAGATCCCATGGTCTGTACCGGAGGCGGCACGTGTGCAGCAGCATGCCCCTACAACGCCCTGGTTCTTCAGAACAACAGTACTGATCAAAGAGAGGCACGGGTTGCAACTCTTTCTAAGCTACTTGAACCGGGTGAGGTGGTTTCCCTGGCCTGTGTCTGGGGTGGCCTGCCTGCGGCTGATCATGCATACAGCAAAAAATTGACCTATGACCCTGCTATTCATATTCTCGGAGTGCCCTGTGTCGGCCAGATTGATCCTTCCGTTATGGCCAGGGCCTTTCTTGACGGTGCCCCCGGCCTCATTCTTATCGGGTGTGATCCTGAAGAATGCCACCATTCATTCGGGATTGATCATGCCTGGAACCGGGTCAATTTGATTAAAAAGTTATTCAGTCTGTGCGGATTCGACCGCAGAAGGATTGCGCTTGCCCATGCAGATTTAAATAAGCCGGAAGAATTTGTTAAGACCGCAAATGCCTTTACAGCTCTCATCAAGGCGTTAGGTCCCATAGAGAAAACCCAGGCCAATCAGGACAAACTAAAATCTATCTATCATTTATGTAAAGATAACAACCGCATTCGCACCCTTTTATCTGCCGCCCTTAGACGACCTGGCGAAAAAACCTACCGTGGCGATCAAAAGCATGCATTGGCATTTGACAAAGATTTCAATCAAGCTCTGGAGGAAGAATATGATTATCCGGAAAGTGCGCTTTTTGAAGAAGATACGTCAGGTAAAGGCGTATTGTACGTCTGAATTTCGTGACCTTTGGATCTGTAACACAGGCATGTACAAAGCTTAAAACAGCTCTTTTGACGGCAGGATAGACAGTTCCATTAAACAAGATGGAACTGTTTATAATGCCATTAATGATAGCAGGGTTTAGTTGATGTCATGTCTGCCAATGCGAGATAGAATGCACCCATGGCAAGTTCTGCACAATGATAATGGTCAGCGGGCAGTGTTTCTAAAAATTCAGACACTTGTT
Source organism: Desulfobacteraceae bacterium (assembly GCA_024226935.1). Taxonomy (GTDB): domain Bacteria; phylum Desulfobacterota; class Desulfobacteria; order Desulfobacterales; family Desulfobacteraceae; genus NBML01. The sequence goes on from JAAELK010000204.1 coordinate 14,991, forward strand.
CAGGGGTGATGTCCCATGCAGCATCCGGGGGCTGCCCAATGGCAAAATGGACCACGGTATTGCTACAGGCAACAGTATTCATACACCCCTGTACCATGAACGTAACAGATTCTATTCTATTCTTATCGCCTGTTAAAAAAAATTCAACGATATCTCCACATTCCCCTTTTTTTTTACTATACCCATCAGGGTGATTAATACGTTGCATCTTGTCTGTGCTCAAGGCCATCTGAATATAGTTTAAGGAATGGTTTTGAAAAAAATCTTTGTTGTCTTTTGACTCCATTTACACAAATTCCTTTTTAAATTTATTAATTTAACTGCCTGCTCTTTTTAAATATAGTCATATATACTCTCCTTACCGGTCATTGTATATGTATATCCTTCAAAATTGTGGTGACTTTTTGCAAAAAGAGGCTGGAATTCCAGAGGATAAGCTGAATAATAAAATGACTATCAGTAACGATGACCGGGCCAGGTCCAATCTCTTTGCAATTTTGTCCTGGGGCAGGTTTAATGTTTTTTCCGGCACATAATCTAAAAGTATATATTGCCTTGGGAATCACAGGGTTGTCAAAAGTATCCAGGGGTCCAAAATACTCCAGGATACTAAAAATATATTCAACCAATTCCCCGGCAAAAAATCATTTTAACATATGCAAATTAGTTTGACATTTGACACTGGATATTATTTATCAGATAGTGTCCATGGCTTTGTGAAGTATGTTTTACGAACATCAGATGCCTTTGAGGCTGCCCAACTTTCTATCCCCATTCTTTTAATTAAACACAGATTGAAAACCTTCATATTATGAGGCAGCTCACTGGCCCTGTCAGCATAAGGGTGCAGATTATCACATGGGAACTCGTCACAATCACCACAAAAATTTAAGTTTTTGTGGTGAGAACATTCATATGCGGCACAACTATGTGATTCACCGAAAATATGCTTTTGTAATGGTATCTTGCCGTTGTGATTGCGGCATCCATTGCAAAGCATTATCTCCACAGGTACGTTGTATTCTTCGGACATTTTTTCAACCTTACTTCGGGCCTCCTGGTTTTCGTGAGCTAAATAGAAATCGCAGTTGAAGCAGTCTAAGCCACATGGAGCTGTCATTTGAAAATAATCCATAGATAAATCTCCTTTTATTTATAGGACTAACCTCTTAAAATCGGTAGCGTAGCAAAAGTCCCTATTCATTATATCTTTCTTTGTAAATCCCTATGTATAAAGGTCTTATGTTGATTTATAGAGACAATTAAAGAGTATAAAGTGTCTCCCATTTTTCAACTTTTCTTATACCTGAATCGTGGAACTTTATTTCCAAAGATTACTCCTTATATATTGATGGTATAATGAAAAGTTAACTGGTGGGCGTTCAAAGCAATAGAGGCCGGTTAACATGATTGATTATTAAAAATTCAGCGACGAAGTAAAGCACGGCCATATTTAACGCCATGTTATACCAAATTCTTTTTTTTTGTGTATCGATTTGGTTCATTGAAAAATATCATATCCGCATATCCAGCATATATTTTGCCAGAATGTTTTATACCTTCAGGAATATAGTACCGGTCTCCTTTGGTAAAACTTTGCCGGATACCATCAATTACCAACTCAATCTTACCTTCCAAGACAATTCCAACCTGAGCCGCATGAGTATGTTCTGGTAAATCTGTATCTTGCTCAAACTGCATAAATATTATCTGATGAGTATCTGATTGTGAAAGATAAGCGGTTATTCCATCAAGCGGGATATCAGCTTCTGGAAGATTTGTAATCGGTTCTGGAAATACTTGGTTCATAATTTTTCATCCTCATCTACATTTTCACGGGCATAAGTAATTATACAGATCTGTATATCCTGTAAATTTGAATGATATCTGACCAGTATAAACGAAAAAACTATTAGCAAAAATTTGTATCAATATTTCTCATCCCTGTAAAGATATTTCGGCAGAATCACTATAGTGGAAACCTCAAGTATTATCCTTGTCAAAACTATCCCAAGGGTCCAAAATACTCCAAGATACAAAAAATATATTCAACCAATTCCCCGGCAAAAAATCATTTTAACATATACAAGTTTCTTTCACTTTTAACCTTGCTAAAAATCTTAATATTCTGTGTGAATAACAGCCGTCTTTAATTGGTAGATAAAACTCTTGCGAGAAGTGATTATTTTTTGTACAAGGTGATCTGAATACAAGATGTTTATGAGTTGTGTTATTAAGCTGGCTCCAACCCCTTACAATTAGCGATTACACGTTTCTAGGAGAAAAAATGAATTCATCAGGAAAAACTAATAACGTTGATACAAGCTCTATTGCTTCCTTAATTGAAACTCTTAAGAGTAAAAATGGCTTGGATCGCCAGCACGCTCGTCATGATCTAGTCAAGATCGGGGAAGCAGCTTTGCCTGAATTGATAAAAGCATTCGAAAACAAAGGGGATATTATACATTGGGAGATTGCTAAAGCCTTGAGCCAAATTGGTAGTTCTAAAGCAGCAAAAGTTTTAGTGGATACTCTTGAGGATAAAGAGTTCAGCATACGTTGGATAGCTGCAGAAGGACTGATTCATATCGGCTATGATGCACTTGTGCCCCTGTTAACAGCGTTAAAAGAGCGTTCAGAATCTGCCTGGCTGCGTGAGGGCGCTCATCATGTGCTCCACGACTTGATTAGTCGAAAGTTGATAGACAACACGATAATACAAATGATTTCACCACTGCTTGATGCACTTAACCATGCCGCTCCAGCAAGGGGAACCTTTTTAGCTGCTACTAAGGCTCTAAGTTTGCTTAAGACCCGATAGGCATGACTTATGGTTTCCAAACGAACTGGACCGATACTTAGGACACCAAACCATATGGTATTTACATTGCTAAACTGGGTTTGTTAACCTCTTAATGTCTTTCATAAAATACCTCCTATTGTTTTTGCAAAAATCTCAGTAATGTATGGCAAAAGACTTTGGAAAACTTCCAAAGTCTTTTTTGGTAAGTTAACTCGATTATTTATTCTTCACTGTCAATTATACCATTATTGTCATAATCTAAAAGTGGTACATAACCAAATGAGTAAACAAATTCTTGCATGTAGTCTTCATTTATTAAAATAGCAAGGCTGTCGTCATTGTAGTAACCAATTGTTTTAGATTTGCTGAATGAGTTACCAAGTAAAGCCATTGATACTTCGCCACTTAAGGCATAATAAACCCCTGTTTCATTATTGACAAAGTATGAAATAGTAGGTAACTGCGTGTCATAAAAATAAGCTTGTGAATCAAATACGCGGATTTGATCAGTACCCACATACATGGTGTCAGTAATTCCTAAAGTCGTCCAGGTCGATACCGAGCCGGATTCCCCTGTTGTATTTGAAATGGTATCAGATACAGAACCAGAATACTTACCGCTGAGGGTGACTTTACCTTTAAGGATGCCGCTGTTTACTGTTTTTTCAACGCTCATACCGATTTCCCAGCCATTTGTAAGGGGTTGTGCAACAGTTTCAGATGTAGACCAACCTAAGCTATCGATGTGTCTGTATTCATGATTTACAGAAAAAGGTTCATGGGTGGGGCCATCGCTGTTACCTTTCATTGCAAACCATCTGCTTGATATTAGAGGATCACTATGGGTAATATTGTCGGTGTCAAGATAAGTACCGATAAACTCAATATCAGCTCTTTTTTTAATAATAGGGCGAAAGTGTGTAATAGCTGCATTATTTCCTGTCAAAGACTTGTTTTGATTGTAGACAACACCGCCACAGAAACTAGCAATATGTTCATCGTTACCGGCTGTTACAGTTTTAATTGTTTTGCTTCCAGGGCTTCCATATTCCAAAGTGTTTCCTTTATTCGTTGTAATAAGCAAGTAACGAACAGTTTGCACACCTTTCCAATTGTCTCCAGCTAAATGAAAAGTTGAATTATATTTGATGCCTGCTGTAATTTTATTAATGTACTCATCATCAGCTAATTCAAGTACTTTTTTCTTTGCAGAGTTTTGGTCTCCAATCTTGAAAATATTACCGTTGTCATAATTGTATTCAACAGCCATTCCCTTTAAATGCCAATTATTGGCATGGATGGTTATTTTAGAGGGTTTAAGGTTTGGAAGAGGAGCTGTTTCAGTGTAAAATGTTGAGCTGTAAACATCCATGACATCCCAACACCAACGTGTGGTAGTGACATTGTTGCCATCCACCAAAGCACCTGTTTGACCTAAATTTTGTTTAACTTCTGAATAAGTGATAAGATCACTTTCGTAACTTGAAATATCAACAGCTCCATTGATAACTGCATCCAAAACACCATCTGCATTTTCCCCAAAATCGGTAGCTGCGAATCCGAGTATTGAAAGCTGGCTTAAAAAAAATAATACAAAAATGGTCAAAAAAACGATTTTGCGAACGGTTTTGATCATAAACATATAGCCCTCCCACAATTAACGGTAAACATCACTATTGACTTAGTAATAAAACACTTGGGTTATCATGCCCAAAAGTTTCCATAAAATCAAGCTTTTGTAATTGTAGGAGAAGAGCTTTGAATTAGCTCTATTTTCATCAAAAAATGTAAAAAAAGTGTGGAAAACTCATTATCAAATTTTCCACATCTTTTAAGGTCGAACAACAATAGGACGTCAATTTAAATTAAGTTAAGTCAAGCCAAGTGAAGTTTTATTTTGTTTCTTCCACTTTAACTTTAGCAACAATAATGGTGTTGGTTAAACCGTCTTTTATTAGCTTACCACTAATACTAACAGTTTTTCCAAACAGATCTTCAAGCTTTTCACCTTGAAGCAGATAATCTATATCTCCTGACATCAAGGCGAGACCATTTTCTGTATTAATAACCACCCCCTTATAGTCCTGGCTATCCATGGCAACTGGTTTGGCTTGGCTATCCACAGAAATAGCATCCGAAGGAACTTTTGTTCCCTCGGCAAAACTAAAACCTGCAATTCCAATTAAACCAATAATTAATATTGATGATAAAAATACTCTCATGTTTGTTACTCCCATTTAATTTTTTTTAACTCCCATTAAAATTTTTTTTCAAACAAGCCGGATTATTTAAAAACCCAGGCTATTTAACGTATCCACCTGCAGGATAAATACTTTAAATAGCCAAAAGTTGTTACACTTATGATAGCAAACGGCGTGCCAAATAGGCAATTGCCTGTATTTTAAGCACAATTATGATTTTAACAAATTTTGTAAAACCTTTTAGTTACGAAAAGGTCACCTCCCAGTTACAATTCTTGCACCTTTTGTGGGTCCAATTAAAGACACCTAATTTGTTTTATTGTCTCTTTGATGGGGTCAAATCCGATCAAGTCTTGTGAAATATGGGGGGCCAAAATGCTCCAAGAGACAAGAACTATTGGAAACAACAAAAGGGGTCTTGGTATGATAGGAACAATCAAATTTAGGCGCCCTTGAAACAAAAATTTGTAAAGTTATCATGGTTCTTAAAAAAAACACTTGACCTTCTTTACGAAAAGAACAGATAGTTACCTCGAAAAAAAGCTTTTTGCTTTAATTAAGGTCAATATCTTTACAATATGAAACAAGATTAACGGAAGGTAAATATGTCGAAGGAAACTGTTTTAATTGCGTTGTTGCTTTGTATACTAGCAGGGGGTCTCAACGGCTCATTTGCGACTCCGACAAAGTATATGCAAAAATGGAGTGAAGAAAATCGCTGGTTGTGTTTTTTTTTTTTTTTTTTTTTGATATGGCCATGGGTTACTATATTGATTATGGCTGGGCCACCCTTAAACGTACTTTCCCATCTAGCTCATAAAATTTTATTA
>JAAELK010000205.1 GCA_024226935.1 Desulfobacteraceae bacterium
AACTCTGAAACAATTGGAGATACTTCTTCTTTAGACATTTTGAGGATTTGGCCTATGGTTTTCATGCACTGAGTATAGTATAAAAAAAGGCCAATGTCTAGATTTTATTTAAGATTTCCCCACATTTATTGAGAAGTTGCCGATTATTTTGAAAAATATCGGGATTGAGCACATCAAATGCGTTGAACCCGGTTTTCAATGAAAAAAGGATGGATAAAATGACACTGAAATATTCGGTATAGAAAATACACCCCATGATGGCAATCTGATACTTAATGGCAATAATGGGCATGGAGCCTCCCAGAATCTGACCTGTCATCATGCCGGGCAGGGAGACAAGACCGATGGTGGCTATGGAGGCCAGTGTCGGATTAATGGCAGCCACAAGGCTTTCTTTGAACCAGGGTTTTAATGCCTGGGTCCGGTTGTTGAAAAGGGTTAGAGAATAGAGATATTGCCTTTCATTTTTTTTCAAACCTGAATAAAAATTGGTGAGTCCTATGATTATGCTTCTCAGGCAGTTTCCCAGCAGCATGCCGCCGACGGGAATCAGGTATTTGGCTTCAAACAGGTTGTCAATATGAACCACCACGCAATTAAAGAATAGTAAAACAATGGTAAAGGGGATCAGCAGTGCCAGAAACAAGGGCTTGAAAAACATGGAAATCTTGAGATTGCTGGATTTTAAGATGGAAAAACAGGCAATGGCAATCATGATCAGCAGATAGGCCCCATTGAGCCAGGGGGAATCAAATTGAAATAAAAAACCAAGATAAAGTCCCATAAAACTTAGTTGCAGACACATTCTAATTATACCACTGATAATTTTTGTATTGATCCCAAGTTTCAAATAATGACTGATATAAAGAATGGGAAAAAGAAATATCAACAATGACGCAAGGGATAAAATACTTAAGTCCTGGGCTCCCATTTTATGACCACCTTTCGATTCGAACGATTGAATTGTCCTGCCAGCATCGGTTATGGGAAATAATGATGCAGGTTTTATCCAGGGACAGGATATGGTTTGTTATTTTTTTTTTCATGGCATCTTCCAGGGCGGAGGTTGGTTCATCCAAAAGCCAGATAGGCCGGTCCAGCAAAAATCCGATCATAAGTCCTATCCGTTGACGTTCTCCTCCCGATAGATTTCCTGTCTTTTTTTGGAGTATCTCGGGGGAAAGTTCCAGAAAGTTTAATTGTCTGTTTATTTCTTCCCGGGATAGCTCTTTGGAAAAATGAAAATTCCAGATATCTGTCAAAAGTTCTAGAATGGTGTCATCTTTTAGATCAATATCCTGGCTCAAATAAAATATTTGCTGCCGGATTTGATGGACATGTTTTTTGTCAAGATTTAAACCGTTAACCAGGATTTGTCCCGATCCGGGCTGGTCAAATCCAAGAATCAGTCGGAACAGGCTTGTCTTGCCTAAACCGGATTTGCCCAGGATTAATACTTTTTCATTTTTATTTACACAAAGGTTGAGGTTAGAAAAAATTTTGTTGTTGCCAATGGCATGGCTGACGGATTCAAATGAGATCATGGATTTTCCTTTTTAATGTCAGATCGATTTATATATTCAAGATTAAAATCCAATCTGTCAAATAAAAAATCATGTCAATAATTGTCATTGACAAATATTTTGGGATTTTGTAAATGACTGGAATCTAAGGACAGGGAATCCTGTGAGAACCAGGAGCGGTCCCGCCACTGTAATTGGGTATGAAGATCTCGCCATTGATATAGACGAAAGATTGGTGGGGTATGGATAACCCGAAAGCCAGAAAATCTGCCTTGGTTTATAACTGTTTTATCTCTGCGGAAGACAGAGAACCAGGCCTTTTCTCTTGGTTGATCCTTCTGCTGTGCAGAAGGATTTTTGTTTTTTTGGTCAGTGATATTTTTCAATTTAATGAAAGAACTTTTAAAAGGAGTTAAGATGAAAACTAAATTTTTGATACCAATGGCAATTTTAATTTTGATGTTTTGTTCCGGCATCGCTTTTGCGTCCCCGGGCAAGGGCGAAAAAGCTAAAAAACCTGGAATTTTATTGGTTGCCTTCGGGTCCAGCGAAGCCAGTGCCAGGGTTTCATTTGAAGATATAGAAGCAAAGACCCGGCAGGCCTGCCCGGATATCCCCATTTTCTGGGCTTACAGCTCCGGCATTATCCGGGCAAAACTTGCAAAACAGGGCATTGTGCTCGATTCTCCCCAAACGGCCCTGGCAAAAATGATGGATCAGGGGTTCACCCATGTGGTGGTTCAAAGTTTGCAGACCATTCCGGGAACCATGTATGACGGATTGGTTAAAACCGTTGATGGTTTTGCTTCCATGGGCAAGTTCAAGAAGATTGTTCTGGGAGCACCTCTTCTTGACAGCCAGAAGGATATGGAAAAAGCGGTGGATGCCGTTTTAAAGACCATCCCAAAGGATAGGAAAAAAGGTGAAGCCGTTGTTCTCATGGGACATGGAACCCATCATCCTGCAAATGCCTTTTATGCCGCACTCATGTTCCAGCTTCAGCTTAAAGATCCCAATATTTTTGTGGGAACAGTGGAAGGATACCCTGAAATCAAGGAGATAAAAACCTGGCTCGGGGCAAAAAAGATAAAAAAGGCCTGGCTCATCCCCTTTATGTCCGTGGCAGGAGACCATGCTAAAAATGATATGGCAGGGTCCGGCAAAGATTCCTGGCAATCCATCCTGACAAGGGCAGGTATCCAGTGTAAATCAGTTTTGAAAGGGACTGCCGAATTTGATGCTTTTATCGGTATCTGGGTGGCCCATATTAAGGTGGCATTACACCAAATTTAAATTGGTATGATACATACAGGGCCGATGAAAATTGTTTTTCCATCGGCCCTGATCTCAGTCTTTTTACATGACCATCAAACTTTTACATGATCATCAAAATTTTAGCAAGCATCAATGCTGTTACTGTACCGATTGCAGAACCAAGTATCCCCATCATGAGACCCGCCGGGATAAGAGCGCTGTCGTATACTCCGGCTAAAATCGGAGCAGAAACAGCTCCCCCGATATTTGCCTGGGATGCAATTCCACAGATATACAGATCCAGTTTGAAGATCTTGGCCAGTATCAGCAGTACAATCAGGTGAAATCCAAGGATCAGGAAACCAGAAAAAATATAAATAGCAGCCTGTCCCAGATCGATGGTGGAAAAATCTGTAGCAGAAGCGATCAAACCAACGATGATATAAAGAAGTACACTGCCGAAATGGTCGGGTCCTTTAATCCTTTTGAGGGGTGTCATGCCGGCGATAATTCCCAGGGCTGTAGCAATAATTACCACCCATCCACTGCCGCTGAAAAAGGATCTTAATCCAAAAAGAATATTGGCTTCTGTAAGACCTCCGGGATTTACAACCTGTTTTCCTAATACCATTACAAACCCTGCAGCTGCAACGCCAAGGCCGATGGTGCCCATAAAATCCATGAAAGAGTATTCTCTTTTGTCTTCATTGGCGGCGGCATGGATATGGATATCTCTTATGATGCCATCAACATCCTCACTGTTTGCCCCGGAAAATTTGTTAAAAACTTTTCGCATGGGTGCCAGGGTGATCAGCATCACAAGCCAGAAGGAAGCACAGATATTATCCATTAAAAAGGCATATGTTAAAGCCTGGGAGCCGTCTTTTACACCAAGTCCAATCTGGGCTGCGGCCATATTGGTGGAACCTCCTACCCAGGATGAGGATAAAATGGAGAAGGTCTGCCAGGCATCGACATGGAGTTGATTTTTAAATATTAAAAAGACAATTACAAAACCTGCCAGAATACTGGCTGTTACTGCAAAGAAAGTCGCACAAAGTTTGGGCCCTAATTTCATCACATCCCTGATATCATTTTTCAGCAGCAGGAGGAAAAGCATCATGGGCAGGAGGAAATATTTCAAACTGCTTATGAAGCGGCTTATTTCCGGGGTCAACTGCCAGATATGAAGGGAAGCTCCGGCCATACCGCCAAAGTATATGAATGTGAGGGCTGGTATAAATTTAAATACGCCCAGTTTTAAATTTTTTTCGCAATATAGTACTGCGGTAATTAACAAAGCTAACAGTGCTAAAAAACTGAATGGACTTGTTATCATTTTTTATTTCCTTTCTTTACAATGGTTATGAGGTTTTAAATATTTTGCAGCATCCTTTTTTAAAATTATGAAAATCTGGCAGACATACATACATGAATTATGAGTATTTATGCAACTTTTTTTCAAAAAAAGATATAAAACGCAATTTTTATCCTTTTCCCATCGTATATAAGTGATGTTACGAATTATGAATTTCTGGCGGTCACCACACACCGGGGAACTTATATTTTTTTCAAATCGTGTTGCGATGTCAATTGCTTTTTGATAGTTACGTGTGCTTTGTCTGATTTATTGTTTTATGATAGGAACCAGAATCATCATGGTCTGTTTTTATAAAAAAAGGGAAAAAAATGAATAATAAGAAATTTACAATAGATAAAAGAAAATGCATAAAGTGTAAAAAATGTATTGAAGTCTGCCCCGTAGCCTCACTATCCTTTTCTCCAGAAAAAAACGAAGTGGAATTTATTAAAAATTAAAAACCACGTCCTGTGGGCGTGGTCATCGTCAGAAGGCTATGCCTGAAGGATCTACCCATGGTATTAATTTAATCGGTTATCCCCATAACAGATTAAAGGAAAAAACCATGAGTAGATTTGACAA
>JAAELK010000206.1 GCA_024226935.1 Desulfobacteraceae bacterium
GATATGTGTCACCGTCATTTGTAATTTTTCGGCCTTTAGCTCTGTCCTCAAGAAGTGCCTTTGTTTTACCAACAAAATCCATATCCCCGACAGCAATACTTTGAGTCCATCTGATTTCTCGTATCTGATCTGATCGTTCCATTGTATCCTCTATCCGTTTACGATGATACTGTTGTAAAGAAGAATAGTCGCTGATATTCATAAATTTCATTAATTTTTTGCGATCAATCAGACTGTATCTTTTTCCCGGATTCTGGATTTCATTATAACCGCTGTGCGGCCATTCTTTCGGATGCTTTACAATGCCTGCGCGAACCATATTCATATCAATATAAATAAGACACTGAATTAAGTGTTCATTGCTTTGCACAGCTGTTGCATGATAACGGTCTTCCCAAAATGCACCTTTCCGTTTTTTTCTCTGATTATATTCCTGTCCGGTCCTTCCTGCTATCAGCTGAACTGATCTTGGAATTGTTTCCTCACTTTTACCGTTATCTGTAACAATAACAAGCAGATGTATGTGATTTGAAGTAACCATATAGTTCAGAATGCACAGTCCGTAACGTTTTTTGCTCTGAAACAGCCAATACATCCATCTTTCTCTGTCTTTAACAAGTTTCAGCAGAAACTCTTTTTTATGACATCGGTGTGTTATGTGCCATATATAGCCAGGAATAAAATGACGGTTTGCACGTGCCATTTGTTTCATCCTTTGTCTGATTACTGATAATTTCCATCAGGCCTGACTTACTGCTA
>JAAELK010000207.1 GCA_024226935.1 Desulfobacteraceae bacterium
GGTGGAGAATCAAATGCCTTTATGTCCTTATGATTAAGAATCTTGATATGAGTAGCCATAATATTATTCTTTAAACGTTCCTTTTTTCGATAATGAAAGTTAGAAGAAATACATTGACAAAAAAATAAGATTTAATATAAATTAAATCTTATTTCAAGGTTATCTTTTAAGAAAGTAAAAATATGAAAAATCCAGTACTCATAGATCAAAATCAATATTTGAAGTTTTTAGATGATGTGAAAGGCCGTATTCAAAATAGTTGCATCCGGTTGGAATATCCAAATACCGATTAACAAAAGAGTTGCCAGCGGAGTTAAAAAATAAACTTCCAGAAGCGAAGCAGTTTGAAGATGAAATCCGTAAAGGAATGAGTGTTTTTGATAAATCTATAAAATAGAACCAGGTGACTACGTTTTATGCAAACAAACAATGAACACAAATCAAAAACAATTGGATACCTAAGAGTATCCACTATTGATCAGGATATTGGAAAAAACAAAGCTGATATTTTAAAATTAGCAAACGATAAAGATTTGGGAAAAGTTCTTTTCACTGAAGAAAAAATCTCAGGTAGAGTTTCTTGGAAAAAAAGAAAAATTGCCGGAATCCTGGAAACGCTCAAAGAAGGGGACAGTATTGTGGTTAGCGAGCTTTCACGATTAGGCCGCAGTATGCTTGAATGTATGGAGATGTTATCCATTGCCAGTGAAAAAGGGATAAATATATACGCTATAAAGGGCAATTGGCAATTGGACCGCAGTATCCAAAGCAAAATAATTGCAATGGCATTTTCAATGGCCGCTGAAATTGAAAGGGACTTAATTTCTCAGAGAACCAAAGAAGCTCTTAGGGCCAGAAAAGCGGCGGGTAAACCTCTTGGTAGACCGAAAGGCCCTGGAAAAAGTAAGTTGGATCAATATCGACCAGAGATTGAGGCTCTATTGGTAAATGGTACTACTCAAAAATTCGTCGCCACCCGGTATGGCACCACTGAGGCAAATTTGCACAACTGGATGAAGAAACATAAGATTAAAAAAGGGAATCCTATGACAGATTTACCCTAAATGTTTAATTACACCCAATGTTTAATGGAACCCGATATTGAAAAGGGGTCTTTTGTTCTGGATCCGGACTTGTCCTGGATGGAAAAAAGACCCCTAATATGGCCGAAAGATTGCCAATAAAAGTAGCAGCTTAGAAGCTACTTTGCCGCTCAGGACAGCTTCGCTTCCACTACCCCAAATTGAGGGAATAAAAAAAGGAGAGATCGAAAAGCAGATTAAGTTTATTGATGATCTGTTTACTCTTGCTGCATAATATTTTCCTATTGTAGGGATTTTATATCCTCAATTATTTTTTGCAACAGAACCCGTTTTTTTCATAATTTAAAATGGCCTTTGGAATTAAAAAGTATTATCATCATTGCTTTCATCAAGAACCTTTCTTATTACTTTGGCCATCTCAGATTTAACAATTGGTTTCATTAATAAATCCTTTATCCCTATTGCCTTTACCTTTTCATCGTTCATTCTTTCGCTGAAACCGGTACAAATGATAATCGGCATATCCGGTTGTATGGCAAGTATATTTTTTGCCAAGACATCGCCAGTCATTTTGGGCATGGTCATATCAGTGAGTACTAGATCATACTGATCCGGGTTGGATTGAAACTCTTCTAGGGCTTTTTTGCTTTCCAGAAATGCGGTGACCTTATATCCCATACGTTCCAATAAAGTTGTTACAAGAAGTAAAACAGCCTGATCATCATCCACCAGAAGAATAGATTCATTATTTCCCATTGCTTCAACGGCTTTTTTGGGTGTTTCAACTTGGACTGGTTTATCCACTATGGGGAAAAATACGATGAATTCTGTTCCTTTTCCAATTTCACTGTGTACTTTGATATCACCATGATGTTTTTTTACAATGCCGTAAACTACTGCCAAACCGAGCCCAGTCCCTTTACCTTGCTCTTTTGTAGTAAAATAGGGTTCAAAAATTTTATCCAGTACAACTGGATGAATTCCCTCTCCGGTATCTTCAATTGACATCCGTGCATATTTACCCGGACTCAAAAAACTATCCTGCAAACCACCTTGACCCAGTTCCACTTCTTTAAGTTCAATAAAAATATTCCCATTCTGTTTTTCAACCGCATGAAACGCATTGGTGAGCAAGTTCATTGCCACTTGATGAACCTGTGTAGGATCTGCCATGACCAAGCCACAATTTGACTGAATATCATTTGATATTTCAATATTAGAAGGAATCGTTGAACGCATCAATTTGAGAACTTCTGTTAATACGGATTGTATTTTCGTCGGAATAATTTTGTGCTCGGATTGACGACTGAAAGCGAGTATCTGTTTGACCAGGTCACTACCTCTTGTGGCTGCCTTTAATATTTCTGTGGCATAATGGTGCTCCGTGCTTCCCACAGCAAGATCTTCCATGAGCAGCTCAGACATCCCTACGATGGGGAAAAGGATATTATTAAAATCATGCGCAATCCCTCCAGAAAGGTTCCCGATAGCTTCCATTTTTTGGGTTCGCTGGAGTTGGGCTTCCATATTCTTTTGTTTGGTTATATCGATTAAAAAACCACGTAAAGCAATGGGTTTATCCCCATCTTTGACCAGGCTGACCAAATCCTTAATCCAAAGGATCTGATCATCGGCCTTAATCATTCGGTATTCAAACTCATGGTCCCTTCCTTTTTGAGTTTCGGTCATACAAAAATTCACACAGAACTTTCTATCATCCGAATGAAGGGTGTTGGCCCAAAAATCAAAATCCTTCCATACATTAGCCGGGTACCCTGTAATTTCAAAAATCTGTGGACTGATATAGGTAAATTCTAAAGAATCCAAATCAACTTCATACGTAACAGCTTTGCTGGATTCAAGCAATGACTTGTACAATATCTGGTTGTCGTTAAAATTTTTTTCTGCTTTGGCCAGTTTTGCTTCTGTTGCCAGTTCTTTGAACAATCGTTTAAAAACAATGGGAAGAATATCAGGAAGGTCAATCCCTTTGGTTAGGTAGTCTCTTGCGCCTAATTTCATCATTTCGACGGCAATCTTTTCATCTCCATGACCCGTCATTGCAACAAATGGGACGACACAGTTTATATCTATCAATTGACGGACCAGATCGGTTCCATCCATATCAGGCAACAGCTGATCTACCAGAAGAACCAGTTCTGTATCCTGTTTGACTTTCTCGATGGCATCAGTACCAGTTAAGACCCCCAGGCAATGGAATCCTGCTCTATGCAACGATTTCTGAACAAGGTTGTTAAGACCTTCATCGTCCTCCACAATGAGTATTCGTCTTGTCGAAAAAATATCCGGATTGTTCATGTTTGTTTTATCATTTTTTTCCATTATTCTCCATTGATTATAGGGACTTGAACAACTGATAAAAACAATCCAAGTTGGCGGACGGCATTGACAAAGTTTTCATAATCAATGGGTTTGGTAATATAGTTGGAGCAACCCATTGCATGACAATTGACTATCTCCCGGGGATCATCAGTGGTCGTAATCATGATCACCGGCAGTTTTTTCAAATTCGAATCAGCTTTAATCTGTTCCAACACCTGAACCCCATCCACCTTGGGCATTTGGATATCGAGCAAGAGGACATATGCCCGCCCGGATTCACGTTTGAGGCCACCGTTCTTTCGAAACAAAAAATTTAGAATTTCCTGTCCATCTTTAAACAACAGCACTTGATTAATAATGCCAGCACGTTTTAAATTTTTTTTAATCAAGTTCGCATGGCCTTCATCGTCTTCGGCAACTAGAATAATTACATCTGAATGCATAATATTTTTTCCTTTCAATTTATGACCTACCTTTGGGTAATGACACATAGAAACGACTGCCTAAACCGGAAGTTGTTTCCACCCGGATCGATCCTTCCAACCGGAACAGTATTCTCTTTACGATGGTTAGGCCTAGTCCTTCTCCATTATTTTTTTGTGGGTCCAGCTGATGAAAAATTTCAAATATTTTATTGATATGGTTTTCATCAATGCCGATTCCGTTATCTTCCACACAATACACAGATTGATCTCCAACAATCTCACCGGTGATCTTTATCTTGCCAGGACGCTCCGAATCCAGGCATTTGAGCGCATTATCCAAAAGGTTGGTGAAAACCTGATCTGTCTGAATAGCATCACTTTTACATGACGGCAGGTCCTGAACAACCAGTTTGACATCAGATTCCTTGATTTTAAATTCTATTGATTCAAATACCTTTGAAATCAAATCATTCATATTCAATGATTCAATATTTAAAGCTGCCCGGCCTGATCGTGACAACCGCAATAATCCTGAAAGGAGCGTCTCCATCTTTAAGGCACTTGTACGGATAAATTTCAACGCTTCTGGAATATCATCGTCAAGAATTGACCGAACAACATTGGAATCCTTTTCAAAAGATGGATCGGCAAAAGTTGTGTTTAACTCTTTAATGGCATATTCAAGTTCCCTGGAATACCCGTCTATATTTACTAACGGAGACCGCAGGTCATGGGAGGCAACATAGACTACCTGTTCGAGTTCCTCATTTTTTGCATTCAGGTCTTTGTTTGCACGGGCAAGCTCCTTTTGTGCCTGTTTGCGTTCAGCCATGTTTTGTGTCAATGCCACATTGACCTTCACAAGGGAACGATATCGCCATATTGACATAACTGCTGTGGTGATAAAAATTAATATGCTGCCCAGGATAGCAATTCGTTTGGTTGTCCAAAATGTCTGCGCCCGGCCAAGCCATTTGTCCTGAAACTTTTGAAATATCGAAGATTGACTGGCTTTAAACGCTTGTACATGGTGATCAATTCTATCCAGGATCTCCTGATTTCCTCCGGTTTTGGCAACCGCGAAATATGCAGAAAACGGATCAAATACAATGGGGGTTTTGTGAAATAAATCATTGATATCTTTTCGTGTAAATGCGTAAGTATTGTTAACCGCTACTGCGTCTACTCTCTCATTTTTCATGGCCTCAAATGCATCTTCATAATTATCAAATTCCGAATAAGTCAAAGGAATCTGAAACTGGCTATTCATTTTTTTAAGACCTTGAGTAATTTTATTTTTTCGTCTGACCCCTATATTTTTCCCTTCCAAATCCAGAATGCTGTTAATACCTCTTTCTCGGGTGTAGACTGTTCCCCAGAATGTCCAAATCGCTTCTTTGGAATAATTAAAGAATTTTCTTCTTTCATCATTTTCCCCCAGAGATGTCATCAAGTCCAGTTCATTTGCTTTTAAAAGCTTTAAGCAGTCTTTAAATTCACAGACTATATATTTCAGTTCCCAATCCTCCTGGGCCGCCACTTGCTCAAGAACATCTACAAACAATCCTTTGGGACCATTTTCATCATAAACAATGGGTTTGTTCTGAAAGATACCTACCTTTATTGAATTTTTTGCCCAGGCAGATTCCAAAAAATAGCCAGTGTTCATGATTAATAGAAAGACAAAGATAAAAATAAATTTGATGGGGTTAATAAATTGAAATTCGCATATTTTTTTCATATAATGCCTTTCGTACGATATTCAAACTTTATAGAATGATAGAATATCAGATTTCATTATTTTGATACATGCTTTTCAAAATTAATACAAATTTAGTATTTACTTTTTCAAGGCTTAAAAAAAACTCCCTTAATAAATAGTATTTTATTAAACAATTTGCAATATTTTTCCAAGAGCACTTATGGTATCCCCCTGTGTCAGGATAGATGTCGTCTCAATTAAAAATTAAATTTGGGGCATTGAGGTGATAAATATGGGATATTCTATCCAATTAAAAGAAGCCGTGTTAAAAAAGGTATTACAGGGAAACAAACCCCATTATGAA
>JAAELK010000208.1 GCA_024226935.1 Desulfobacteraceae bacterium
CAACAGGGCCTTTGGAAGGAACCAATAACAAAATTAAAACTATGAAAAGGCAGGCCTATGGATATCGTGATTTTGAATTTTTCAAATTGAAGCTTTTTGATCTTCATAGAAAAAAGTACGCGTTAATCGGATGAACCAATAAACAGTTTCTGACACTATGTTTTTTGCCATCCAAGATCCTATACCTTTTTAACACCATCATAGGTCCATTTTCGCTTGCCCCTCAGGGAGAGCGAATAATTTCTTTTTCCGCTTAAAACAGGCCTTCTACATATGATTCCTGGGTCTGCTGTTCTTGGGCCTCCTGAGTCTGAATTTCTTTCTTTTTAATGATTTGTGTTTTTGTTTAGCCATGTTATTCACCTCCTCGGGTAATTTTTCTTTCAAAGGACACAAAGGGTTACGCCGTTCATAGTACTCCACTTCTCAAGCCTATGTTCTTTGGGAATTTCCTTTCTGCTAGGCAGGAGAGAAACCAGGAGACGCACCCAAAATGTTACCCAGTACATTGGGTGTGTCTCCCCTTATAGGGGGGTACAGAATGTACACGCTGAAGTATTTGAAATCATAATGTTTTACCCTGTGCATAGCCAAATTGTACAGGGTAAGCGGTTGTACAGGGTTAAAATCACGATTGATAAAGTTTTTACCGTGTACACTGTCTAAATTGTACACGGCTTGCATTGGTGTACTGCACAGGGTTAATGTACATAATATGACAGACTTATTCTGCATCTGAGACCGCCTTATTTTTAACGATTTCGAGATAAATTTCCTGTCCATCCATCCGCTCCGATAGTTTACCAGATGTGATTAAATCCGACACCATCTTGGTTCGCATATTCCTGTTTTGTGGCCGTGGGATTTTTCCATATTTTGATTCCCATTCAAGGTTACCTCCACGAACAAAGAGTACCTTTTTAACAGGCCCAATCTTAGATGCAGCTATAACAGATTCAATAATTCGATTGCTGTCCATATCTTCTTGCAAAGCTTTATTATCAGTTTGAAACTCTGACGGATCAATATATTTTAAAAGCATTCCAGAATTCCTGGAACCATCTCGATTGCGCCAGTTATATATCTCATGAATAAAGAAGACCGGATTTAATTGCGAAGCGGTTAAGTTCGTTTTTGGAACGGCGACAGCAATGACTTGTTGATCTTCCTCTAGGCCAAATTCAGTCCGATTGAATTTACGGGGAACCCTGGTGGCAAGGCAAGCCCATCTCACGTTATCCTTTATAGCACCCACCCCTCTGATTGCTGATTCACTCAAAGCATATTCCAAGGCTTCCTTCAATTTGCTTTTACCAAGCTTGCCGACAGTTGCTGCCTGGCTTGTGTGAGCGATAATTATAATGGCTCCGCAGTATTTTTGGAGGGTGCCGATTAGACCAAGGGCTGATCCAGCAATTTCATTAGAGTTTTCACCGATTCCGATCATGATACTGTAAGAATCCAAAACCAAAAGCAACGGACGTAAATATTTAACCCTTTCTTTTAGGGCAGCAAAAGCCTTTGTCGCCTCGACCGTTTGTTTTTTTCCCAATTTTACAAGGCGTGGTGGTTTTAAGCCTTTATCTCTTCGTCTGGTAAAAGCCTGAAGATTCCCCCAATTTTCTTCTGGGATCTCAAGCCCATTATTATGAAAATATTTCCCAGTCATTTTGGCAAACTTTTTGGTGGAGTTTTCATCATCCTCACCACTGACCATTAATACCTGACCAGTTTCATTGATTGTTAACCCGCCACCTGTAAGGTCATGGCCAAAAGCGACAGACCCCAGGACCTGTCTAAGGTATTGTGTTTTTCCTGTTCCTCCCTCACCAGCAAAAATCGTAACTTCACCATAAGGGATTCCCCCGGCACCATTCGAAAATGAACAAATTATCCGGTCTGGTTCGGTTTCAGCTTCCAAGAAATCAAAAAGATTAATAGGATCTTGATCAAAAAATCCTTGTAGCTGTTCTTTTTGGGCAACATTCATATGATTGTCCTCAACAACATCAATCACAACTGAAACAGCATTCTTAATCAACTCAATAATCGACTTTTTTCTGCCAGCCTGGGCTAAATCATTTAGGTCATAGCCTTTGGGGTCATCATCCGACCAGGCCACATAGTGTACTTGTTCACTTAAAATTGTCTGTGCATTCTCAACAAGTTTGTCTCCAGCTGGATCGTTGTCTTGGCAAATGGTAAAACGCTCAACATTCTTTGCCTTGGTTTTAAGGGCTTGCAGTTTCCGAAAAAATGACGTTGAACCAAGCGCAATATGACAAGCCGCTGGGTAGGCATCTGCTCCAGACAAAGCGTTTATAACGGCCTCGTGGATGATTATTTCCTTTGCATTCTCAATTGCTTGGCCTACTAAAAAAAAACAAGATTGAGAAGGCTTTGAGCCACCTTTAAAAGGCTTGTTTGTAGATTTGCCTCGTTTTATTGAACTCGGGTAAGCCTCTCCGGTTATTGATAAAAATTGAACAGCAGGTATTTTCCCATCAAAAGATTTGTATGGAACTACAACCGATGGGAGTCCTTCATGTTTGCAGTAGCTTAGATTGCCCCTATTAAATTGGTCTTTGACTAAATCCAAATTAATCCTCCGATCCTCTACGAGCAAGGCGGTTATCCTTATAAATGCATTGTTATAGCCATGTAAGGATTTATAAAAGGACGAAAAATCCGGGATTTCGACCTCTTTCTGCTTGGCGGGTAACTGCCTGCTTTTTGGCTGTGATGTCGGCTTTGGTGCAGATCCATCAAATAAATGTGGTAAAATCTTTTTCGCCAACTCAATGGGGCGATCAAGGCCATTTAAGCGCATGTGGAAGTCTATCCTGTCAACCGAGCCGCAATGGCGACAATAAGCACGATCGTTGCCTTTATCATTAAAGACCGTGAATCGATCATCGCCTCCGCAGAAAGGGCATGGGCAGCATGATTCAGTACGGCTTTTACGCTTAAGTCCTTCAAGTCTTTCATTGATCGGTGGCAGAACATGGCGTAATTCTGTCATAATTTCATTTGTGGAAAACATATTGATATCCATAGTTCTTTGGAACTAATCTACGAGTCCCATGTGACTTAGTTGAAGTTCAGAAGCAGCCTATGAGATCATATCTTCAGCAATTTTAACAATATTCCAATACCATTTCCCACATCGTTTAAGAGGCTTTACAGGGAATGGATTGGTGGCGGTTTTTCGCAAAGCATTGTATATTGATTGAGGATTTTGGAACCCATATGCTTGTGCTGTTTCTTTTACATCAAGCATGGTTTTACTAGGGAATTGTTTCTCAAGTCTATCGAGAGTGAGTTTTAGAGTTAATTCTTTTCCCCCTGTGTCAGGATAGATGTCGTCTCAATTAAAAATTAAATTTGGGGCATTGAGGTGATAAATATGGGATATTCTATCCAATTAAAAGAAGCCGTGTTAAAAAAGGTATTACAGGGAAACAAACCCCATTATGAA
>JAAELK010000209.1 GCA_024226935.1 Desulfobacteraceae bacterium
CTTACTGCAAATGGTATCAAAAAAATAAAAAGCCCATTTGACATACATGTATCAGCGATTGTGGAGGAGCCGTATGGGAAAGACAGCTAATTCAATCAGCGATAAAAAAACACCGGAGATGGCTGATATTTTTTGTAAATACGGAATGTGTCAAGCAAAATGAGACACGGTTTATAGTAAATTAAACTCTAATCGCTTCCGTCTCCCGCTTTGGTTTATTTATCCAGGCAGCGTTGGGTAAGGCCGGTGGTTTTGGAACTTTGCTAAACCGTTCTGGATGTTTTTCAAAAGCTTTTTCAAGAATCAAACATCGGTCATCATAAATTGTTTTAGCTGATCCGTAGTGCAGTTGCTCCGGTGTGACTAAGCCAATCCCTGTATGTCGGTGTTCTCTGTTATAATATCCAAAAAAATCCTGACAAAAAGTCCTGGCATCTTCAATGGATCCAAAACGGCCAGGAAAACGGGGGCAATATTTCAAAGTTTTAAATTGAGCTTCAGAATATGGGTTATCATTGCTTACATGGGGCCGACTATGGGTTTTTGTAACTCCCAAATCAACAAGAAGTTGGGCAACTCCCTTTGATTTCATGCTGGAACCACGATCTGCATGTAAACCAAGCTGTCCCGGAGTGATGTTCTGTTTTTGGCAGGATTCCATGATAAACCGTTTTGCTAATGATGTTTTTTCCCTATGAGCGACCATCCAGCCAACAACGTATCTGCTGAAAATATCCATGATGACATACAGGTAAAAATAGGTCCATTTTGTGACGCTTTTCAGTTTGGTTATATCCCAGGACCAAACTTGATTCGGAGCAGTTGCCAATAATTCAGGTTTTTTATATTTGGGCCGATTAACTTGCCGTCTGCGATCATTATTGCTGCCATGTTCTTTTTGAAGCAACCGATACATTGTCCGGATGGAACAATGATATTCACCTTTATCGAGCAATGAAGCATAAACCTGGTATGGTGCTTTATCCTGGTACTCCTCAGAATGTAGGATATCCAGAATGCCTTGGCGCTCAACAGGCTTTAATGATAGTCGTGATTCAGTTTGCTTTTTAAATTCAGATCTTTTGGGGCTATAGAACCGATAGAAGGAAGCACGTGGGATATTGAAAGCTAAGCAAGAAGATTTTTTTCCAATGTCCTGGCTTAAAATTAAGGCAGCTTCCATCAGGTGTCCTCGCTGTTTTCGTCTGTATCCAGGGTTATTCTCAGAATTTGAGAAATTTTTTTTTGAGCCTCGATGATGAGTTCAGCCTGCTTGAGTTTGCGTTCCAATTTCTGTTTATCTTTTTGAAGCTTAGCAACTTCAGCGGCCAATGGATTTTTTTCTTTGGGTTTGCGCCCTCTTTTTTTAGGAGACATGGATTGGAGCAACCCTTTTTCCCTTGCTCGACGCCAATTAGACAAGCTTGATGAATAAAGGCCCTCGCGTCTTAAAAGTCTGCCAATCTGTCCTGGCTGGGTACAATTGTCAGCTTGCTGAAGGATTCGTAATTTGTAAGATGCAGTAAGGTAACGGCGAGGCCTCTTCTCCGGTACTTCGGGGTTAGGAAGGTGTTGCTTACTATGTCCCCCCAATGGGGAGCCAGCTCCAGTCGCCCTACGGGCTCCTTCCACTGGCTCCCCATTGGGGCTTTGCTGATTTTCAGATGTCTGGAGTGAATTCATTTTAATCGGTTTCATATGTGTTTTCCTTACCCGCCCTACACTAATTTATCAAGGGGTAAGTGTCTCACTTATTCTGGCACAGAGGGTTATGGCAAAGACGCATAGCCGTGAAATTTCAGATTACATATACCAAAAGATATTGAGTGAGCAACACGAAGGTGACAATTTTGTGTCTCAACAGAAGGTATATGCAACTAAACCTAAGGGACACTTGCGCCGTACAGTAAAATTAGATCCCATTGCAGAATTTTTTATTTATGATCTTATTTACCGAAATAGAACCATATTTCGACCGCAGGTAAGTGAGACTCGACGTAGTTTTGGATATCGATTTAATAATGGTTCACGGATACCTGTACATATTGCTTATAACGGTTACAAAGCTCATTTAGGTGATTGTGCTAACCGTTTCAAACATAACATTCAATTTGATATCGCATCCTATTTCAATAGCATATACCATCATGACCTTTCTCATTGGTTTTCCTCAAAAACTGGGGTATCTGACGTTGATAGTTTTGCAGCAGGTAAATTTTTTAGAGAAATAAACTCTGGTCGAAGTATCGATTTTTTACCGCACGGAATTTATCCTTGTATTGGGGGTCGCGTCTTGATTAGTGACTAAGGATGATAAAATGGGGCTTTTAAGAAAAATATCAAAA
>JAAELK010000210.1 GCA_024226935.1 Desulfobacteraceae bacterium
AGCCACTTTTCAGAGCCAAAATCAACATAGTTTATCTTTAATATTTGATAGTTGGCTCGGTCCGACCCAATTTTCAGTCAGAGACTTGACCCCCTTTTTGAACTGGTGACTGTGAAGACTACTGAGAAGACGCCTTATGGCGAAGTTGTGTGCAGGGCAAGGAATCCCCTGGCTGCCAAGACTTTGATGATGATCCTTGGTATGCCTTCGGGACCTTGCAGGCCACCGACAGGGAAAATGACAAAGAATGGTTTGGAAAAGGTGCTGTCAGCGGCCCGTAAGGTACAGGCTGATAATCCTGAAATATTGAAACCTCTTGCAGACTTTTTCGGTGTTGATATTGATGAGCGGCTTAATGATTCTTCAAATTGGAAAGACCTTTGTTATGAAGGATATTAATTGAGTGTAACCAAAACAGTGCATCTCGTTCCCATGCTCTGCGTCATTGCCATTAAGTTAAGGTAACCGTTCACTCCCCCTAAAAAAGTTGTATACAAAATGAATCATATAGTGTAAAGTAATTTTTATGAATAGTAAATTGACAAAAGAAGATTTATCTCAGATGGATCGACAATACTTTCAAACTCTCGAAAATGAAAATTTAGTTGAAGTTGCATGCAATTTGCGGAATTTTGCGGCAGGGCTTTTATTTATCGCCCAAACAATATCCATGGCCCGTAAAGGAATTGGGTGTGGCTCTTTTGTGATAATTTAAAAAAAGTGTGTTTTTTATATCAGTTGTATGTTAAAACAGATCCTTCTTAAACAAATAAAAGGAGGATCAGTAAAATGACAGCAGCAGCAACAGTATTTGAGAACAATTATTCAGAAAGCAGTGACAATTTTTCAGAAGCCGCTATGAAGTTTGAAGAAATGATAAAATTCCTTTCATCACCGGAGAGCAGGGAGCTTACACACAGTGAGGCGGAGTCACTGCTGCATACAGAAGGAACAGAGTTGCTGCGCCGAATGCTGCAGGGCCACTTTGATGCCAGGGGACTGGGCAATATAGGCCCGGTGATTCAGGGGAGTGACGAAGTTGAGCGGTCACGCGGACAGGAGAAGAATCGGAAGTTGGAGAGCATATTCGGGCGTGTGAATGTTAAACGTCTGGCGTACAGTGCCAAAGGTTCGGACAGTCTGTTTCCCAAAGATGCTCAGCTTAACCTGCCGGGAGATATTTATTCTCACGAACTGCGCAGGAAAGTAGCACGGGAAGCCGCAAAGGATTCTTTTGACGAAGTCTGTGCAACAATTGAGGAATATACCGGAGCACATGTGCCGAAACGACAGGCCGAAGAACTGGCAAAGCGGGCTGCGGCTGATTTTGATGCTTTTTATGAGAGACGTAAATGTACTGATCCTGAACAGGCCGGACAGACAGGTCGGATTCTGGTGCTGACAGCCGACGGAAAAGGAATCGCAATGCGTCGGGAAGATCTTCGGGAAGCCACCCGCAAGGCAGCAGAGAAACAAAGAAAAAAATTGGGAAAACGGCTTACAAAGGGAGAAAAAAGGAATCGGAAGCGGATTGCAACCGTTGCGTCTGTTTATACAACCGAACCCTTTGAACGAACTCCCGAAGATGTTGTGAGGGAACTGGGACCTGTGCGCGAAGTTACCGATATAAAACGGCCCCGGCCGGAATCCAAGAGAGTCTGGGCAAGCATTGAAAAACCGAAGGAAGAAGTAATCAAAGAAATATTTGAGGAAGCTTTGCGGAGAGATCCTGACCGTTGCAAACTTTGGACAGCGGTTGTGGACGGAGAGGACAAACAGCTTGAACTTATTGAAAAAACAGCAGTGAAATACGGAGTGACGCTGATATGTGTCCTCGATATTATTCATGTGCTCGGCTATTTGTGGAAGGCAGCCTACGTGTTCCATAAAGAGGCGAGCAGGGATGCGGAACAATGGGTCAGTGAACAGCTGCTTCTGCTTCTGCATGGCCGTCTCAGGCAGGTTACGAATACGATCCGACAGGCTGTCATAACACATCAGATTCCGGCAGACAGACGGGCTGCAGCCGATAAATGTTTGGATTATCTGCTGAAATATAAAAGGATGTTACGTTACGACAAATATCTGACCCGAGGACTGCCGATTGCATCGGGAGTTATTGAGGGAGCCTGCAGGCATCTTGTAAAAGACAGGATGGACAGAACCGGTGCCCGATGGGGACTTGAATGCGGTGAGGCGGTTTTACGCCTGAGAGCTCTGTTTGCCAGCGGAGATTTTGAAGATTATTGGAATTTTCATCTTAAGTGCGAGTATGAACGCAACCATGCATTATATAACAGAAGTGAGGAGGCAGAAGCGGAGGGAAGCCATTTACGACTGGTTAAATGAACTCTGTCACAGGAAAAACGCACATAAGATATATTCAATAAAAATAAGATATTATGAATAACCTCAAAAAATGTGTGTTAATAATTTCAAGTGGTTACATAGGTAAAAAGTGAAAAAAAGATATAAAAGTTTTCAGATTTTAATAAACGATTAAAACTATCTGAATTTATATATTAAATACCTTACGAACAAGTACTTCACTATTTTGCATTATTCGTCAGCCAATTTCCTGTTTCAGAATGATCCGTCAATTCTGATCTTACATAATTAAGGGATCGGATCAAAATATTATAAGAAATATGCACTTTTATATATTAACAAAAGTGGTAAAAAAATCGTGTCGTTTTTCCGTATCGAACCTTTCTGGCATCTTTATGTTTGTTCTGTCTGATACAGCAAAAGTATTGTTACCTTATCATACTGAATAGACTGAGAATTTTAATAGTTCAACGGATAATCGTTACATTGGAAAACTTCTATATCTTTTTCCACTTTTTATAACCATCTGTATTTATTAAAATTAGAATCATTTTTTGTTTAGAATTCAAAATGTCAACCTATTGAAAACATTGAATATTTATTTGCGTTTTTCCTGTAATATATGGTAGTTGCCACGGTCCGACCCCAATTCACTTCTCTTTGGATCTTTTATGTTCCTCTTTCGCTTCCTGCAGGATTCTTTCACTTTCTTTGTCATAAGTCTTTAAATAGGCA
>JAAELK010000211.1 GCA_024226935.1 Desulfobacteraceae bacterium
CTTGATACAGCGACATTAGCCAACACGTCGTTAGATGCCTTAGCGCAATTAGGTAAATTAACCTGTTACGATTTAACCGCTAAAGAACAGGTTGTTGAGCGCTGCCAAGATGCCGATGTTGTTGTTAGTAATAAAGTGGTGATTGATCAGCACGCCATGAGCAAATTACCTAATTTAAAATTAATATGTGTTGCAGCGACAGGGACTAACAACATTGATTTAGGTGCAGCAAAAGAGCATGGCATCGCAGTGACCAATGTCGCAGGTTATTCAACGCCGAGTGTAGTGCAGCATACCTTTACCCTCATCACTAATTTACTGGGTAATACTCACAGATACATTAATGATTGCCAGCAAGGCTTATGGCAACAAAGTCCAATGTTTTGCCGTTTAGATTACAGCTTTAAAGAAATTGCAGGCAAAACATTGGCAATTATTGGTTACGGTTCACTAGGTAAAGCCGTTGCCGATGTAGCGCGTGCTTTCGGTGCTAATGTCATCATCAGTGAACGAAAAGGCCATGCACCTCGTGAAGGTCGTGTTAGTTTTAATGATGCTCTAACCACAGCAGATATTATTAGTGTTCACTGCCCACTTACTGATGAAACACGCAACCAAATCGCCGCGACAGAATTAA
>JAAELK010000212.1 GCA_024226935.1 Desulfobacteraceae bacterium
AGCGGTAATTGTTGGTAAAAAGAAACATTCATACTTCTTTTAATATCAAATCATTTTACTCGTGTCCCGAACTATTTTTAAAAATTTGATAAAAACTTTACTAACCCGAATATTTACATCAAGATTTGAAAATACTGAAAGGTACAGTGCATTTATAAATGACATTAAAGTTTTGCTTGGTCAGCAAAGCGGATATATCAAAGGGATATTGAGACTCAAATCTCAAATAATCAGAATACATAAAAAAAATCATAGAAAAATTCGCAGATTAATTTTTGCACTTGAAAGTCTATATCATTCGCGCCTTATGAGGGAATCAAATTTTGTACATGATGTATATGAAAATTTCGATAAGTTAATGAAGCGAATCGATGAGTTGGAAATTGAATATATTTCTGCTGATATAGATAACTTAAAAAATGAAATAACCGAAATTAGAGAATTAAGCATCTCAATAAAAAATAATGTTCAAGATATAAAAAAAAATATGTTTGGTTAAAATATATTAGCTTGGAAAATCGATAATTTGAAAATTAAGTATCATTATCCTAATTCAAATTATCCAGAAGCCCACAAATGCTTCATGATACAAAAACTATTGGAAACAATAATTCGAATAAAAATCAATAATGATCATTTTAAATCAACTCTATACAGAATTTCTTCCTGAAAAACCTCTATAGAGTTACCCTGATTTAAAGCAAATTCCTCTGGAAGTACTGTGGTAATTACAGCCATTACTTTTTTATCATCAACAAATTCCAATTCTAAATCGATATAACCACTTTCAATTCGAATATTATTATCTTTTTTGACATCAAAAAAAATTCTGATAGTAATGATATCATCTTCCCTGATATCTTTGAAAACTACACCAGGGTAATTGGGAATATCAGAAGGATAAAAGCTAGGAATCTTAGCGTTCTCTATACTGTAAATGTGGTAACCATCTTCCCTGATATCGGGGAAAAATGCTGGCTCTATAGGTTGTCTTTGGGGAAAGTTTATTATAGACATTCATTATCCTTAAATTTAACTGGCATTAATTTCAGATCAATCTTCTTTTCTGCATTTTTGATTGAAATCAGTTCCATGTTTTTTTCCATGCTATCGAAAACGTAATTTTTCTTGAATAATTTAACAGGATTTAAGATATATTTTGATTCGGCATATATAAAAAAAATCTGACTCATAAATAGTCAGATTTTCAAGAAACAGAGTTTTCCAAAAACCTCGAAAACCCTTGATAATCTTTGGTCGGGATGAGAAGATTCGAACTTCCGACCCCAGCGTCCCGAACGTGCTTGCTCACTTTATCTGCCTGTTTTAATAAGGTTTTTTGTTGGCTACTTCTGGCTACCAAATTTAGTAGCCAATCCGTATTCCCATTAACTTATTGAATTTTATAATTCATCTTCCAAATCTGGAATCAAATCAATTTGAGTCCGAAGAAGATCTGTATTGGTATGTTGATAAATTTTTGTAGTTGTATCAGTCCTGGAATGTCCGGCAATTTGAGAAACACTTTTAAGATCGGCCCCGGATGACAACATCATTGTTATAGCAGCATGTCTAAAATCATACATTCTTAATTTGCGTGTTATCCCAGCTCTGCGTTTTGCACCTGCAAAAGAAGTTTTTATACTTTTAATAGCCAGCCCCTTAAAATGTATGATTTCACGACATTGAATTTTATTTTCTATATCTTCTGTCATCCATTTTTTTAGTTTCCTTCTCAAATTATTATGCAAAGGAACTACCCGAAATGGTGGTCCCTTTTTCTTAGCAGATACAATAAAAATTGTATCTTGCTCTAAATCCAAGTCACTATAAGTTAATCTAAAAAGTTCCGTAGCCCCTGGTCGTAATCCTGTGAAATAAGACAAATACAGAGCCCTGATTAAATGGGGGGGGGGCATGTTTAATGATCTGCTTTGTTTCTGTTACAGTTGGCGGTTTTATAATAGCATCATCACGCTTTGGTTTTTGATGCCCCATAACCGGATTAGAGAGGATATATTTTTGTTTAACTGCCCAATTAAGAATAGCCTGGATATCGGTTAATTCCCGATGGACAGTTGATCTTGCAATCAATTTTATTGTGCCATCTGGATTTTTTGTAGTTTTCCAAACAGGATTTATCTTCAATCCAATTCTTTTTTTTACGGGTGTGAGCAATCTTTTATTTACATACTGATCCAATCTGGCATGGGTCAATCTTGTCACTTCGATGTCGCCCAATTCAGGCAGGATTACGGCTTGTAATTTATATGAAAGAGCACTAATACTTGATGGTGTCATGTCTGTCAATGCTTTAATCTGTGCATATTCAGTTGCTAATTCAAAAAATGTGGGGGCTTCCATAACAGGTGCCCGACGAGTGTAATTTTGGATAGTTCCTTTTTCTTTGAGTTCTTCATTACGATCAACCGCCATTTTTTCGGCAGACAACCCACGTCCAAAATATTCCCACTTTATTTTACCATCTAATTTATACTTAACATACCACCGACCATCTTTTTTTTTACCGTAACTCATAATTTAAATATCACTTTTTACTGATTGACAACCCTCTCTAATAACGCCTTAAATTTCTTTTAGCAATTTGACCTGCTCATTTTGCTTCCAATACCAGCAAACCAATTCTCTGACAATTAAAAGAAGAGCAAAAGAAAATACAAGTACAGCAATTCCAGAGCCGCCCATGATTTAATATCCTTTTTTTAGAAAACTATTCACTCCGGTCGACAACTGATTTTTTATCAACCAAATCTTTTTTTAATAGATCCCTAATTTCTATTAACAATCTCAATTGTTTATCCTTTTTCCAGTAGACTGAAACTAATTCCTTACCAATCAACAGAATAACAAAAAACAATACGAGTATATTAATTTCCTCTCCGCCCATGACTTAGTTTCCTTTTTTAATAATTTTACTATAATTAACGAAACACTCAGTTTAAAGCAGTTGCAGTTTTTGTTTGATCCTTTTTCAATGGGCTGATCACCCGGTCCTTAAATCTTTCCCATCGACTCTGGGGGATCTGCTCACTTTCAGATTTAATGGTTGATGGTCCAATTTTCTCTATACGATTCAGAAAATATTTGCCTTTATTTTCTGTTGTTATTTCGACTATTACACCCTGCTCTGCCAGGTGTTGTTTTACATGAATCCACTTCTCATAATCTTTAGTATTTAAAATATTACTTAGGTTTTTCCCGATCAGATTAATCTGATCTTTTCTGGTCATTTTTTTTATATTTTTGATATTATCAAATAGATCGAGGCTGGCATGAATAATGTTAGGAAAAGTACAATCGGGGAGTAGCAAGAGGTTATTATGAGAGGAGAAGGTCATTGATTCACAGCCTTTGTTTCCTGGGATTTTTTCGGGCTCTGATTTGACTGTGGTAACTTTTTCTTCATAGCCCGTTGTTGTTCCAACAATTGTTTATTTTCTTCTCTTAATTCTTTATTTTCAGCTTTTAGTTCTATATAATCTTGACGCGATACTGCCATAACATCTTTATGATCGTGGCGTTCTCGTTCAAGATCAGCGCGCAAATCTTTTTTATCTTGTTCCAATGATTCAATCATTTTATCATACCGTTGAAGAATCATTTTTACATCATCATCCATCATTACAGTTTTCTTCCTTTTCTTTACTTCAATTTCAGTCTGTCTGATGGGATCGTGTTCGGAAGAAGTTATTTTTTTTTGTTGTTTGATTAAATTTTCACCAAATTGAATGAATCCTTTATAATCATATCCACAAGCCACAGCTATCCTTTCTGCTGCTTTTTGTGATGGAATTTTTTTTTCGCTTAATATTTCACTAAAATACCCACCTGATATATTAGCATTTTCTGCCAGCACACCATTTTCCTGCTTCCAATCGCGCTCAGCAACGGTCTGCAAGGCCAAATAAAATGATTCCATATCTTGTTCAACTATCTTCATAAACGTAAATTAGCCCCTGGCTAAAATTATATCAAACAGTTAATTTTAGCTTTTTAGCTAAAACTTGTTGACAAGTACCCATATTTTAGCTAAATGCTAATATATGAAAACATTGAAACAATATCAAATAGCCAAGAATGCCGGTATAACCGGCGGCTTTCTTAGTGAAATTTTAGCTAAGAAAAAAAATCCTTCTTACAAAACAGCAAAAAAATTAGCAGCAGTAACGAACACAGATCCGATTCTCTGGTTGGAAGGGTCTTCGAAAGAGATCAGGGCGGCATTAAAACTGGGAGCACATATATCATGATTTTTATATCCATCTTAAGAGCTTGCTTTAAAAGGAAAAAAACTTGTGCTGACAAAGATCGTTCTCGTTATTATTTGTGTCACGATAACATTACAAAGCATTGAAACTCTAAACAATAAGAAAAAAAGGAAAGAGTCTAATGTCTAAAATCGATTTTGATAAAATACGTGAAGCAGTAATTGAAATCTTGACCCAACATCAAATGGCAGTAGGTAAATACGGGTCAAAAAAAATATTTGATATTCTTAAAAAAGCTAAATCTACAGGTTTCAATGAAATGAACCCAGGCATAGCTATTGAGCGGATCAAATACCTTGAAGAGCCCAGCGCCCATCCTCCGGAGCAGACAGCCAAACTTTCCTTGGTGGATTTTATATTGGGGATGGAAGAAACCCAGGATTTTTCCCCCCTTATATCCATGGCTGCATATCTTAATATAGCCTGTTATCCAATCCCCACTCCTAAAAAGAATCTAAAAATTGTTGCAAAAAACATAAGCAAAATCACTCAGTTGGCAAACAAAGAATGCACGAAAAGCTTTAACGCCGTATTAGAAGCCCTATCCGGAGATGGTGTTGTAGACTCAAAAGAGGCGGAAAAAGTCAGCAAAGATTGTCAGGAAGCTATCAACGCTCTGTGTGAAGTTAAAGCCATTGTAGATATAATTAAGGACTGACCAACAATGAAACAAGTTACCCCCACCCATATGGCAATTCAAGCTATCGATGAAACCATTCGGGACCTCAAACTCCGACGGGCCGAACTTGCAGCCACACTACCAAAACGAAAAAAACACACCGGTCCAATGTATTTTACAAATCCACTCACAGGAAAAAAAACATTAGTCAAAAACAGGAGATAATTATGAAAAAATTTCTTGTAGGTATTTTTATGATGCTGGGTTTTTTAGCGTTAGCTATGGCAGGTGGAGAGTCAACAGGGAAAGCTCATCAAATTTGGCATTGCATTGGGTGTGTAAGCGCCTTTGCCCTTTGTATGCATATAGTGAAATATTTATCTATCAAGAAATACACAAAACCACAGAACTCAACCAAAAATATAAAAAACTCGACAACATTGTAGATAATTAAATCTTTAAAAGGAGACACTATGAAGGGTTGTTTCAAAAAATGCAAACAATGTCATAGGAACATGTCCCTGGCTGGACATAAAGTTAATAGCAATTCCATTCTTTATAAATGGCGTTGCTATTGCGGTTATACAACCACGACCAGAGAAGACACATGACTACAAAACTTTTGATACAGCCTGGACCATTTTCTTTGCTATGTCGATCTTTATGGGGGCAAACGTTAGCCCCCGCTCTCCCCGCCCCCCTCGCACAGGATAAAACAAATCAAAGTCCAATGCTCCATAGAACGCCCCTAAAAGGGTTACGGGTCCTTCTGGAGGCTTCCTCTACACGGTTTCGGGCAGCGCGGTGGGCGGGTACATTTAATTTTGAAAATGGGAGGGAAATGGGAAACGGTTTTCATTTTGACTTAAATCTCATGAATTTATGAAAAGGAAATTACTATGGGTGAAGTTGTGAATATCAAAGATCAAGTTGAGCAGCGAATCAAGGATCATGAATCGGAAAATGGCGGCGGGTCCGGAGATGATCTTGATTCCAAATTTATAATGGATTGTCTAAATCAAAATGAGCTGGGGGACGGCGAACTTTTTAAAAAGCTATACCAGAATGATTTTGTTTTCAATAAATCCATGGATTGCTGGATGTCCTGGACCGGTCACCATTGGAATATTGATAAAATGGATTCTGCAATCGCCTCGGTTGAAGGAGTTGCCAGGGTTTTCCAGGATGAGGCCAAGAGAATTTCAGCCAAGATTACCAAAATGATCAGCGAGGAAGATGATAATAAATCTGCCGATCATCTTATTGCACAACGGAAAATGCTCAATCAAAGAGTGTCTGCATTGAGAACCAGCCGACGTCGAAAAAACTGTGTAACTTTTGCACATACAAGCCGTGATCCCCTTGCCATTGATGGTGTGGAAATTGACCAGAAGCCTTGGTTGCTGGCCTGTGCCAACGGGGTTATCAATCTTAAGACCGGAGAACTGGAGTCGGGCAGACAAAAGGATTGTCTTTTAAAAGGCAGTCCTGTGAACTGGCCCGAAGACGGGATTGACGCAGTAAGTGAAACCTGGGAAACAGCGTTGCTGGAAATATTTTCCGGTAATGTGAAGCTGGTGGATTTTTTCCAGCGACTTTGCGGGTATGCTCTGGTGGGTGAGGTCCACCAGAGCATTTTTGTTGTCATGACTGGTCGGGGCCGGAACGGTAAATCTTTG
Organism: Desulfobacteraceae bacterium; assembly: GCA_024226935.1. Taxonomy (GTDB): domain Bacteria; phylum Desulfobacterota; class Desulfobacteria; order Desulfobacterales; family Desulfobacteraceae; genus NBML01. Next base: position 6,588 of record JAAELK010000212.1, read on the forward strand.
ATTGTGGAAACCCTATCAAAAGTACTGGGTTCTTTATCCGGAGCAATCCGATCGGAGATGCTTTTGGATCAGAATAGGATTGCAAGTTCTTCGGGACCGACTCCGGATATCATGGCGTTGCGGGGATTGCGAATGGCATTTGCATCGGAGACGGATGACGGCTGCAAGATTTCTTCTTCCAAGGTTAAATGGCTGACGGGAAACGATACCATTACCGGCAGAAATCCCCATGATAAATATCCACAGGATTTCCCCCCCAGTCATACTCTTTTTCTTCTTACCAATCATAAACCCCATGCTCCTGCGGATGATTTTGCCTTCTGGGAACGGATGATTTTGTTTCCTTTTGAATTGTCATTTGTAGACCGGGACCCTGAAAATGAAAACGAGCGGCGGGCTGATCCCGGACTTGCTAAAAAACTGGAAGCAGATCTGCCAAAAATTTTAGCATGGATGGTACGGGGGTGTCTGGAATGGCAGAGGGACGGGCTCAAACGGCCTGCCGTGGTCAAGAAAGCTGTGGAAGATTACCAGCGGGATGAAGATTCCGTGGGGGATTTCATTGATGAATGCTGCATTATCGGCCCGGATTATATTGTTTTAGCATCGGCGGCCTATGAGGCTTTCGAAGAGTGGTGGAAAACCAACGTCTCCAACCGCATTCCAAAGAAAAAAAGGTTCGGGCAGTGGTTCGGCAAACGGTTTAAGCGGAAAAAATCCGGCATTGTAAGATACCGGGGTGTCGGCCTACTGGCAGATCTTGGCAACGGAAATGATCCGGACAATGGGGAGGATCAAAAACAGATGTTCCAGAGTTGATCGCTCCTTTTTTTACACTATAACCCGTTAATTTCATTTAAAAAACGAAGACAGGACCGGAGGGTTTGGACGATTGGACGATTTTTTCAACAAGTTTAGAAAGTTTTCTTTATTACTTTATTTTTCTTTATTCTTTTTTTTATCGTCCAATGGTCCAAACAAAAAAGAAAAGATAATAAAAATAAAGGCTTATCCTGTTGGACTGTTAATTTTAATAGTCCAGGAAAAGTCCGAATGGTCCAGGGAGGGGGAAAGCTATGGATATCATTGAAGCTGCGGGGCTGGCAGGATTGAATCCCAAAAAAATGGCAACCACCAGGGGCGGTGAGTTTCGATCTGCCTGTCCTTATTGCGGGGGGGATGGACAATCGGACCGTTTTCTTTGTTGGCCTGCTGATAAGGGGGGGCGCGGAGCTTTTTGGTGCCGGGGCTGTAGGGTTGCTGGTGATACTGTTCAGCTGCTTGTGGACAAATGCGGGTATCAATACCGGGACGCTTTCAAGGCCGTTGGGCAGGATATGCCTGCCAACTATCGTCCAGCCGGATACAATGCGGTGTCCACATCTTGTGAAAAACAAAAATTTGAACCCAGGGTGTATGAGAATCCGGTGGAAATCTGGCAGGAAAAAGCCCAGAAATTTATTGATGCTGCTCACAAAGCTCTCCTTGAAAATGATGAAACCCTTAATTATCTGGCGGGCCGGGGCCTGGATCTTAAAGCTGTGAAAGCTTTTCGCCTGGGCTGGTTTGGCGGGGAAAAAAATAATAATTGCATGTTCCGGTCCAGGACAGCCTGGGGACTTTCCAAAATAAAAAATGAAAAAACCGGGCGGGATAAAATGCTGTGGATACCCCGGGGAATCGTGATTCCATGTTTTAAGGGCGGGAAAATATACCGGGTTCGCATCCGACGGGCAAAGGAAGATCTACAGAAAAAAACAGATATTAAGTATTACGCCCTGCCCGGCTCCGGCCAGGAGGTCATGGGGCATAATCCTGAACACAAGGCTTTTGTTGTGATCGAAGCAGAACTTGACGAAATGATGGTGACACGGCGGGCGGGCTCCATTGTTGGTACGGTTGGGTTGGGATCTGCCGCCATCAAGCCCGGGTCCAGTGTGTTTTATATTCTTCAAAAAGCCGTGAGGGTCCTTGTGGCCCTGGATTATGACAAGGCAGGCCAGGCAGCATGGAAGTGGTGGAAAGACAATTTTGACAATGCCAGGCGTTGGCCGGTCCCGGCAGGAAAAGATCCAGGGGAAGCTTTCCAGGCAGGAGTGGATATCAAAGAATGGGTCCGGGCAGGACTTCCGCCTGTGCTGACAATGGAAAAATCCAAGAGCTATAAAATCCCCGAAGGTATGTACCCCATAGAAGAACTTCAAATGTTGCTGGAAAAATATCCGGTCAAACTCCGGGCAGAACCTGACCATGCCCAAATTATTTTTGATCCGGGTTTCAAAAACTTTGCCATCCGGCAAAGAATCAAGGATCTTTTTTACGGTGATGATGAAGTTCATTGGTATTTAAGGATACATCACCCGGCAAGCATTATCACAGGTGACAACTTTAAAATGAAAAAAACGGCTTAAAAGGAGAATAATATTGTCGGTTTTATTGGTAAAAATGACAGGGTTAAATGAAATTTCTTTATACGAAAGAGCTCTAAAAAAGCATCCTGATATCCAGGTTGCCCAGATTGCCGAGTCCATTTCTGAATTCGGATTTAATGTGCCGGTACTTGTGGACAAGCATGGGGTTATTATTGCAGGAGCCGGGCGCTATCTGGCGGCAAAACTGTTAAACATGAGTCAAATTCCCGTGGCGGTCCTGGCGGATCTGACAGAAGAGCAGGTCAAAAAATTTCGACTGGCTGATAATAAAGTTGCCGAAAGCAAATGGAATGAGGTCTTGCTGCTTGAAGATCTCAAAGAACTAAAAGAAACCGGATACAGTATCCTGGATATTCCGGGATTTTGCGAAGCTGAAATTGATAAACTGCTCAAGGGATTGCAGGATGACACGGGGTTGGGAGATCCAGATCAAGTTCCCGATTCAAGAAAAGATCACGACATAAATTCAGGAGATCTTTTTGTCCTGGGCAATCACAGGCTGTTATGCGGAGATTCCACCTGTCTTGCTGATATATCAAAACTGCTTGGTGATGTTCGCTGCAAGATGTGTTTTACGGACCCTCCGTATAATGTCAACTACCAGGGTGGCCATAAAGGGAACCGGGCTAAAATCGAAAACGATGATATGCCGGAACAACGGTTCTATGAATTTATGGATGCGGTTTATAAATGCATGGAATTTTCCCTTTTACCAGGAGGAGCCTTTTATATTTGCCATGCCGATTCCATGTGGAAAGCTTTCCGGGAACCTTTAGCTGAACATAATCTGATTTTCAAGCAATGTCTTATGTGGGTAAAAAATCAATTTGTACTCTCCCGCGCCCATTATCATTATCGCCATGAACCGATTTTATACGGCCACAAAAAAGGCAAACGGTTTTGGAACGGTGGCAGGCATCAAGATTCTCTTCTTTACCGCCAGGTTCCATCCATCGTGGTTGAGGAAATCGAAAATAAAAAACTGCTCTATATCAATACCAATGAAACTTCCGTAATTCTCAGCGTTTCCGATTTTGATCTGGTTTATCAGGATGAAGGGCTTGAATCCGTCTGGTTTTTTGACAAGCCTGAAAAATCTTTAGATCACCCGACCATGAAACCTGTTGAACTTGCCAAACGGGCGATAAGAAACTCTTCTGCCGCCGGGGATGTCGTTATTGATTTTTTCCTGGGGTCCGGCACCACATTAATTGCGGCAGAAGAATTGAACCGTCGGTGCTACGGACTGGAATTAACACCTGATTATTGTGACGTGATTATAAGACGGTGGGAAAAATACACCGGAAACAAAGCTGAATTGATCAAATATTAAGGTTGATAAAATGGATTCTGAAATTAAAAGACTGCTCAAAGTTGCTACTGGAAATGATCAACTGGAATTAACGATTTTTCAAAATGCCGTGCAAAAAAATTTAAAAAACTATCATGCATCACCAACCAAAAAGGCAAAAAATGACCTCGATGCAGCGAGGGACAGCCTGAAAACCAAAAAAGAGGAGATGATGAAAAAGTATTTAAAGCCGGAACCGGAAAAAAGGGCACCCAGTTTTCCAAGTCTCAGATCCGTGTTGATCCACCTTGAAAATACAGGTTTCAAGATTTCAAAATCAAAATTGTACAGGGACCGGGATAAGGGGATGATCCGAGTAAATCCCGATAATTCGGTTCTTGAAACAGAAGTTCGGGCCTATGCTTCGACCCTGGAAAGAAAAGAGGGGGATATCGGGGATCTGAACGATATGCATGCCCAGAAAACCGCAAAGGAAGTTGAAAGCCTTGAGCTGAAGGTTAAAAAGCAGCAATTCGACTTTGACAGAGAACAGGGAAAGTATCTACCCCGGAAAGATTTTGAAGCGGAGCTTGCGGCCAGGGCCGTCATATTTGAAACCGGGCTGAAACATCTTTTCAATACCAGGGTAGGAGAATGGATAGCCCTTGTGGGGGGAAAGCCTGACAAAGCTCCTGATCTGCTTCAACTACTTCATAATTCTTTGGAAACTGAGTTAAGCAATTATGCCACCACCAGCACTTTTCAAGTAATGTTTGAGGAGGAATAAATGTTGAACAAACAAGGACCGGGAAAAATTGATTGGACAGATTACACATGGAACCCGATTTCAGGATGCCATCATGATTGTTCCTATTGTTACATGAAACGTATGGAAAAACGTTTTCCTGGAATCATGGAACCAAAGTTCAAGCCGGAATCCATCAAAAAATTTCAAAAAAACCGGAAGCTAAAACCTGGAGATAAAATCTTTGTGGGATCGTCTGGAGATATGTGGGGTAATTGGATGACTGAAAATCAAATATCTGCGGTTTTAATAGAAACCCTAAATCACCCAGAAAATATTTTTCAATTTCTTACCAAAAATCCGAAGCGATATAATGATTTCCATTTAGAATCAGTGGATAATTGCTGGTACGGCACAACTGTTGATGGAACTGCATTTACCCGGAACAATATGGATGATCTTATCAGGGCCACTGCCGGAGCCTGGACAAGATTTGTATCATTTGAACCATTAATCCAGCCGGTGAGCCAGCATGATTTATCAAACATATGCCTTTTGGATTGGATTATTATCGGTGCCGATTCTACCAGGGGAGCTGCCAGACCACCAAAGCAATGGGCAGATTGCCTCATAAACGAAGCCAGAAAATCCAATGTTCCGGTGTTTGTAAAAGATAATTACGGGTATCCGGAAAAGATTAAGGAATTTCCTGGCAGTATTGAGATTAGGGGGAAGGAATAAATCATGGTTGAATTTGCTGTAACTTTAATTGTTGTTAAAAAAGAACAAACTATATCGGCTGCTAAAAGCTTAAAAAACAATTGTACGCATATTGATAATTGGGTTTGGATTTTTGAAGGAGAGCTTTCCGCCCTTGAGGAGGATGAAGTGAAGTTCAATGTAGTCGATGAAGGTTTTGTCGGCTTCCTTGGTGGTCTTTCCAAAGAAGAACTTGTGGATATTTGTACAGAATCATTCGGTGTAGATATTTATGAACAAAAATTTGAGGAGTAAATGATGAAAAAACAAATTAAAGAATTGTCAAACCACACAGACCTATGGCCCTGGTATTGGTACGCCTATGGCGAACAATGTTATGCCTTTGCAGTAGTTGAGGCATATCCATTAAAACATGGCGATCCCTTTCCAGAGCCGGGATCAGAACTCGCATTTACCGAAGATGAAAAAAACAAATATTGGTGGACAGGTGAAAATGGAACAAAGATGATAATCGAAACAGAAATATCAAACATCCAACAACAAAATGGTGATGCTATTTGCAGCTTTATCGCTGCTGCACACGCAAAATTAATGAAAGACCATATTTGTACTGATTTCGAGGCATAACTCTCCAATGAGTCAGTACAGCTATCAACCTTCACTGAACGCTGGGATTCGATCAATAAAAACCGAAAAGCAGGGTGAAAGGACATGACCCAATTATTTGAAGACAAAAAGGAGATCCGGGTAACAAAGCCCCGGTGGTGTTCCGAGCAATTATGGCAGACCCTGACGGATGCCATGGTTAAGGGAAAACTTTTGGTTAATGTTGTGTTTTCCAGGACGGAACGAAAAATATTGAGAAAGCGCAAACAGATCAAGCCGTCGGTGTGGTCGGAAAAACACAGGGTTCTGGTTAAATCTGTTTTGCCTGGGCTGTGGAAAAACAGCGTGACACCATATCTTGTGGGGATCATGGATGCAGCTGCCAGGGCCTTTGTCCGGGAGATAATTACCTGCAAGGCTCCCCAGACCGGTGTGTCGGAGGTTATCAATAATTTTATAGGGTCCAGGATTGATATGGCTCCAGGAGATGTGCTTTGCACTTATCCCGATGAAAACACGGCCAAGACCAATTTCAAAGACCGGGTTCTTCCCATGATTACAAATTCCGTCCGGCTGCGCTCATATTTGACGGGTCGGGAAAAGGATCTGTCGGCAGAACGAATCAATCTTCAACATATGACACTTTATCCCGCCTGGGCGGGGTCCGTGTCATCCTTGGCAAACAAGCCCGTCCGGTACGCAAATTCCGATGAGATCGACAAGCCGGGGTTCGGTGATTCCCGAAAGGAAGCGGACCCCCTGGATCTGATTGACAAAAGATTGATAACTTTCCGGGAGATTTCCAAACACTTTAAGACCTCAACACCATCGGTTGTATCGGGCAATATCTGGCGGGAACTGAAGAACAATACAGATGTAATTTTTGATTTTAATGCAAAGTGTCCCGGCTGCGGTCAATTGCAGTTGATGAAAATGGAGAGGATAAAATGGCCGGGGGGATCAAAGGCCGACCCCAGGAAAATCAAGAATAAAAAACTTGCATGGTACGAGTGTGAAACATGTGACAGCCGTTGGGATGACAATATCAGAAACAAGGCCGTGCGGCATGGGAACTGGATTGCCAGGGGGACTACAATTGCCATCGACACATATCTTGATAAATTTCGGCCCGCAAATATCGGATTTCACCTGCCTGCATGGATCAGCTATTTTGTATCCTTGAGCGCGTGTGCGGCAGCTTTTTTGGAAGGGCAGAAAAGCAAGAAAAAACTAAAGGATTTTCAGAACAGCTTTGCAGCCCTTCCCTGGGAAGAATATGAGGTCCTGGTTAAACAAGAAGATGAGGATATTTTAAAATGCAAGACAGAGCTTGCTCCCCAGGTGGTCCCGGCAAGTGCCGTGGCCCTCACGGCGGGTATTGATCTGCACAAGATCGGCTTTCCATACGTTGTCCGGGCCTGGGCAAAGGATTTTACAAACTGGCTCATTGATTACGGTCAGCTTGGGCATTGGCAGGATTTAGAGCAGCTCTTGTTTGAAACAGTGTACCCGGTCCAGGATTCGGACCGATCCATGAAAATCTGGCGGGCGGGCCTGGACACAGGGGGCGGGAAATACAAAAAGGATATCTCATCCACGGAGGAAGCTTATCTTTGGCTCCAGGACAACATGGGATTCAGCAAAGGGTGCCGGGTGTGGGGGGTGAAAGGTTCTTCAAATCCCCTGCCGTCAAAACTTAAAATGGGGTCGGTTTTGAATAAAACCCCATCGGGCAAAGCATTAAGAATGGGAATGCGCCTTGTTCTTCTTGATACGGATAAGTTCAAGGATATGTTTTACGAACGGATGACAAAGGCCGTTTCAGGAGAAGCAGGAGGGGCCTGGCTGCACAGCCAGACCCAACTTGATTATGCAAGGCAGATCACAGCGGAAGAAAAACAGATAAATCCCAAGGGGGTTGAAACCTGGGAGCTGACCCGTGGAAAAGACAACCATTTTCTTGACTGCGAGTGCCTTGCATCGGCGGTGGCGGACTGGGAATGGCCGGGGGGCGGTGTTAATTTATTCCCGGACCCGGATCAAGCCAGGAAAAATATGGAAAAGGAAAACAATAAACCCCAGGGACAAGGCGGCAGACCAGGCTCACGCCCGTCATGGTTCAATAAACGATAGGATTCGGAGGATCAATGGAAAAGACCAGGGACAAACTTTTGAATGTTGAGCAGGTCCGAAAAAGACTGGAATGCAGCCGCAGACACGTTTATAATCTTATCGACCGGGGGGATTTACCCGCATTAAAAATCGGCAACCGCCAGGGCATCCGGGTGAAGGAAAGTGCAGTTGAAATATTTTTGGATAGTTGTTATATTGACTGTAGGGAGTAAAGAAAATACTCTAGGATACAAAAAATATACTCAACCAATTCCCCGGCAAAAAATTATTTAAAATGATGCAAGAAACCTTGAGTTTTACGCAGACCTGAAAACGACTACAGGTAAAAGTAGTTATGGGGAATAAAATCGTTTTTCCTATTCCACAATCATAGACAAAGCAAACAATTTGTTGCAAATAAAATTTTTACGCTGGAAATCAGTTGCCAGCCACCGAACTTATTGCGTATAGCGCCCAGTGCTTATTCCGATCAACTGAATTGCTCTTGTTATTAATATGGCAATTGAATACCTAACTTTTTCATAATTAAAGATACTGATTTTATGGAATATTTTTTGATATACTATCTCAACTATTTGATTGCCGGATTAATATATTTATGTTTTATCTACTAATGCCTATGATTAATGAAAAATACTTTCTGAGTGTTTATTTGGTAAGTATTTTATACCTCATTAGAGTTAAACAACTCATCGTATTTATCTTTGGCCATCTTTTTGCAGTAAGGTTTTGTGTATTGTTTTTCAACTGCACTGTCAGTTCTATATAAGTCATTAGTTGTGCGCTCAAGAGATTCAATTATTAACGCAATCGGAGGCACTTTTTTAGCATATGCAAGATCAAAGTCTCTAATTGATAAGAGTAAGTAAAATTTGTTTTTAAAAATGTTAACATGTACTCTTTCTGCTATTCCGTTACCTCCTGTGATTTTGAAACCAGACGTTGATGCTACAATTCCCACATTGCACTCATGGTCATCCATCTTGCAGCAATGGTCATTAAAATCATTCTTTTTCATTGGCTCTGAATGATTTTTGCACTCTAAATAGACTTGATAGCCAATTTTGTTGTTAATTTCTTCTCCCCACAAAGGTTGCATTGCTGATTTATTTATTATGCCTTGACCATCAACTTGCCATTTCCCACTGGCGTTAATATCTCTAATGTCTTTGGTAAATCCCCCATGTTTTAAAAAATATCTTGCTAACTCTTCTAAGGCATCGCCTTTTTCTTTACCAGTTTGACCCTTGTCACCTATTTCTCTTTGCGTGGAAAGTATATATTTTCTATACAAATATGAGTAATCAGCATCTTTCCATCCCGCTGTTATTGCAAATGCTCGTTCCATGCTATGCTTGATATCGTGTTTTTGGGGGAATTTGCTGACATACTTAATAAATTCTTCAGCTGTTGGTTGTGGACAATTACTTGACATTTGCATCTTTGCCCCAAAAAAATATTCTATTTTCTATTTCATCTTCCTCAATATCATGGTTGCAATGAACACATAAATTGTTTGTTTCGTTTAGTTCTAGAATAGAGTTTTGCATTAGGCTAATAGGTTTGTTACATTTAACATGGTAAGCTATATATGTTGATTTTAAATATCCATCTAATAGCAAATAATAAAATACCTTCTTGATGCTTTCTCCAATTATCCTTGTTGCATTGCTAACCTTTTGAATGGTTAATGACTTATCAGGTTGCTCGGTCAAAATTTCAGTAATCGCAGAAACAATAGCGTTGCACTCAGTTTGCTCAACCCCGATTTTATCATAAGGAACATCAGGTGGAGAAATCTTTGCTGTGGACTTTGGAAGTAAATTGGAAATGGTATAAGGATTATTAATTTTAACTTGTTGTGATTTCCATACTTCCATTCTTATTTTTTGAATAATGCTGTAACCACGATCAGAGAGATGGAAAATGGGGGGCGTCGAATTTCTATCGCCATTCAGAAGACTGATTAAAACTTTTCCTCCTCTATCGCCCAATGGTACTCTTTGGACCATCTGGTAGGTGTAACCTTGTTCTTTTAACGCCCGAAAAATTTCATAGAGCTGCACTTTCTCAAGAGGGTTTTTTATTCCGTATGCATCACACTCAACTTTCAATGTATCTGTAAAACTCTCAAAAATCTGCTTCAGTGGAATAACATTTTGCTTTAGGTCAAAAGATGCTGATTCTTGAGGCTCAATTTGCCAACCCATATCTGTAGCTCCACAATTTGACTCAAGATGCAAAACTACATTGTCAAAATTGATACCACATAGACTTTCATTAGTCATGTTAGAAATACGTGATATTAATTGGTTGAAAATTTCTTGAAATCTTGCTGGGTGGCTACCCTCGACTTTCATTGCACCTGCCAGCGGTTCGTAAAAATATGGTAAAGACAACTCAACTAACTGCCGGTCAAACAAGAACTTAATAATTGTTGGTATCCGGCAAACAAAACAATTCTCATACGCTGTGGACTTTGAATTGGGGGAAATAATGACTCTTGTGCAACTTGCCAAGATTGAAACTATATTTTCAGTTTCATAATATTTGACAGATTCAATTTTCAAGGACCTGCTTGCTGGTTCGGTCAATCCATTAAATATTTGAGTGTAACTGTTTTCCAGTGAAATATTTTTTTCTTTGAGTTTGCTCAGTAATGACTTGGGAGATTGAAAAATTCTACTATTTGGAAAACCAAGATAAGAGACAAATGGAAAGTAGAAGTCGTGATCAATCTTTGATAGTGTCTCTCCAATTCTTTTGGGTGAAGATTGTTTTGAAATAATCTCAGCAAGTGAATATCTTTTATTTACCCCCAGACCTTCGATCTTTTTTTGAACATTACTTACTCCAGTCACTTCAGCGACGTTACGTAGTTCAGCAATGTTATAAATGCGACCAAGAACTTTGGCAATATTCAAATTTTTAAGCTTATCTCTTGCTTTACATTCAAACAAAAACTGCTCTTGTGTGTTGCAGTCACTTCCTTCCATAAGAAGAATCCTTCTTTTTTCCTTTGTGGTATCCCTCAAGATCTATATATCTAACTTAATAGCAAGTTGAAATAAATGATATCAAATTTTCAAAAATCATGTATCATTATTTTCAACGGTATGTAAAGCTTATATTCGATTTTTAATAGAAATTAAGTGTGTATTAATGGTATGAAAGCTTAGTAGCAATGATTTCCGAAAAGGCAGAACTGGAAGAAGCAATGTTGGGCCGAATGCCAGGGTTGCGATTAATTATCCTATTTCAAACTGCCCAGGGGGTCCAAAATACTCCAAGATACAAAAAATATACTCAACCAATTCCCCGGCAAAAAATTATTTTAACTAATGCAAGTAAGTTTAACTCCTGAATGGTTTCTTTACACGTTTACCAAATACTGGTATGAAATTCGGCAAATATAAAGAAGATATCTGGACTCGGTCAAGTACTTGTTATAAAATAGGGAGGAGCGATGGATCCAAAAGACATTCATAGATTTTCTTCAGATCGCCCGATAGAAAAAGTTGAAGACGATTTATTAGATAGAGCTGGCTTCTCAAAAGACATAGCCGATGCGCTTGCTGGCTGGCATGAAAAAGATAGCTTGGTTGTTGCGCTTCACGGAAACTGGGGAAGCGGTAAATCTTCTATTAAGAATATGGCTATTTCGGAGCTTAAAAAACTTAAAAAGAATAAGCCAGAAATAATTGAATTTGCTCCTTGGGAGTGGGCTGCACAAGAAAAAATTACAGCTTCTTTTTTTCAAGAAATATCAGCAACAATAGGGCGAAAGGATAAAAGCAAAGATGGTAAAAAGCTCGCCGCCTCTCTTAAAAAGTATGGACGATATTTGAATACAGGCGAATCTATAGCTACAGGATTTTCTACTGCTTTACCTGCTTTGTTTATATTTGCTGCTATTTTAGGGATTGGGAATAATTTTTTAGATGAAAATTGGGTTAAGAATTTAACATCTGTATTGCTGGGTTTGACAGTGGTTGGGGCTGGGATTTTAAAATGGGGAAAGTCCTTTCTAAATAAAATTTCAGGTAATATTGAAATAACAGCCAAAGAAAATGAGTTGTCTTTAATTCATTTGAGAAATGAATTAACAGAATTATTAAAAAAAAAAGAAAATTCTTTGCTTGTGATAATGGATGATTTGGATCGCCTTACATCCGAACAACTTCGAATGGTATTCCAAATAGTTAAGGCAAATACTGAATTTCCAAACGTGGTCTTTCTTTTATTGTTTCAAAGAGATTTAGTGGAAGACAAACTGGATGATGGTAAGCAAAAAGGTAAAGATTTTTTAGAAAAAATCATTCAGATACCCTTTGATATACCTAAAATTGAAATTAGTCTTATCCATAATCTATTATTTAATAAAATTAATAGGATCCTTGAGCAAGATAAATTTGCAGTAAAAATGTTTGATTCTATGTACTGGACTAACTGCTTTTATCGCTCTTTATATGTATATTTTGACAATCTGAGAGATGTGTACAGGTTTTCATCAACATTATCTTTTCACTTTAATCTATTCCGTGGACGAAGCGCCTTTGAGGTCAACCCTGTGGATCTCATAGCCATTGAATGTCTAAGAGTATTTGAGCCTGATGTTTACAAAGCGATTGCAAGGTCTAAAGAGTTTATCATAAAAAATAGTCCTGATAGACTCAGTGGCACAGATGATACAATATTGCAAGCGATTGAAGGTATAACTGAAAAATCAACGGATGGTAAAAAGGACTATGTATCAAAACTAATCATGCAAATATTTCCTAACATCGAATGGGCATTAGGGGGGAAAAGTTACTCTTATAGATTCTCCGACAGTTGGTTAAGAGAAATGCGGATCTGCCATCCATCTAATTTCAATAAATATTTTCAGCTTTCTATACTAAGTGGAGAACTATCAAATTCAGATTTGACAGAGATGTTAGTTTTAACATCAAACAGGTCAGACTTCAGCGCTTACATTGTTTCATTGAAAGAACGTGGTATTTTAATGAATGCCCTTTTTCAGTTTGGATCTTATATCGATAAAATCCCCATAGAGAATGCAATCCCTTTTATTCAGGCATGTCTTGATAACGGCGATGAAGTAGATCATGAATCAGTCGGGGTTTTAACGGTAAGTTCTAATAGCCATCTCGTTGACTTTGTAATTCGGTTTTTAGAACGGATTAGTAGTATAGAAGACCGAGGTCAGATTATCCTTAAATGTTTTACTCGATGATCCAGTTTTCTTTATTTGACATGTTGGATAGAAAATGGTGAAATGATTATAGGGCTGTTCCTCAAAAGGAACAGCCCGGGGTGTTTGTAGGCTTACCACTTTCCAGCGAGAAGTTTGTTTTTTAGATAGGC
>JAAELK010000213.1 GCA_024226935.1 Desulfobacteraceae bacterium
GCCAGCGTTCATTCTGAGCCAGGATCAAACTCTCCAGTTATAATCCTTTGATAAAACTTTTTAGGTCTTTACGACCCGCTCATTTCTTTTCTCACTGACCAATTTTCAAAGATCAAACTTTTTCATCAAGTTAAAACTGTTTTGTGGAAGCCGTTTGTCTGACCCCCAAAAACCAGGTCAATATACATGCGTGACCTGGTCTTGTCAAACCTTTTTTTCAATTATTTAAAAATAATTTTATGATACTTTTTTTTACCTGCTCTCAACAAAATTTCATCACCATTTACATCAGTGTTTACAACGACTTGATCCATTTGTACAATTCGTTCTCCATTGATATATGCACCACCCTGCTGTACTAAACGCCGGGCATCGGACTTTGACTTACACAACAGGGTTTGGGTTAGCAAATCAATCACTAGCATCTTATCCACCACCTCTTCCTTATTATATAAAGAAGAAGGCACAGACTCATCACTGACAGAGCAATGTTTCCCCCTGGGAATAGTGGCACCCGGCAAAAGAGTACCTGGGACCTCAATACTTCCAAATACTGAAACTGAGGCTTTCAATGACTTTAAAGCCTCTTGTTCTCCATGGGCAATCTTTGTAACTTCATAGGCAAGAATTATTTTGGCTTTATTCAAATCCGCCCCCTCAAGAGATTTTACTCCCTCGATCTCATCCATGGACAAAAAGGTAAACAAGGCTAAAAACTTTGGAACATCTGCATCATCGCAATTAACCCAGAACTGATAATATTCATAGGGGGAAAACCTCTCGGGATCCAACCAGACTGCACCTTTATGGGTTTTACCCATTTTGATTCCACTGGCCGTGGTGATCAAGGGAAAAGTAATACCAAAAGCCTGTTTACCAAGGGTTCTGCGAACCAGATCAATCCCGGCCACAATATTACCCCATTGATCACTGCCTCCCATTTGCAAAAGACAATCGTGGGTATTTGCAAGCTTCATAAAATCATAAGCCTGAAGCAGCATATAATTAAACTCAATAAAAGTCAGCCCATCATCTGACTCCATCCGAGCTTTATAACTTTCAGCTTTGATCATGCGGTTAATGGAAAAATGCTTTCCTATATCCCTTAAAAAAGGAATATATTCAAGGGTTGTCAGCCATTGTGCATTATCCACCATCAAGGCCTTATCATCGGAAAAATCCAAAAACCTTTCCAATTGATTGCGTATACCTGCCTTATTTTCATCAATCAATTCCGGAGTAAGAATTTTACGCAATTCAGTTTTACCGGAAGGATCGCCTATCAACCCGGTTCCACCACCAACCAGAGCAATGGGCCTGTGACCGGATCTCTGCATATGAGCCAGGGCCATGATACAGACCAAGCTTCCTACATGGAGACTTGAAGCTGTTGGATCAAATCCTATATAACAACTAATCTTATTATTATTTAAATGGTCTTCCAACTCTTTAGTATGGGTAACAGAGTCAATAAACCCACGTTCCTTTAATACCGTTAAAACACTCATACTTATATCCTAAATCTTTATTTTTTTGTATATTCTACTGCCCGGGTTTCCCGAATAACCACGACCTTTACTTGACCGGGGAAAGTCAGATTTTCTTCTATCTGGCGGGCAATATCCCTGGAAAGAAGCATTGCACTCTCGTCTGTTATCTTCTCACTTTCAGTGATCACCCTGATCTCACGCCCAGCCTGGATGGCATAAGTATTAACGACCCCTTCAAAAGCGTTGGCAATATTCTCCAGATCCTCGAGGCGTTTTACATAATTTTCCAAACTTTC
The DNA here is from genome assembly GCA_024226935.1 of Desulfobacteraceae bacterium. Taxonomy (GTDB): domain Bacteria; phylum Desulfobacterota; class Desulfobacteria; order Desulfobacterales; family Desulfobacteraceae; genus NBML01. Next base: position 1,787 of record JAAELK010000213.1, read on the forward strand.
TTTTCTAGCCCCTGGACGGGCCCCGGAAAGGGCATCGGCAGACTGGATAATATAATCATAAACAGTCTCAGGCATTCTATCTTCATGATGAGCACCAATGGCATTAGTAACCGCTTCAATCTCACCATATTTTTTAGCCAGCTTGGCACCAATTATGGCATGCGCCCCATCCACTTCATGATCGACGGCCTTGCCGATATCATGCAAAAGCCCCATACGCTTAGCAAGCTTTACATTGAGTCCAAGCTCTGCTGCAATGGTACCTGCCAAAAAGGCAACTTCAATTGAATGTTGAAGTACATTCTGGGCATAGGATGTCCTAAATTTCAATTTTCCCAAAACCTTAATCAACTCTGAATTAATTCCATGGACACCCAGATCAAAAGCGGCCTGCTCTCCTGCCTCTTTAATGGTAAGTTCAACCTCTTCGGTTGCACGTTCCACCACATCCTCAATCCTGGCAGGATGTATTCTTCCGTCGGAAATCAATTTTTCGATGGCAATCCTTGCCACTTCCCTACGAACCGGATTAAATCCAGACAAAATAACCGCCTCGGGGGTATCATCAATGATAAGATCGATCCCGGTAGCAGCTTCTAAAGCTCTGATATTTCTTCCTTCCCGACCGATGATCCGACCCTTCATTTCATCTCCCGGTAAATGCACAACAGAGACAGTTCTTTCAGCCACATAATCCCCGGCATACCGTTGGATGGCTGTTGAAATAATCTTTTTAGCTTCCTTATCTGCCTGCTCCTTTGCTTCACTGGTGATTTTTTTGATCAACTTCACACCTTCGTGCTTGGCCTCTTCTTCCATGGCCTTCAGCAAAAGCCCTTTGGCTTCATCCAAAGTAAGACCTGATACTTTTTCAAGTTCTTTTTTGGTTTCTTCAAGAAGAGTTTTATATTGAAGCTCTCTATTTTGCGCTGAATCCAGCTTCTTTCCAATTAATGTTTCTTTTCTTAGAAGTTCCTGATCCCGCCTTGAAAATTGGTCTTCAACACCATCAAGTTTTTCACTTTTTTTCGAAAGACGTCTTTCTTCCTTTTTCAATTCGAAACGGGTCTCTTCAGTTTCAGCATCAAAATCACTCTTCATTTCCAGAAGCCTGGATTTTGCTTCGAGCCTGGCTTCTTTTAAAAGAGTTTCAGATTTTTTTATAGCCTCTTTGACAATTCGTTGCTGTTCTTCTTCAATATTCAGATTTTCCTGGGTTACCTTTTTCTTTACCACAAAAAGGGCAACAACCCCCAAACCCAACAAAAAGACAATCGTTAATGAGAGTATCATCACATAATCCATTCAATAATTCTCCTAGAATGCTGTTAACATCAGCAACAATGATATTGCTTAATTTTATTAAAAATATGGAATGGGATAATTATCCAGAGGAAGGCTTAAGAAAAAGAATTTTTTTATACAACAATAACCCCCACAAATTGCCGTGTTGCTTTTTAAGGCTTTGAACCAATGGTTCAAAAGTGGGCGTCCAATAATACTTTTAGGCTTTTCCTTGCTATTAGGAACCTAGCTCACCGGTATCAGAGTGAACTCCCTTCTTATTATGCGTTAGGACAAAGACTATTGTACAATCACGCACATTGCAGGGGTGTGTTGTTATATTCAACTTAAATTATTGTTTTATTCAATTCCTTTATCAATTTTGTATATCAAAGATGAAATTCTTTCTTCCACGTTTCTTTCCAGTTCAGAATATTGCTGCTTTAATTCATAAAAATCCCTAGATAGATTCATGGCTGCAAGAAGCAAAATAGCGATTCTATTCCTACCCGAAGCTTTATTCTGGAACAAAGCCCCTGCTTCTTCAATATAGTCCTTTAAATATTGCGCAACCCTATCCGGATCTTTTACCAGTTCATCCGGTTTAAATCTAAATTCTTCACCAAAAAGATCAATTTTAACAATTTCATCCAATGAAAACCCTCTACCGCATTTTTACGATCACATGTTTGATTGAGGCTCTAATGCTAAATCATCGGAAAAACTATCCAATTTACTCAAAAGGCCATCAATTTTAGATTGAATCAAAACATCCTGTTCAGAGTTTAATTCTTCCGTTTCATTTTTCTCAGCCAAATCTGCTTCCAACTCTTTAATTTTTGAACTCATTTCCGAATTCTCAATTTGCAGGGTCTGGCAAAGCTCTATCAGAAAATCAACCTTTATATCAATATCATCAAACTTGTTTTTAGTTACTTCATTATCCAATTTCATAGTCTCACAAAAGAGTTTAATTTTAATGTTTAGTATAGTTCAAAATATTTAAGAAAGTCAAGGTAATTCATTTTCAATCTCTTGAATCAGAGATTCCGCTTCTTCAAGCTCTTTCGGGCTGTTCACACCGATAACCTGCCTTGGATCAACCATTAAACGGACACCGATTTTTTCTCTCTTAGACCTTGCAATTTCAACCATATCCGTCAAATAAAATTCTGCCTGATTATTATCCGGTTTAATCAACTCAATGGCCTGTTCTAAAAAGGTCCTATCAAAACAATAAATCCCGGTATTAATGGTAGTTATCTGTTTTTCTTCCCGTGTTGCATCGGATTCCTCCCGAATAGAGCTCACCCCCCCCTCCTGATCCAACACAATCCTGCCGTATCCACTGGGATTCTCCAAATTAACAGCCAAAACCGTTAATTTGGCACAGGTTGTCCTATGGGTGGCCAAAAACTGCCTTAGGGTATCTTCTCTAATCAAGGGGACATCGCCACATAGTACCAGCACATCTTTTATCTCCGGAGCAAGAAAGGGCAAAGCTTGTTTGACCGCATCACCAGTTCCAAGCAATAATTTTTGAATCACAAAATTAACCGAAAAATGCCGCCCCACCTCATCTTTAACAAGCTGGGCCTGATGCCCTATAACCACATGAATATTATCCCGTGTCAATCTTCTGGCAGCATTTAGGACATGCACCACCATACTTTTACCCGCAACCTCGTGGAGCACTTTAGGAATATCTGACTTCATCCGGGTTCCCTTGCCGGCGGCAAGAATCACAATAGCTAAATCATCCATCCGGTTCTCACTATTTTTAGTTTCCCTGGTTTGGGATTCATAATTTTGATTTATCCCGTATCTTAATCAAAAGGGATGCTCCCATATAAGAAAGCACCCCCATTTTATCATTAACCTGTCATCACCACTTAAGCAAGATAGATCATTTTTAAAACTAAAATCTTAAAAATCACATTATTACTTGATACCTGAGATTTTAATTCGATCTATCGCCTTTCTTAAAGCGACTTCAGCCCTGACAAAATCAAGATCAGAAGCTTTGTCTACCAGGCGTTTTTCCGCCCGCTCCTTCGCTTGTTGGGCCCTTGCAACATCTATATCCTTACGCCGTTCAGCAGATTCAGCAAGAATAGTTACCTTATCGGGCAGCACTTCTGCAAAACCACCATTAATAAAAAGAAGCCTTTCTTTTCCTTTAAGATCTTTGTATCGAAGCGCACCCATCTTCAAGGATGTCAAGAATGTGGTATGCCCTTTGAGCGCACCAAATTCACCTTCTGACCCTGGTGCCACAACAAGCTCAACCTCTTCACTGACGACTGCTTTTAGTGGTGTAACTACTTCAAGAAATAGTTTTTCGGCCATGTTATCCCTCCGGATGCTTAAGCTGATTTAGCCTTTTCAATGGCTTCTTCAATGGAACCAACCATATAAAAAGCATTCTCTGGAAGATCATCATGTTTTCCTTCTATAATCTCTTTAAATGATCTTACAGTGTCTTCAACCTTTACAAATTTACCCGGCATACCGGTAAATGTTTCTGCCACATGGAAGGGCTGGGATAAAAACTTCTGAAGTTTTCTGGCTCTTTGTACAGTGATTTTATCCTCATCTGACAACTCATCCATACCTAAGATGGCAATAATATCCTGGAGTTCCTTATATTTTTGCAGGGTCTGCTGAACCACCCGGGCAACATTATAATGGTCTTCTCCAATATAATTAGCATCCAGAATTCTGGAACTTGAATCCAGGGGATCAACCGCCGGATAAATACCCAATTCAGCAATCTGCCGGGAAAGAACAACGGTTCCATCCAGATGGGCAAATGTAGTAGCAGGTGCGGGGTCTGTCAAGTCATCGGCAGGTACGTAAACGCATTGAACCGCCGTAATAGATCCCTTATCCGTGGATGTAATACGTTCCTGGAGTTCTCCCATGTCAACGGCCAACGTGGGCTGATATCCAACAGCAGAAGGCATACGACCAAGGGTTGCAGATACTTCTGCACCAGCCTGGGTAAACCGGAAAATATTATCAACAAATAAAAGTACATCCTGCCCTTCTTCATCCCGGAAATACTCAGCACAGGTCAAAGCCGAGAGCGCAACCCTTGCCCGGGCTCCAGGAGGTTCTGTCATCTGACCATAAACCAGGGCACACTTGGGTAAAACACCGGAGTCTTTCATTTCATGATACAGATCATTCCCTTCACGGGTTCTCTCGCCAACGCCGCCGAATACAGAGATACCACCATGCTGCATGGCAATATTATTAACCATCTCCATCATAATAACGGTTTTACCAACACCGGCACCACCAAACATACCCATTTTACCGCCACGGGGAAAGGGAACCAGAAGGTCGATAACCTTAACTCCGGTTTCAAGAACCCGAACCGTTGTATCCTGCTCGATAAAAGCCGGTGCATGCCTATGGATGGGAAGCATTTTTTCCTGGGAAATTTCACCCAAACCGTCAACGGGGCGCCCTACAACATTGAGAATCCGACCCAAAGAAGCTTCTCCCACAGGCATCATAATGGGAGCACCGGTATCTTTAACCACCATCCCCCTCTGGAGTCCATCGGTTACATCCATACCAATACATCTAACCACGTTATCACCCAGATGCTGGGCCACTTCAACAACAAGATTATCTTCCATATCCCCGATGGCAGGATTTGTAATGGTTAACGCAGTTAAGACCGGAGGAAGATTTCCGGGCTCAAATTCAACATCAATAACAGCACCGAGAACCTGTGTTATTTTACCTATATTTTCAGCCATTTTTTTCTCCTTAAAAGCTGTTTGATCAATTTTAAGAATCCTAAGCTATCCCTTAAGTGCCTCTGCACCACCGACAATATCCATGAGGTCGGATGTTATACCAGCCTGCCTTGTTTTATTATATATTGTCTGAAGTTCGTTCACCATATCTTCACATGCCTTAGTTGCATTTTCCATGGCTCTCATTCGAGCTCCATGCTCACTGGTGGACGTCTGAAGCAGCGCATCATATATCTGAATAAAAATATTTTTAGGCAGCATTTCACCCAACAACACCTCGGAAGAAGGTTCGCAGATATGCTCAGGAAGAAATTGATCACCTGCATCCACTTCTATTGTTCCCACCATATCCCCAAGGGAAGAGATGGGAAGAACCTGCTTTATGGTAGGAATCTGCTTCGCCATGTTTTCGAACTGAGAATAAATCAGATATACTTCATCAACAGCCCCATCAAGGAAACTGTCTACCAATTTTTGTCCAGAGGTGGATGCCACAGAAAACTCGATATTTCCACCCACAACCCCGACATACTCATCTTCAATGGAAAAGGGAGTTTTTTTTGCCCAGTCTCTTCCTCTTTTCCCAAAACAGATAAAGGAAACATCCTTGCCTTGAAGCTCGGATTCAATTAATTGTTCAGCTTTATAAATCAGATTATTATTAAAACCGCCACAAAGACCTCTGTCGGATGTACAGAGAATCAGGGCCACCTTTTTGACTTCTTCGCGGGGGACAAGCAAAGGGCTCGCATCTTCACCGGATTTACCGGCAATGCTTCCCAATACTTCAGCAAATTTGGAAGCATAGGGTTCAAAAGCTTCCATTCTATTTTGCGCACCGCGTAATCTTGAAGTGGCGACCATCTTCATGGCAGAGGTAATCTGTTTAGTCTTTTTTACACTGACTATTTTCGATTGTACTTCTTTTAAAGTTGCCATATGATCTACCTTTACGCCTATAAGTTGGTGAATAATTCCACTATAAAATCCAAAAAATTACCTAAATGGTATCTTTGAATTCTTCGTCATAGGCTTCAAGGCATTGTTTCAATTTGCCTTCGATCTCCGAGGTAATCTCTTGTTTTTCTTTCAAACCTGCGAAAATTTCAGGAAAACGATTTTCAACAAAGGGATAAAGACCTTCTTCATATTTTGCAACCGCCTCTTTTGGGTATTTATCAATATACCCTTTAGTTCCTGCATAGAGAGCTGTAACCATTCTTTCCATGGAAAGAGGTTTAAACTGAGGCTGTTTTAAAAGTTCAACCAGTCGTTCCCCCCGGGTCAGCTGTTTCTGGGTAGCGGCATCAAGATCAGATCCAAATGCGGCAAAAGCCTCCAATTCACGGAACTGGGCAAGATCCAAACGCAAAGTACCTGCAACCTGTTTCATGGCTTTTACCTGGGCTGCACCCCCAACACGGGAAACAGAAAGTCCAACATCAATTGCAGGCCTGATACCGGCAAAGAAAAGATCTTTGTCCAGAAAAATCTGGCCATCGGTGATGGAAATAACATTTGTCGGAATAAATGCAGACACGTCCCCTTCCTGGGTTTCAATAATAGGAAGAGCCGTCAGGGAACCAGCCCCTTCCGCATCACTGAGTTTTGCAGATCTTTCAAGCAGACGGGAGTGATTATAAAAAATATCACCAGGATAAGCCTCACGACCCGGCGGACGCCTAAGAAGCAACGATACCTGACGGTAAGCAACTGCCTGTTTTGAAAGGTCATCATAGATAATCAGGGCATGCTCGCCTTTATCCCTGAAATACTCACCCATGGCGCAACCAGCATAGGGAGCCAGGTACTGCATGGCTGCTGATTCGGAAGCAGATGCAACTACTACCGTGGTATATTCCATGGCACCATGCTCTTCAAGGGCCGCAACAACCTGGGCAACAGTTGATTTTTTCTGGCCGCAGGCAACATAGATACATTTCATATCCGTATCTTTTTGGGCAAGAATAGCATCAACTGCAACCGCAGTTTTACCGATCTGACGGTCACCAATGATCAACTCACGCTGGCCGCGACCAACAGGAGTCATACCATCAACGGCCTTGGCACCGGTATAACAGGGCTCATGAACTGATTTTCTGGCGATAACACCAGGAGCAATCAATTCCATATTCTTATAGATATCAGAGTTGATAGGACCTTTTCCATCAACCGGCTCACCCGTTGTGGTCACTACACGACCCAGAAGGGCTTCGCCAACCGGAACCGATGCAATACGATCTGTTCTTTTTACAACATCTCCCTCTTTGATAACCTTATCATCACCCAGGATAGCAACACCGACATTATCCGATTCAAGGTTTAACGCAAGACCAAGAATTCCACCGGGAAATTCGACCAACTCCATTGCTTTAACTTTTTCCAAACCATACACACGGGCAATACCATCACCCGCAGAGAGGACAACACCGGTTTCAGTCAGATCAACATCGGCATCAAATCCTTTGATCTGGTCTTTTATTATTTGGCTTATTTCTTCCGCTTTAATTTCCATTAGACACTCTCACCTTTTTTTAATGTTTCCCGCATATTAATCAGCTGAGTTTTCACGCTGCCGTCCAGAACAAGATCACCGATTTTTGTCACCACTCCACCAATAAGGCTGGGATCCTGCTCAACATTCAGAACAATAGTTTTCCCCGCCTTTTTAGACAAAACTTCCCTGATTTTCTCTATAACTTCCGAGGAAAGCTGTGTTGCAGAGATAACACTGGCCTTAACAACACCTTTAAGCTCATCAGCCAGATCATTATAATAGGACGCAATTTCCCTTAAAAAACCAATTCTGCCCTTATCAAACAAAAGAACCATAAAAGATTTCATTATGGCGGAGAGATCTGTTGCAGCCAAAACTGCTTGAAGCACTTTTTTTCGATCTTTTTTATTGTACAAGGGATTAATTAAGGCAAGTTCAAACCCGACCTGAGTATCAAAAAGCCCGACCACAGACCTCAACTCTTCATTGTATTGTTCTGCCTGACCGTTTTCCTGACCTATTAGAATCAATGCTTTGGCATAACGCCTTGAAACTGCTAAATTTTTCATTATGCCACCACCTTTTTCAAATATTGATCAACCAGATTATCCTGATCTTCAGATGAGATGGAGTCTTTAATGACGGCCTCTGCCTGTGCCATTGCTTTTTCAACGATCTCCCGTTGAAGAGTTGCCTTGGCTGCTTTGAATTCCTGTTCAATGGTACGTTTTGCCATATCTTCCAACTTATCTGCCTGGGCTCTTGCTTCTTTAAGAATTCTTTTTTGAGCTTCTTCACCCTGCTTGATATAATCTTCGATAATTTGTTTAGATTCCTGATCAAGATTTTTAAACTTGGCTTCATATTCGGCAAGTTTTTTTTCTGCGTCTTTTTTTTTCTGATCCAGTTCACTCAACTCATCTGCAATATCTTTTTTGCGTGATGAAAAAAACTCCGCAACAGGCTTTCTGGCAATAAAAAAACCGCCCAGGACAAGGATAGTAAAATTTAATACCTTCCAAGTATCAATCTCAAGCCAACTGTTATGGACACCACCACCCGCCGTAGATGCCCAGGCAACAGACCCAAAGCTCAAGACAAGAATACTCACAATACCTGGGAATCTAAGGTCTCTTTTTCTTAATTTTAAATTTCCCATTAACAAGCCCTCCCAAGAATTTTTTCGCCGATGGCCTTAGCATAAAGCTCAACCTCACCCTCAAGGGCTTTCCGGGCCTGTTCAGTCTCAGACACCACCTGCTCTTTAATTTGAGCAAGATTTACCTGAGCCTTCTTGTTAATCTGGTCGATTATTTCCTTTTCTTCTTTTGATGCCACTTCAACAAAGACTTCTTTTTCCTTCAGTCCTTTGGATCTGGCCTCTTTCAAACCGTTTTTATAGTAATCCTTCTGGGCATAAAGATCAGCAGAGGCTTTTTCAAAGCCGGCTTCAAGGCCTTCAACCTTTGCTTTTCTTTCCAGAATAATATTACGAATCGGTTTGTAAAGTACCAAATTGAGCACAAAAAGTAGAACAAGGAAATTGATGATCTGATATAATAACGATATATCAGGAATCACAGTTATCATAAAATCCCCTCCGCCAGTTAATAATTATTAAAAAATCAACTACTTATATCCTACTGACTGTTCCTTTACGAAAACAGCCTAAATTCCGTTCAAATGGAAACCTGAGTACCATCCAGACAAGCATTTGTCAACATTGAATAATAAATTATTTACTAGCATGATTTGATATTTTCACAGGTCTTTTCAGATCAACTAATTAGTGAATTTTCGCATACTGATATTTAGAAGGATTCCAAAACCAACCATATTAGTCACCACAGATGACCCACCATATGAAATAAGCGGCAAAGGAACCCCTACCACCGGCATCAACCCCATGACCATCCCGATATTAATAAAAATCTGCCAGAAAATCATGATGGTAATACCAAATGCTAAAATCGACCCGAAGGTATTACGACAATTATAGGCAATATTCAGCCCCCAAAATAAGAGAATCAAATAAAGAACCAATAATATCAGACAACCAACAAGCCCCCATTCCTCAGCAAGTACGGAAAGAATAAAATCGGTGTGTTGCTCTGGCAAAAAAGACAATGCACTCTGGGTTCCTTTCAAAAAACCCTTACCCATAACCATACCGGACCCAATGGCAATTTTGGACTGAATAATATGGTATCCAGCCCCCAAAGGATCCCGATCAGGATCCAAAAATGTCAATATTCTATCTTTTTGATATGCTTTAAGCCCCACAAACCACACCAGAGGCACAATGGAAAACCCAATACCAGCCAGAGTAAAAAAAACTTTTTTTTCCACCTTCACAAACAGGGTAATGGATCCTGCAATCAACAACAACAAAAGCCCCGTACCAAGATCAGGTTGATTAACAATTAAGCCAAAGGGAATAAGACATAAAATTGCAGGTTTGATAAGGTCACGAAACCCCAGCCCTTCCATGGATACACAAGTGGAATAAACAGATGCCAGACTAATCACCAAAGCAATTTTCATCAGCTCGGAAGGTTGTATGCGAACAAACCCAATTACCAACCACCGACGGGAACCACCACCCAACTCTCCAAATAGATAAATTGCGACCAGCATCCCCACACAAAGGGTATAGATGAACAAATTCAATTTATCCAATTCCCTAAAATCAATCACCACCGAGGCGAGCATAATACAAAGCCCTGTAACCATCCAGATTATCTGTCTTTTAAAAAGAGGATGAACCCCCACCCCATCATGGCCTGCAGTAACCGCGCTGTACAAAATGACAAGACCTGCAGAACAGATCAACAAGATAACAACCAGAAATCCCCAGTCAAAATTTTCAATCAATCGTCTGTCAAACATGATACACTCCTGTGATTCGGGATTTTATGGGGTCTGACGTTCAAGATATTGTTTTATCAAAGCCCTGGCAATGGGAGCTGATACAGAAGCCCCGTGTTCTCCATGCTCAATAATCACACTGATGGCAATTTTCGGTGCTTGTGCCGGGGCATAACAGACAAACCAAGCATGATCCCTCAGACTGCGGCCAAGATTTGTATTATCAAATTTTTCTCCGGCCTTTCGACTGTACACCTGGGCAGTCCCCGTCTTACCAGCGATATCTATCCCCTTGATCCGGATTTGTCTGCCTGTTCCCCGTCTCCCCTCAACCGTCTTTAAAAGCCCTTTTTGAACCAGGGCCAGGTTTTTTTTGCTGACCGGTAAGCCACCGATAATTTCAGGTTCGATTGATTTAATAATATTACCATCACTATCCTCAATTGACTTTACTATCCTAGGTCGATAAAGAGTCCCACTATTTCCCACGGCTGCAATAAAAACTGCCATCTGAAGAGGAGTAACCAGATCAAACCCCTGCCCAATACTGATGGAAAGAGTTTCTCCTGCCTGCCAGGATTCATGATACCTTTTTTTCTTCCAGGCCGCCGTTGGAATTAACCCACGCCTTTCATGATCCAGCCTAATCCCAGTCAATCTGCCAAGCCCGCATCCGGTAGCATATTGGGCAAGAGTATCCACTCCTACTTTTTCTCCGGCCTGGTAAAAAAACACATCACAGGACTGGGCCAGAGCGTCCACCACATTAATTTCCCCGTGTCCATACCTATTCCAACATTGATAGCGCCTATTTCCAAACTGATAATATCCTGGACAAAAAAAAGTACTGCGTCCATCGATTACCTTTTCTTCCAGAGCAGCAATGGCAGTGACAATCTTATAAGTAGAAGCCGGGGGATACTCAGCCTGAATCGCCTTATTATTCATGGGCCTGCCAGGGTCTGCCATCAAGACCTTCCACTTTTTACTGCTGATCCCGCCGATAAAATCATTTTGATCAAAACTGGGCGCACTCGCCATTACCAGGACATCGCCATTGGATGGATCAATAGCCACCACTGCACCATCATGATTACCCAGCAGTTTTTCCGCTGTTTTCTGCAATTCCAGATCAAGGGTCAGGTGTAAATCATTCCCGGAACGAGGTGGAACGGTTTTCAAAACCTTGACTACCCTCCCCTTGGCATCTACCTCTACCTGGCGCCCTCCCCCCTTCCCATGCAAATACGATTCAAAACTTTTTTCAACTCCGTAACGCCCAATGGAATCGCCGGTTTTTACATTGGGAAAGCTACCACTCTCAAGTTCCCTGCGATTGATCTGTCCCAGATAGCCTAAAAGGTGAGCAGCCAGCTTTTCGTATACATAGTGACGGGTGGGTTCGATATCAATATGAATTCCCGGCAGATCAAATTTATGGGCCTCTACGATGGCCAGTTGATCTCTTGAAATATCCCGTTTCAATGTCAACTGCTTATAGAAAGCAGCTTTCCCAGCCTTTGTAATGTTCTCCATTAGATCTTCATAGGGAACATCAATCAAGGAAGCAAGCTTTTTGACAGTCTCTTTCACCGGATTGGCATCTTCCAGGACAATATTCAGATCAAAGGCAGGACGATTTTCCACCAAAAGATTATTATTCCGATCATAAATAAGCCCCCGGGAAGATTTAATGCTTTTAAGTCGAACGCAATTGGTTTTGGAAAGACGACGGTATTCCTCCCCTTTAATCACTTGAAGATATACCAACCTCAAAAGCAACAAAGCAAATACCATCAAAAAACAAAGGCTTGCCCCCATTAAGCGCTGTTTTATCCATTCCCTATCAACATTTTTATTTAAGCCGCTCACATCACCCCCTATACCTATGGGCAAATTGTTTTTTCAACATCTTTACCAGATACATCCAATACTGCCTGAAGACATTTATGATCCAGACACCGGGTGGTATAAAAAGCCCCCCCCAAAAAAGCTGTTTGACCATCAATGTAAAATTCATCTGTCCAACAGCCCCACGACCGTGCTCAATAAACACTGAAAACAAAATTAATCCCTGCTGAATAAGGACAGAAACCACACCTATGGCCATGATAAATATAATACTGCGTTGAAAAACAAATTTTTTAAACAATTTTACGATCATATAAATCCACAGATACGAAAAAATATGATGAAAAAATGCCACCCCCGATATGCTGTCCATGATACCGCCTATGAGGATAATAGTCAGAATTACAGCATAATTGGAATAAAGAAGACTTAAAAAGATGATATTTATTATCATCAGATCAAAACACTGGGAAAACCAGAAAAACGAAGGAAAGACAACGGTTTGAAAAACGATCAGGCAACCAGTGAGAATGACAAAAAACAAAACATTCATCATGGGAAAACCCTTGGTAAATTATTTAGCATTTATAAATACAAGCACGTCTTCGAGTTTATCAAAATTAACACTGGTCTCAACGGTAATATTCTGGAACAATTGGGAATGTGTATTCTCAACATCCAATATCCTGCCGATTTTCAATCCCTTGGGAAATACCTGATCAAGCCCCGATGACACAATCATCTCACCGGCTTTTATTTCATCCTTTCTCAATGCATAAACAAAAATACATTGGTCTTTATTATTCCCCTTAATCATTCCCCGAACCCGTGTATCTTGAACCAGGGCATCCACTGCAGAATTACGATCCGTGATAAGCAGCACCTTAGAAGAAGAGTTGGAAACTTGAATAATCTGGCCAACAATCCCTTCTGAAACCAACACCGGAGAACCTTTAATAACCCCGTCCACCTTCCCCTTGTCTATCATAATGGTCTTAAACCAAGGAGACGGATCCCTGGCAATGACCTGGGCCGCCACATAGATATCCGGAACTGAACTTGTAAAATCCACTAATTTTTTCAATCGTGAATTTTCCTGTTCCAACTCTGCATATCTATTCTGAATTTCCATGGCCCGGGACAATCGGACCTTAAGTTCAGTATTTTCCTGAACCGCCAGAACCGACATAAAATAGGTTTTCCAGACAGATTCTGTAAAACCCATTGTCTTGCTCACTAAAAGCTGGAAAGGAGAGGTTAAAGAAATAGCTATTCTCTCAAGACTGCTGACAGGAAGAGATTGTCTACTGGTCATTGTTATTACGGTAAAATTAACCGCAATAAACAATAACACTCCCATGAAAACAAGCATTTTCTTTGAAAACATTTAATCAGCTTATGACCACTTCTTTTAAAATATCTATACAATCAAGTGCCTTACCACAACCCAACGCCACTGTTGAGAGGGGGTCATCCGTTACTACTATGGGAAGTCCGGTCTTTTCCTTAAGCAATTTATCAAGATTTTTTAAGAGTGCTCCCCCACCTGTCAAAACAATACCCGAATCAACAATATCAGCTGCCAATTCCGGCGGGGTCTGTTCCAAGGCAATACGAACGGTTTCAACAATGGCATCAATTTGCTCCGAAATAGCGACTCTTACTTCTTCAGAATCGATGGCCAGAATTTTAGGAATCCCCGATACAAGATCACGTCCTTTTACCTCAATGGTCTCAATATTTTCAGGATCAGGATAAGCATTACCAATAGTAGTTTTAATAATTTCTGCCGTTCGCTCACCAATAAGCAGATTATACTTACGCTTGATATGCTGGCTGATGGACGCATCCATTTTATCCCCGGCAACCCTTAAAGATTGCGTATAGACGACACCGGCAAGGGAAATAACAGCCACTTCCGTGGTTCCACCGCCAATATCTACAACCATATTACAGGTAGGTTCGGTTATGGGCAAGCCAGCACCAATAGCCGCCGCCATTGGTTCCTCAATAAGAAAGACTTCCCTGGCACCTGCAGATTCAGCAGATTCCCGTACCGCCCTCTTTTCAACCTGGGTAATACCGGAAGGTACGGCAATAATAATTCTGGGGCGAACAAGGGTTTTTCGATTATTATGAACTTTGCGGATAAAATGTTTCAACATAGCTTCCGTAACTTCAAAATCTGCGATCACTCCATCTCTCATGGGTCGAATGGCCACAATATTCCCTGGTGTTCTACCAAGCATCCGCTTGGCTTCCAGCCCCACGGCCAATACCTTATTTTTTGCCCGGCCATCGGTTCTGACAGCTACAACAGAAGGCTCGCTCAATACGATTCCTTTTCCCTTTACATAAACAAGTGTGTTTGCAGTTCCAAGATCAATAGCAAGGTCATTGGAAAAGGCACCCAACAAAGAATCAGTTATAAAGTTCATTTTACCTCTTTTAAAAAATATTTTTTTTTCATTATTAACACAAATATTGCAGAATAATATTGCAAGGTATTTGCTAACAAAAATGGCTGCTTTTTACAAGACTAAAAGTCTGAAACAAATAATAAATCACCTAAAACCCATGGAAACCAAGTCATGGAGTTGGGGTCGAAAATCTTTAATTTTCTGGTTCGCCCGGCTTGGATGAACCCGATTGGTCAACAAAATAACGATCAATTGAGAATTTGGATCCAACCAAAAAGAGGTACCGGTAAACCCCAAATGTCCCACAGAAGCTGGTGAAAAAAAATGGCCGGCAGATGAATTTAATTTTGAGGGAGTATCAAATCCGGCTACCATATCCCGACCCTGCTCTTTGCAAACAAAAGAACCAAGGACATCAGGATCCAACACAAGAGTGGATCCATGGCCAATGGCATTGAGTATCTCACAACAAAGAGTATGGATGGACAAAGCATCCCCAAAAAGCCCGGCATGCCCCTCTATACCACCGGCAGCCCAGGCGTTATCATCATCCACTTCTCCGGTCAGGTTTTTTCTGCGCCAGGGACAGGCCTGGGTCGAAACCAGACGGTCTTTTTTAATTGGCTTACAGTCCAGATCAATAAAAAACAGATCCCGGATACCCAGAGGCTCATATATTTTTTCCCGGACAAATTGATCAAGTCTTTGCCCGGAAATAATCTCAATCACCCAGGACAATAACATATATCCCAGATCACTGTATATCTGTTTTTTTCCCGGTTCCACCCCGGCAAGTTCTTTAATGATCAAGTTGCGCAATAACTGCCGGGGCCTGTGTTTTTCCTTGACCATGGATATGAAAAATTGTCTGTGGGCCGGCAGACCCGAAGTATGACGCAAAAGCATATCAATGGTAATCCTTGCCTGCCCAACTGCTGGAATCACATCCCCCAATAATGTATCCAGGGATAACATTTTTTCCTTCACCAATTGAGCAACAGCAAGGGCAGTGGCCAAAGGTTTGGTCAAAGATGCCAGATCAAAAATGGCATTATTTTGCATGGGACGCTGTTCATTCAGGTTTGCCACACCATAGGCCTCATGGAACAAAACATCATTACCCTTGGCACATAATAAAACAGCTCCTGGAAATACCGAATCCGCAACACCTGCTGCCATCATCCTGGAAATATCAAGATCTTTCACTGAGTCACCTGCCATTTTAACTGCGCCCTTGCAGTATCAAGCACCACATCCAATCCCATGGGAAGGGACAGATTAAGATCTCCATGTCCCGCACAAAGCCCCATGACAAGCGGTACCCCATCAAATATTTCCGATAAAATCTGGGGGATATACTCCCAGTTTTCACAATTGTCAAAGGATCCGGTTATGACACCTTTTATACCCATGAGCATCCCGGCCATCTTCATCTGAGAGAGCATGCGATCGATTTTATAGGCCGGCTCCCCCACATCTTCAAGAAAAAGAATTCCTCCATCAAAATTGGGTTGAAATGGAGTACCAATCAAATGGGTCAGAGTAGCCATGTTTCCACCCACAAGTTTTCCCTGGGCCTGCCCAGGGAACAGACACAAAGCATCATCGATCTTAATATCCGCCGGAATATCAGTGATGGCCCTATAAAAAGAAGAAATAGTTCCAGGAGAAGCCGAAGCAAGGGAGACCAGATTGGGTCCATGAACAGCAGCAAATTGAGTTTGTTGAATTATTGCCGTTAAAAGGGCTGTGACATCTGAAAAACCAATGACCAATTTAGGATTTTTCCGAATCATTTCCCAATCCAGGTTCTCCAACATCCGCATAGCCCCAAATCCCCCCCTGGCAGCAATAATCCCTTTTATACCAGGATCTGCAAACAACTCATTAATAACCGCAGCCCGGGAAGAATCATCCCCGGCAAGATACCGTTTTTTTCCAAAAATCCCCCGGGGCACATGGACATGAAAGCCCAGGGTTTTAAGACAATCAATCCCCAGGTTTAATCTTTTGTCATCAAAACAAGCACAGGGAGCTGCCACCCCGATGGTATCCCCTTTTTCCAATGGGTAAAAGTTTTTCATCATTTCCATCCCAAATCCCAGATTATTTCCTTGGCTTACCTTTGCTCTTTAATACACCCACAAATAAAATCAGGCAATACCCTTGACAAAAGACCTGTATTTATAATTCAAATTCTATTTGATCAACATATATATCATATCCATGGATTTTATAACCATCTACAAGTCGCATTTTTCCATTACTCCAAAATATTGATTTTTTAAATGGGAATAGTATCAACAATATCTGCAGCACCATCAATAACATCATGGGTGGCGTTCCCCGCAACAGGTACGATGGAAACAACAGCCCCGCCCACCCGCATGGGAACAGTCACAACTTTTGTTAAAACACAGCCACTTAGTTGAAACAATAAAAATAACAATACAATCGTTTTTAATAACCTCATAACCACTTCCTTGATCTTAAAAAAAAAACATATCTACGTAGTCCACCATCAATTACAATCAGATACACAACGCCATTTTATATCACATATCAATAAGCAAAATCAAAAATGTGTAACTAAAAAGCTCAGCAACATATCTGTATAACCAAGAATTTTTTGACAAAATTCTCAAAAATTGCAATACTATCAGGTTATTAATTTTATATTTAAAGGTATCAATGAATCCT
The DNA here is from genome assembly GCA_024226935.1 of Desulfobacteraceae bacterium. Lineage (GTDB taxonomy): Bacteria > Desulfobacterota > Desulfobacteria > Desulfobacterales > Desulfobacteraceae > NBML01. The sequence goes on from JAAELK010000213.1 coordinate 19,180, forward strand.
ACCATCCCCATGATCCTGGCACCGGCCGGGAATACAAAATCATTTTTAGCAGCCATTGCCGCAGGTGCTGATGCAATTTATTGTGGATTAAAAATATTTTCCGCCCGAATGGAAGCAGATAATTTTTCCATTGAAGAACTGAGCAGACTATCTGCCCTGGCACATTCCAAACAGATTAAAGTCTATATCGCTTTCAACTCAATCATCAAGGAAACTGAACTTGAAAAAGTTTTTAATATATTGACCAAGCTTTGTCAATTTGTCCAATTTGATGCCTTGATTATTCAAGACCTTGCCATGATTCCCCTGGCAAAAAAAGCAGGGTTTAAAAAACAATTTCATCTGTCCACCCTGGGTAATTGTACCTCCCCCTCGGGTCTTGAAGCCGCCGAAAAAGCTGGATTTTCCCGGGTAGTATTGCCGAGGGAATTTAATATAGATGAAATTAAAGAGATGGCCCAGAAAAAACCGGACCAGATGACCCTTGAAATTTTTATCCATGGCGCTCTTTGCTACTCCATTTCAGGCCGGTGTTATTGGAGTTCCTGGTTTGGCGGAAAAAGTGCCTTGAGAGGGCGCTGTGTCCAACCTTGTCGACGCATATATGAACAAAAGGATCAAAAAAAACGCCATTTTTCCTGTATGGATTTTTCCGCCGATGTCCTGACAAAAGTGCTAAAAGAAATTGCCGGGGTAAGTACCTGGAAAATTGAAGGCAGAAAAAAAAGTCCCCATTATGTATATTATACTGTCAAAGCCTACAGACTGCTAAGAGATGACCCCACAAAGAAAAAAGAGGCCATGGCCTATCTCGACTATGCCATGGGAAGACAATTCTCCCATTACAATCTCTTATCCCAACGCATTCAGAACCCCTTGGACCATACATCGGAAACAGGATCAGGTCTCTTTCTGGGAAGAATTAAAAATCCTGCCGAACCATATTTTAATACCCAGGAAGAACTTTTTAATGGCGATTTATTAAGAATAGGGTATGAAGAAAATGAATTCCATGACATCCAGAAGGTCACCCGGGCAATCCCGAAAAAAGGAAAATTTTATTTATCCAAACGATCCAAATTTAAAATTAAAAAGGGAACCCCTGTTTTTATCATTGACCGAAGGGGACCAGAATTACAGACTTTAATAAAAGGCCTGGAAGCAGAACTCGACCGGATGGAAAAAGAGAAGGCAGAAAAAATTCGGGTAGAACCAGTTACTAACATCCCCTTTTTGAGTACCAGGACGGCAAAACAGAGCTCTTCCAAAAAAAGATCGGTTGAATTGTATGTATCCAGGGGAAACCACAATGCCAACAAAAACCATTCTATAAAACGCCACGAAGATAAGGGTTTGTGGATTGCTTCCAATGCCTATGGAAATAAACCCCAGGGCAGGACCTGGCTGTGGTTGGACCCTCTGGTGTTTCCAGGAGAAGAAAATATCTGTCGCAACTATGTGGACAAAGCAATCAAAAAAGGAGCCAAAAACTTCGTTTTAAATGCATTCTGGCAGATCGGCCTGTTTAAAGATCCCAAGAATCTGAATCTCTGGGGCGGACCCTTTTGCAACATCACCAACTCAATGACTATTAACCTGATGAAAACCCATGGATTTTCCGGCGCCATTGTAAGCCCGGAATTGGACAAAGAAACCATTCTTCGTCTGCCAGAAACCTCGGATCTGCCCCTGGGAATTGTTACCCATGGTAATTGGCCCCTTGCCGTCTCCCGGATTATCTCCCCGGACCTTACACTGGGGCAAATATTTCAAAGCCCGAAAGGAGAAGGCGCCTGGATCAGTAAATCAAACAATATATACTATGTTTTTCCTAACTGGCCCCTGGACCTTTCCGCCCAGAAAGAAGAGTTGGAACGGGCAGGTTATTCTGTTTTTGTATCCCTCTTGGAAAATATTCCCAAGACAATTAAAATGAAACAAAGACCCGGACTGTGGAATTGGAATTTAAAACTGCTATAAATTTCACACAGTCCGGATCTATAATTTAATTTTACAGGTCCTCCATACGGATTTATATGCAACTCCCGATATGCCAAAAGAGAGTTACAGTCTTTGTTGCGGGCGGAACCAAGGGTAAAATCCCTGGTCCGCCCATGGCGGTTATTGCAAAGATATGTTGCAATGGGGACCTGTAATTAAAAGATTATTGAGCACGGTGGACTGGATATGCTCCATTTTACTGCCCAAAAGAAGTTCTTTGATAATTCCATGATCATAGGCACCCAAAACAATCAAAGAATCATGGGGAACCTCATAGAGCATGGTATCAAACTCCTGATTCCCATAAAAATGCCACTTAGAAACATATTGAGCTACCAAAGATTCCAGACTATTTTTCCGTATTAATTCCCTGTAATCTTCTTCTCCCTTTTTTTCAAGCAGGGTATAGATATTCAACGGCAAATCCGAGGCCATGCAAATTTTCAACCCAAGCCTTAGGGCGTTCAAAGAATTTTCAGAACCACCCAAAAAAACAGAAATACTTTTCCAAGGTTTAAATACAGGACCGGTAATTAATACAGGAAAAGAAGCGTGTTTAATGATCCTGCGAACCTTAGGCCCAATATGCCCCAACCTGATCTTTGAGGATAAATCACTGATAGACCGGGGACAACATAAATAATCAAAATTTGTTGAGATATCAGGCAAGGTGGATGCAGTATAGTTTTTAGGTTCATAAAACATGGGTTTAAGCCCCATATCTTCAAATAATTCTTCTGCATGTCTTTTGGCCGTTTCAGGCGCATTCAAATAGGAATGATTCAGGTCCACCTGGACCGCATCATTGGAAAAATACAATAAAAATTTATCACTTTTCGGAATATAAACAATCGGATAGGCACCGATGGTGTTACAAAAATACAAAGACTGAAGGAATGTTTCCCTGCCAAAGGGGGTATTCCTGAAAATGTGAAGCAAGCTATAATTCATAATCTCTCCTTTATATCTAAAAAAAACTTACTGGATATTGGTCTGCATAATCAATTCCCTGCGGTAAAGATCCAATACCTTTGTTTTAGCAATCATGCCGATGAACCGGTCATTTTCAATGACCGGAATATTGTCCATATTATTTAAATCCATCAGATCAAGTACATCCTGGAGATCATCCCCCAGGGAAGCCGTTACCACTTCTGCATCCATGATCTGGTTAAGAAACACCATATCATACATACCCGGTTCCAGAGCATACCTACGAATGGTGCTCAATTGGATGACCCCTTTATAGATTTGGGTTTTATCTTCAATCACCGGGAAAAAATTTTGTTTTGATAGTTTAATGATATTAATAAAATCCCGGAACACCATATTTTCAGACACTTGGATATAATCGGTTTCAATGAGTTCATTCAGACTCAGATCAGAAAGGATCCTGGCATCGGTCCCGGGCCTCATAAATTGCCCCCTCTCAATGAGATCCTTTAGATAAAAGGAAGCTGGTTCTATATAGTGACTCATGGTGGATGCGATGGAAGAAACCAGAATCAATGGAAGAATGGTTTCATACCCTCCTGTGATCTCTACAATCAAAAAAATTCCGGTCAAAGGCGCCTGCATGACACCACTTATGAGACCTGCCATACCGAGAAGGGCATAGGCACCTTCACTGGCACAACCGACGGTGGGAAACAAGACAAATAAAACTTTATGAAATAGCACACCTGTAAGACTACCGATAAGCAGACAGGGAGCAAAAATCCCGCCGGACCCTCCCCAACCAAGGGTCATGGCCGTGGCAAAAATCTTGGCAAAGATAACCACAAAGGTTAAAAATATGCCCATGGAAAAAGAGCCTGAAATCATGGTTTGAATAAATCGGTATCCTTCTCCCAGCACCAAAGGCATGTAGATCCCGATGGCTCCAACTATACACCCACCAACAATGGCCTGGCCCCAGAATGGAAGAAAAGATTTTTTTGCAAGCCCTCCGATTTTTCTCAAACTTTTCGTAAAGCAAACCGAAATCAAAGCGGTCAAAACGGCCAGACCAAGACTGGGTAAAAGATCGACAGCCATCATATTAAAAGGCTGATGATTAAAAATCACCTGTCCCGGAATAATAGCCTGGCAGACCTGGGCCCCCGCCACGGCTGCAATGGCAATGGGAATAATATTGACAAATTTCCACTCACCCAGAATCACTTCTATGGAAAAGACCAAGCCTGCAATGGGCGCATTAAAAATAGCAGCAATGGCTCCCGCCGTTCCGCAACCCACCAGAGTAATCCGCTGGCGGTCATTTAATACAAGAAATTTAGCGATATTGGACCCAATGGCAGACCCACTCATGACCACAGGAGCCTCCGGTCCTGCCGATCCGCCGCTGGCAATGGTAAGAAAGCTGGATAGCAACCTGGAGTAGCTGGAGCGAAGACGGAGTAATCCGCCATATCGAGACACCGCATAAATAACCTCAGGTACCCCGTGCCCGGCCCCTTCCCTGGAAACTTTTTCAAGATAGAGGGAAGAAAGAAGAGCTCCCAGGGCCGGCAATACTAATGCCCACCAATAATGCCTAAAGGGATGAAGCCATTCAATCATAAACTCAAGGGACAGCCGCAGAACCACGGCAGCAAGGCCACTACAAATACCGGCAACGGAGCCGGCAATAATCAAGAGCAGTCGATCATCCAACCGGAAAAGTTTGTAATAAATCGCTTTATAAATATTTTTAATGGTTTGCATTCTATATTACCAATTTTTGATCCCGTTTTAGAGGGTATTCGAGGTTTGTAAAACTTCAATCTTCTCAATCAAGACCTCTGGATCGGGGCGAGATTTAAGAAATTGTATAAAAGATTTATCCCGCAAACAAAAAGACAAGGAAGACAACAAGTGCAGATGCAGTTTAAGATCAGGACATAAAATAAAAAACAGGATAAACACGGATTGATTATCCAAGGCATGATAGTCCACAGGATTTTCAAGAAAACAAATAGCAACCAAAGGCTCATTCAAATATGCCGGCTGGGTTCGGGGGTGAGGAATGGCTATACCATTACCAATCCCTGTGGAAAGAGCTTGTTCTCTTTCCATGAGCCGGACTAAAAGATCTGGTTTAAACTCCTGGGGGATGGATTGAATAGTTTCAATGGAGCAGTTCAATGCGTCTTTCACATCATCCCCTTGTATATTAAAATAGACTCCCCCATTTTGAATGGCTTTCGTCAAAGAAATCAAGGGCCCGATTTTTTTCTCGAGTGGACTTTGTTTTTCAAAATTCAGGGAAATATTTTTTTTAGCCGCCCATCTTTTTAAATCCGTGGCACAAAAACTATAGGTCGCTCCCCTTCGGGAAACCGGCAGTTTACCCTGACGGATCCACCGATCTATGGTATTTTGTTCCACCCCCAAATACTTTGACAATTCAAATTTTGAAAGCTCCATCTCTTTTTTTAATTTCCTTAATAGTAAACGATTTAAAGATAAGACCATAATTGGTAAATTCTTTTTTCAAACATACACACGGTTCAATTGGATGCCCCTTCCGGAGGAAGTCCGGAAAGATCAGGTCTGATTAATCAAGTATAGCCCAGTTCTTTGTAAGATCATATCATCAGGTGTACATCGGATCAAATTCCATAAACCATTTAACTCATAAATATTCATGCTTTATATAGAACAAACTGGTTTGAAAGACAACAAATAAGTTACATCTGTGAAGACAAAAAAACAGATTCCTCATTTTTTGAAGGATGAATCTGTCATACCGATTTGCAATGTTTTCATCCCCTGCGATCCAGTTCTCGTTGACAAATCAAAAAGGCTCATATAATTACTTTTACCTGTATCACTAAGTTCAATGAATTTTAAAGTAAAAGGGACAAGGCCGCGATGCTGTTGTTCTAAAATATAAGGATGTATTAAAGATTAATTTTAATCAGGGAGAACACAATGATCAATAAACTATTTCCTTTTTTGGTATGGCTTAAGGGCTATAACAAAGAAAAAATGAGTGCCGATGTTATTGCCGGGATCACAGTGGCCATGGTTCTGATTCCTCAATCCATGGCATATGCCCAGCTCGCAGGACTTCCTGCGTACTACGGCCTGTATGCAGCATTTTTGCCCCCGATGGTGGCATCCTTATTCGGATCAAGTCGCCAGCTGGCAACAGGACCTGTTGCCATAGTTTCGCTGATGTCGGCAGCTTCTCTGGAACCACTTGCCACGGCCGGAGGCTCCCAGTTTATTGCTTATTCCATTATTCTTGCGTTAACGGTAGGGTGCTTCCAGCTTTTCCTGGGTGTTTTCAAACTAGGGCTGGTAGTTAACCTGCTTTCCCATCCCGTTGTCAACGGATTTACCAATGCGGCTGCCATCGTTATAGCATCCTCCCAGTTTTCAAAACTTTTCGGCGTTTATGTTGACAAGGCCCCCCACCATTACCAAACCATCATTAATGTCTGCAAGGCAGCCATACACCACACCCATTTACCCACCCTGGGCATAGGAATTCTGGCAATTGTCATCATGGCTACCTTAAAAAAGGTAAACCCTAAAATACCCAATGTGCTGGTGGCGGTGGCCGTAACCGTCCTGATTTCCAAATTCACAGGCTTTAACAACGACCAATTCATTCCCCTTGAAAATATCAAGGATACCCAGATTGTCAAAACAATTCACGCATTCAATACCGATGTCAATACAATAAAAAAGCTATCAACTCTCAGGGCAACTCTTAACAACAAATTAAACGAAATTACGGCCGACGCCAAAGAACACAATATCCATATTGCCTCTGAAAAACAGCTAAAAATTGAGCATGACCTTGCCCTTATAAACGCCAGAATAGACAAGACAAAGGGTGCTGCCCATATCAAGCGAGAAAACCTGAGAATGATCCATTTTTTCACTGGAAAAACCGCCAAGGGCACACCAGTATTTTATACAGAGACCACACTCCCCAAAACTTTTAAAGGCGATGAATCCATTTGGCGAATCAAGGTCACAAATAAGCCTTTAAACCTGGAAAACCTCAAGATGATTGGTGCCGGGGCTGTCGTAGGTGAAATCCCCAAGGGTTTTAAAATAGGTATCCCAAAAGCACCTGAAAACACCTCCTATTTTGCGGCCTTTATCCAATTACTTCCCTTTGCGGTTATTATTTCCCTCCTAGGATTCATGGAAGCCATTGCAATTGCCAAATCCATGGCTGCCAAAACAGGACAAAAGCTGGACCCAAACCAGGAACTGATCGGCCAGGGACTTGCCAACATAGTCGGTTCCTTCGGCCACAGCTATACAGTATCAGGATCTTTTTCCCGATCAGCTGTTAATCTCCAGGCAAATGGCGTCACGGGGATATCATCGGTTGTCACCAGCATCATGGTTGCCATCACCCTCTTGTTTTTAACTCCTCTTTTGTACTATCTGCCACAATCTGTTCTGGCAGCGGTTATCATGATGGCCGTCATCGGACTCATTAACACCTCCGGGTTTGTCCATGCCTGGAAGGCAAAACGCTCCGAAGGCATCATCTCCATCATCACCTTTTTTACCACCCTCTATTTTGCCCCCCATCTTGAGGACGGCATAATGGTGGGAGTTGGACTCACCTTCGCCCTTTTCATCTACAAACACCTGCGTCCACGAGTGGCACTACTTTCAAAAGGCGAAGATGATACCTTAAGAGATGCAATTGGTGCCGGACTTAAAGAATGCGACCATATTGCAGTAGTCCGGTTTGATGGATCACTTATCTTTGCCAATGCCACCTATCTTGAAGACAAGGTTCTACAATATATTGCCGAAAAACCCGATCTTCGACATGTGGTAATTGCATCCAAGGGAATCAACGATATCGATGCGTCCGGTGAAGATGCCATTTCTATTCTGATCGATACCGTGAGGGGAAGCGGCAGGAAAATTGCGTTCTGCGGGTTAAAAGAAGAGGTCCTTGCTGTAATGGAAAGAACCCACCTCATCGACAAGCTGGGAAGAGAAAATATTTATATCAATACACGGGCTGCACTTGAGTCCATATATCAACAGATCCATTCCAAAGGCGGGTGTGGTCATTGTCCGTTGAAAAATTATATGCCAGCTCAAATCAGAAGTTAACAGCAAATCCAATGATAGGAGTCTTTCCGAAATGACAATCTCTCGGAAAGACTTTTATCTATCTTGGATTGGTCCTTATTTTACCTATACGATATCAGCTGAAAAGATAAATCAGGAAGAAAAGATAGAATTTTCTGGAAAATTGATGATGGGAAAACTAAGGGTAAAACAAGCCCCCCGGCCCTCCCGGCTTTCAACGGTAATATTCCCTCCGTGCTTGGCAATAATCCCCTGGGATACACTTAATCCCAGGCCGGTACCCTTGCCCTTGGATTTTGTGGTAAAAAACGGATCAAAAACAAAGGGCAGCAGATCCTTTGGAATTCCTTCTCCATGATCAGCCACACTTACCTTGACCGAATTTGCTTTGTCCCCGAGGCTTCCTGTCACCTGTATTTTATCGCCTTTTATTGAGGCATCCATGGCATTTAAAAGCAGATTAATAAAAACCTGCTGAAGTTTCTGGGCATCCCCGTGTATCTTTGGAATTTTTTTTGCACACCGAAGATCAACCTGAACACCTGAAAGTCGGATCTGACTTTCCAGAAGGCGCAAAGTGTCTTTCAGCAGGATCGATAGATCAACAGATTCCATGGTGGAGGCACTCTCCCTTGCAAAATCCAGAAGATTGCGGATAATTTTTTTTGATCGATCTGTTTCTGCTGCAATATCCCCGAGCATCTCAATTTTTTCCTCCTTGGACAGGTCATTATAATCTTCTAAAAGCATATGAACAGTCAACATGATATTATTCAAAGGGTTATTGATTTCATGGGCCACACCTGCGGTTAGCGTTCCAACCGCTTTTATTTTGTGATCTTGGATCATAACAGCATCACGCAGATCAAGTTTTTTCAGCATATCATTAATTGATGTTAAAAGACCGGTAAATTCGTCACGAACTTTTTGCCGAAGGATAATAGGCCGAAAATCCCCGGAAGAAACCCGCTTGGCATGGATTGTAATTTGTTTGAAGGTTGAATAAAGCCTGATCACAAGCAGATAGGAATTGATGGCGAGAAAAACCAGCAAGATCAAAAAAGAGTAAACATAGATATATTGGAACCTGAACAAGGTTTTCTCAAGATTTGCTTTTTCAAAGGCAGCCATGAGCTGGGCAGAAGTCAGGATATCTCTACCAAAGCCCCGCAATTTTAATTCATCTTCTTTTGAAAAAGATTTGATACTTAATCGATTCTTTCCTTTTGTTTCAAGCAGATATAATTGTTCAAGAAGAGTTTTATAGGCCAAGATTTTATCAGGAATTTTCTGTAGTGCCTGTTTCCCTCCCAAGAGCTTTGAAAACTCTTCCGACTCTTTTATGAAAATAGATTCCGCCATATGAATGTTTTCCAGGGCATCGTCAAGATTGGTACCATATAAAAAATAATTTTTTTCATACCGCCTTGCCTGTTGAATTTCCAGGGAAAAATCATTCACAAACCCCAAAAACTTCATCTGTTTTTGTACCCGATTATTATTTAATATCAATATCAATATCATGACCAAGGCAAAGAAAAAAACCAATATAGTACCCAGATAGATCTGATCTCTTATACTGAAATGCCTGAAGAAAAAAAAAGTTTTCCCATCCTTGCTTAAGTGCGACCCATGATCAAATTGACCTGCTTGCCTCGATCCATTATCATCTTTTTTAATTTTCGAGATTGGTGGGTGGGGTCCAGGCATTTTTTATCCTCCGACCTTTTTATCATCAAATTGTATTGGAGCTCCCAAAGCTTTGGCCGCCCTTGCAATAACCGCTTTAAGATCATCGGGCTTGAAAGGTTTTGCAATAAAATCAAAAGCGCCCTTTTCCATGGCTTCCCTGGCAAGAGAGATCATTGCGTGACCTGTAATCATAATAATTTTGGTTCTGGGTGATTTTTTTCGAACCAAATCCAATACCTGCATCCCGTCCACCCCATCCATATAAATATCTGTCACAACTATATCAAACTCTTTTTCCTGCATTCGTTTTATGGCAAGGGCAGAATCTTGAAACACCTCCACGGCACAACCAATTTTTCCAAGGGCAGGTTTCAGACGTTTTCCAACTATGACTTCATCATCCAATAAAAGAATTTCCAACGGTTTGGACATTATAATCTCCTTTTTCTTCTTTGCTTTCAGCACCAGCTCTTTTCCAGTTTATCAACACATAAAACCCAAGGGGCAAATCAACGAAAAATTGTGGCTGCCTCGGTTATTATATCCTTATTCCAACGAACCTCCAGATATCTGATTCCTTCGATACGGCCGGCAATTTCTTTAATGGTCTCAATTTTTTTTGATTTTTCCCGTTTCATTGAACTTGTTGTCACGACAACCGTACCGTCCTGTACATGAACATGGATATCCGTCAAGGATTTCAAGAGGGTATTTTTCACTCTGGCCCCAAGGAGCTGGTCCGCCATTTTTTTTTTCGAATAGGTCATGGCCGTAAATCTTGAATACCCCATTGTCATTGACAGGGTATCCACCACCTCATCAACCTGGATCTGATCCAAATTGATCACCATATCATACAATCCCGGGTCTGCCTCTTTTCTGTTGAAAGCCGCCATGGACCACTTTTCTCTATTTCGTTCCTGCTGGGCAATATGTTTTTCCATTTTATCCGGGGCCATTGAAAACTGACCAGATTGAGAAACTGAACCATACCCGCCAATCAACCGGACCTTCAGAACATGGGATATAACCATCACATAGAGATGTGCTGCCAACCCCCAACAGACACAACGATCTTCCAAAAGCTGTTCCAAAACTTCAAGCTCAACACAGGAAAGGTAATAGTGCCAGGTTTTTGCCGGCATTAGCTTCAAGATAGAGGGAGTTATATTCATCGCTTCGCTTATCTTTTTTATTTCAAGCCTATGCCTGGCAGCAATTTTATTGAAAAACTGTTCGTTAAGTGTTGCAAATGAGAGCTTCTGGGCTATTTTTTTTCCAATTTCTTTTTCCAACTCCTTATTTTCCGATGATAAAATAAGTATAGACATAATATTTTCCTTTTATTTAAAGCATATAGCCCAACTAAACAGCATTAGCAGGAACAGGTACTCCCGTATGCACCTCGAGATTATGGATGCCAGAATTTTCTTTTTGAAAAGTATTTATGGTTCTCTTAAATTTGGCCGAATGCGCTACTTTTTCCCCTGCATAAACCAGGAGATTCCCATATTCACAAGTAATCTTGACATCAAAAAAACTTGCTATCAGTGATGCCTTTAAACCACAGGCAAAAGACAAATCCTTAACTTGTCTGATACGATCATGGGTCCATTCAAAGGCTTTTCTGGAAGCACATTGACAAATAAAATCAACGGCATCTTCTTTGGAAAGTTTATCAATACTGATAACCATATCGTAAAGAGAACTGTCATTGGGATCTGCATGATATATTTTTCTAGTCCATTTTTTTCGATGGGCATCATCCTCTATAATCCTTGCCCGGGCCATCTGCTCGGAAAAACCGTCTTGCATTTTCCTGGCCACACGACTTTCCAGTTTAGCCGTAATTCTAACTTTAAGGACATGGGGCAAAAGACTTAAAAGAATATGCCCTGCCAGTCCATGGTAAACGATATTTCCATCGGCTACCATCTCGGTCAGTGTCGCCCTGAGATAGGCAAGATAAACTAATTTTGTGTAGCTATACCGCTCAAAAACCCCGGGTGCATCATGAATTGCCTTTTCCAAAGTTTCTTGGGGAACATGAAACCTACCGCTTGCTTTCAACAGCAAATCCCGGCTGATAATATCGTATCCTAGTCTTTCAGCTACACCTTCAGCAACTGCTTTTCCCAGGGAAAATGATCCCCGAGAGATGGTAATAATAGCCATTTATAAAATTCCTTTCATTAGTAAAACAAATATATCATGGTAATCATAACTACCAGGAAAAGAGCACTGATCACAGATCCTGCCTTGATAAAATCAATGGTCCGATATCGACCCGGCCCCATGTAAAGGGCATTGACCTGATGGGTGGGAAGAATAAAGGAATTACTCGTCGCCAACCCCACCACCAAAGCTGCCAGTCTCGGATCTGTATGGGTAACAAGAGCTATGTTCACCACGAGGGGAACCAGCAACACAGTCGCTCCGACATTGGAAATTACCAGGGTAAACAAGGTGGAAAGTATCCCTATGACTATCAACAAAACAATCGGTTGTACATCACCGATAATATGAAGAATAAAAGCCGCTATCCAGGCAGCAGTACCGGTTTTTTGAGTGGCAATACCCAAGGGGATCAAACCGGCCAGCAAAAAAATGGTACGCCAATCAACAGACTGATAGGCCTCGTCAATACTTAATACCTTAGTGATTATCATACCAAGGGCTCCTGTCATTAAAGCAACAGACAAGTGAACATGAAATCCCATGACCATTGTCAAAGCCAGAACCAACCAGCCGCCTGCCCATAACGCTTTTTCCGGACGTGTATCTTCTAAATCCTGGGGCAAACTAAACAACAGTCCGCCCTCCTGGTTCAGGGCTTCCAGACGTTTCCATGTTCCATAAAAACTGATAACATCCCCGGTCCGAAGGATAATATCATCCAGTTTAGCCCGGTAGACATCATCCTGATGGTGTATTGACAAAGGAGTAACCCTGAAACGATCATTAAAATTGTTCTTCCCCAAAGGCCGTCCCACAAAAGATGACCTGGGAGAAACAACCGCTTCCACAATACCGGAATGGGCAGGGTCAAACTCTTTATCATAGTGTTCAACAGTCTTTTTAAGCAGCATGCCTTCCTTGGCGGCCATTCTTTCCACATTTTTTTTATCACCCCATACCACTAGGTCAACACCGGACCTGATCTCGATGTGGGGAGCAGGAGACATGGTTTTAATATCCGGGGGCTCCGTCAATGCAAGAATACTGACCAAATAACGAAGATGAATATCTCCAACCCTTACTATATCCCGATAATCCATAAAATCATCGGAAGTTGTCAATTCATAAAAGCACGGATGCTGTGTTCCCTGTTCACAGGAGCTCTCCAAAGCATGTGCATGTTCATCATCCTTATTTTCTGATACATCCCCCTGGGGAAGAATAAATTTTCCCAGGAAAACAAAACACAAAATACCACTTGCAACCAAAGCAAGGCCAATGGGCGTGACATCAAACAGGCCAAAGGGTTTCAAATCAAACGGCACCAAAAGATCATTTAGAAGAATCAGGGGGGAACATCCAACCAGGGTAACCGTCCCACCAAGAATGGCACTGAACCCAACCGGCATCAACAGACGACTCAGCGGTATTTTTTGTATTTTACTGATCCGCTGAATGGCCGGCAAAAAAAGCGCCGCAGCACCGATATTTTGCATAAAACTTGAGATTACCGCCACGGTACATGAGATGGCTATAATAATCCTGGAAGAACTTGTCCCGGCAATGGCTAAGACAGGTTTGACCAATTTATTTATCATTCCTGTCTTATCAAGACCGGCACCGATGATAATAACAGCAATAATTGAGACAACAGCATTACTGCTCAATCCCATAAAGGCCTCTTTCGGTGTTACCAGATGGAGAAGCGGTAAAGCGACCATCATGAGGATGGCCACCACATCGACTCTTATCCACTCCACAATAAAAAGAAAAATTGCAAAGCTTATCATCACCATCACTAAAATCATGTCCGGGGTCAATTGATCCATATTCTCTCCAGATTTAATTTCCTTATATCATTATTTGATACATACACACAATTCATTAGTCACTAATCTTTTTTAAAACTTTATCTTTATTTTAATCGAAGACTCACCGTTAACAACTGACATTCCAAATTCAAGACCAGGGGACAAAACCAATGCTTTCCCTATCATATGTTAATGCCCCGGAAAAAACCTGTTCATTTTCAAAAATAATCAACAACTTATGATTCATACCCCTTGGCCTTCCATGTTACCAGCTATAATATTACAATATCTATTACTGCAATATCCATGCCGACCCAAATAAAAAAGTTAAACTATTGTTTTTTTTTGTTTTTTTTGTCCTGACAAACACGAATGGAAAAAAAATGAAACGTTGCAGAATGCAACCCAATAACAATTTTAGAAAGGAGAATCCTTGAAGACAATAAGAGTAGAAGGGAGTGTTGCAAAAACAAAACAGAGATGTTGCAAAATCGAACCTATCAGTCCAACCCAAATTTTTTAATTTTCCGCCATAGCGAAGCCCTGTCAATTCCTAAAATTTGTGCTGTTTTTACTTTAGTATAATTTGTATTTTCCAACAGATGTCCAATATAATCTTTTTCCAATTCGGCCAGAGTCATCATATGTTCTTTAGGACGATGGTAGGTATGCAATTCAAATTCAACCAGATCCGAAGGAAGATCACAGGCACAAATTTCATGCCCCCGGCAAATCGCAACAGCCCGTTCAAGTATATTTTCCAACTCCCTAATATTCCCGGGAAAAGCATAACTGGTTAATAATGACATCGCCCTGGATGATATTGAATTAATTTTCCGTCCTTTATTCCGGTCCAGCCTTTTGATAATATGACAGGCGAGCAGGGAAATATCTTCAGGCCGTTCTTTCAAACAGGGAAGTTTGATGTTCACAACATTGATTCGATAGTACATATCTTTTCTGAACATACCTGCCACCACTTCAGCTTTCAAATCCTTTGCAGTGGCAGACACCACACGCAAATCAACTGGTATTGTTCGATTCCCACCAACGCGCATCAATTCTTTTTCCTGGAGAACACGCAATAACTTAACCTGCATTGAATGGGACATTTCACCAATTTCGTCAAAAAAAATAGTGCCCTTATCCGCCACTTCCAACAAACCTATTTGACTATCAACAGCACCTGTAAATGCCCCCTTCTCATGGCCAAAAAGCTCATTATCGAGAAGAGTTTCATTGAAAGCACCACAATTTACAGACACAAAAGGTCCTTTTGCCCTAGGACTTAATGCATGTATGGAACGAGCCACCAATTCCTTACCACTACCCGAATCACCCGTAATTAACACATTGCAGTCCGTGGGAGCAATCTGATGAATCAAAGTTTCTATCTCACAGATTTTAGGACTCTTTCCTATAATGACAGGCAAATCGGATTTTTTTTTCTTTGCAGTATTTTTTTTGTCAAATTCCCTTCGAACCTGCAATCGATTAACTGCCTTTTCAACAATTTCCAGAAATTGATCCGGGGTAAAGGGTTTTTCAAGATAATAAAACGCCCCTTCCCGCGTTGCCTCGATGGCCTTATCAATATTTGCATACCCTGTCATAAGAATTACTTCTATTGTAGGATGATGTATCTTCACATTCACCAACAGATCCATTCCATCCATTCCAGGCATCTTCACATCTGTAATCACCAGATGGTAGTGGAAAACTTTCATCTGCTTAAGGGCGCCCAGAGGATTTGTATAGGATGAAACCTTATACCCCAACTTCTCTACAATCCTTCGCAATCGCTTGAGAGTAACAGGGTCATCATCAATAATCATAATTCTTAACGTCATAAACAACTCTTTTATCTTGCCTGCCTGACCTTGACAACCTTTATTCTCAACCGGGATATAACTCTCACTTCCAATGAGATCAATCCCGGTATCATTATTTTAAAAAAATGGACTAGGGCCTGATCCTGATGGAAGGATACAGCCCTTCGTTTTCCCCTGATCGATAAGGCTGAAGCGTGCTATAGGCAATGTACTGCCCATCCTGGGCATGGCCACGACAATCCTCATCATCATCATCACAATAGGCCCCATTGGCGACCAGAATATTTTCTATCCGGTGTTTAAATGCATCAACAAAGGCCCTGCCAGGACCTGTAAAGGTCATATCACCAATTGTAAGGGTACCGATAAATTCATTGAGACTGTCGATGGAGATCGAATGTAATTTTAAATCCGATTCGGACCCGATAAAACCCCATATCAAATGATTATCATCTATTTCAAGGGGATGTGATATATCAATAATAGTATGGGGCATGACAATGCACCCCTTACCTATGGTCAACCTGGCGTCCTCTTTTCCAAACAAAAAACAATTAAACCCCACAAAAGTCTTTTGCCCTATCCTGGCATTAATTATTTTCCCCCCGTGGGCAGTTACATTCATCCCCACAAGGTTGGAATTAACAATATAAGAATTTTCCTGGGCATTTGATCCATTTCCCATTTTGGCATTATCAAGATAGGCGCGCTGGGAAATCAATACATTTTCCCCGATTTCAGTCTTACCTTTAATTACTGAATAACGGTTTACAGCAGAACTTTCAGGAGCTTGAATAGGCTCAACCTCAACCGTTTTGAACAGATGCTCAAACTCAAACTCCTTTTCCTTTACAAAATGATAGATCAATCCCCGGGGCTGGAGAGAATCATTCACCCCGATATACTTATCCAACACCTTTTTTTGATGCGTATACATAAATTTAAATGCATCATTTTCCACCCGGATAACACCCGGTGCAATCTTCTGATGATAAAATTCCCCGGCCTGGATATAGGAAAATTCTCCCACTATACAAGAGTGCAGATTCATCAGATCCACCGTTGAAAAAGAACCTAAAAAACATCCTTCCATGGTGGAACCATGAATATTGGCATAATGGGAGGACACTGTGTTTCTAATGGTAAATTCCTCGGGGGTTTCCAGATTATGGGAATTACTGTGCACCAAAGTCTTATAAAGCAAACTTGCGGTGATGACAATGGTTTCATCTTCAACCAGGGGCAAAGGATTCTCATGATCAAAGATATCCCCTTTACGCTTTAATTCATCTCCTCGAATATCACTTTTGTAAACAGTCGACTGACTAACCATGCATTTACCTAAAAAATAACTGCCTGACATACTGGAATACTTGAAATTAAAATCAATGGGATGACGGGAGGTAATTCCATAAAAACAATAAAATTTAGACAATTTATCATACTCAATTGCATTTTCAACAAAAGATCTTGTATCAAAATTAAATTCACGAAGATTTACATTGGCTCTACTGATAATCCTCTCATTTAAAAGCTTTACCTTTTCCATAAACTATATCCTTAAAACTCAAAGTAAAAATATTAAATCAAATGAAACCATCCAAAAATAAATCTTCATACCACAGGTTAAAGACAGAAGACAACTTCATTATCCTTTGCCAAGAAAACCTATGGCTTATTTATCATTTGATAAACTAGAACCAAGATGATAAGTGTACTTAAAAATTAATAATAACCTCAAATAAGGAAATATTTGTATATAAATAGATCATGATTAAACTTGCCCATCCGCATATCCGTGCCCTCTTAAAAAAAAATATAGACTTTACCCATATGATCGATGAGATTCCTCTGGGAATTCTCGTACTTGATTGCGACCGCAGAGTAGTCTATCTGAACAGGTTTTTTCAAGCCCTTTCCGGAGTGTCCATAAACAGGGCTTACGTAATTGAGTGCCGCAATATATTGAGAAGCTCGGCATGTATCACCAATTGCCCGGTCCTTACCATGGACAAAGAAAACCGATCCATCTCCTGCGAAAACGACATGATCAATATGGACCGGCAAAAACTGCCCATCAGGACGACCGTGGCCCCTTTGCTGGATACCGACGGTAAAACTGCCGGATACATTGAAACCATAGAAGATTTACGGGTGATTGAAACCCTTGACCAGAAAAAAAGTGTGGCCTATAGCTTTGCAAAGATCATCGGCAGGAGTACAAAGATGGAAAAAATATTCCAGACTCTGCCCATTCTTGCCCAAAGCGATACTTCCGTTCTGATCACAGGAGAAACCGGAACCGGAAAAGATCTGGTAGCTGAAGCAATTCACCAAACTTCTGAACGTGCCCCGGGGCCGTTTGTAAAAATTAATTGTGGAGCTCTTCCGGAAACCCTTCTGGAATCTGAAATATTCGGACACCAAAAAGGCGCATTTACAGGAGCCGTGGAAAACAAACCCGGACGGTTTAAATTAGCACACAACGGCACCATTTTTTTAACGGAAATAGGTGACCTGCCTCTTTCTCTCCAGGTGAAACTGTTAACCTTTCTGGATGACAAGATTATTTTCCCCTTGGGCAGCACCAAAGGATTTCATGTCAATGTAAGAATCATTGCAGCAACCCATAGAAATCTTGAACAGATGGTGAACGATGGTCAATTCCGGAAAGATCTTCTTTTCAGGTTAAATGTGGCAAGGATCCACCTGCCGCCCCTAAGGGAAAGAGAAGGAGATATCAGACTGTTACTGGATTATTTTTTCATCAGCTATACCCGACAGCTGGATAAAAAATTAAAGGGATTTTCCAAAACCGCCCTGATGAGACTTATGAACTATGGGTATGAAGGTAACATCCGAGAATTAAAAAATATTGTGGAGTACGCAGTCAATGTGACAAACGGCAAATTGATAGAAGTGGACAATCTGCCATCTTATCTATTCGATCCCGTAACCTTGTTCCGGGAATCCAAACCATCCGAGCCGCCCCTGATAGACAGCCCCAGAATAAAAGAAACTGAAACATGGGCTTCCATCCAACGTAAAATGATATTGGATGCACTCAAACAAACAAAGGGCAAAAAAAGTGAAGCGGCCAAAATCCTGGGATGGGGCAGAAGCACCCTGTGGAGAAAAATAAAACAATATAAAATTGACTCCTGACCTGCAAAAAAACATATACATCGTTGGATCATAGTGATACTTATAATCATTAATATATCATTGAATCATGATTAAAGTATCATTATCAATTAAATTAAAAAAACTTAAAGCAACGCCTTGCCCCAACCTTAGGACAATGGTTTGTTTCTTGTAACACCTTGTCCCAACCTTAGGGAGTACTCTGTTTCTTATGATAGATAAAATAACCATCACAATCCACCAGGATCAAATCGCACCGCGCTTTGACCTGACCACTGAAATTTTAATCATTCTAATCTCAAGCAATTTAGTCGTTGAAGAAAAAAAATCCATTGTCCTTCCCAGATCTTCTGCCGATGATCTGTGTCACCTTCTAATATCGGAAAATATCAACACATTAATCTGTGGTGCCATGGAAGATGAGTATTATCAATTCCTGAAATGGAAACAGATCAATATATTTGATTCAGTTATGGGAAGCTGGGCCACAGCATTTAAAAACTGGCAGGAAAACACCCTGAACCCCGGTGATATTTTCTCGGACAGAATGATAGAGGGAAAACTTGTTTAAAAAACTGATAAATTTTATTTTTCTTTTAGATGAGAGACCCATCAATCGCTACAAATCCCTGAATCGAAACATTGTCATCATCATGCTTTTGATTACCATTATCCCCTTAACCTGTATGGTCATCATCAATAACTTTCAGTTTAAGACCCACCTGAGAGATCAAATCATGGATCCTCTCTATTCCATGGCGGAAAAAAGCCGGCATACATTTGAGCTTTTCATGGATCAACAGCTCTCCATCATACGGTTTATCTCAAACACCTATAGTTTGGCAAACCTGGGCAACGAACTAACAATTCAAAAAATACTGACCTCATTAAAAAAAGAGCACTACGGCTTTGTAGATATAGGACTGATTGACCCCAAGGGAGACCTGGTCAGTTATGCCGGTCCCTATTCCCTGCTGGGCAAAAACTATTCACAACAAACTGCTTTCCAAGAAACACGAGTCAAAGGACAATATATCAGCAATGTATTTCTTGGGCACAGAAAATACCCGCACATTGTCATCGCAGTTGAGATAGTCAAAAATGACGGGCAAAGCTGGGTGTTAAGAGCAACCGTTGATACAAGCTTTTTTGACAAACTTATTTCCGGCATGGGGCTTGAACGAAACAGCGATGTATTTCTTGTAAACAGTAAAGGAATTTTTCAGACCAACTCTCTTTATTACGGCGACACCCTTGAAAAGTGCCCACTGGAACTGCCCGGTAAAAGCTTTAAATCCCAGGGTATCGAAACAAAAGACAACAAAAACCAGGACATTATAATAGTCAGCGCAGGTTTTGCCATTGCAGACTATATCCTGGTGATCATCCAACCCCAGTCTGTGGCCCTCAAATCATGGCATGCCCTGAAAACTAAAATGGGTATCATTTTTTTTATCAGCCTGGCTATTATACTCTTTACCATTATCAAAATGACGGGAATACTGATAAAAAGGATTAAGACCTCCGATGAACACCGGGAGAATGTCCTGACCGAACTTCAACATGCACAAAAATTATCCTCCATCGGAAGATTGGCAGCCGGAATAGCCCATGAAATTAACAACCCCCTTGCCATTATCAATGAAAAAGCAGGGTTGATGATGGATCTTATTGATCTTTCAAAAGATTTTGATCAAAAATCAAAATTTCACGAACTCACCCTATCAATCACAACATCGGTTGACAGGTGCAGAAAAATCACCCACAGACTCCTTGGGTTTTCAAAACGGATCGATTTTAAAATCGAACCCATCCAAATTAATACCATTATCCATGAAGTAATTGAATTTTTAGAAAAAGATATTTTCTACCGGAGACTTGAAATAAATTTAAATCTTTCTGATACACTAAAACCAATTTTTTCGGATCACGGTCAGATTCAACAGGTATTGCTCAATCTTTTAACCAACGCCTTTGCGGCAGTTCAAGATGGATTGGGACGGGTTGAAATAAAAACAACAAATCATGAAAACAAAGGAATAAGCATTAAAATTACAGATAACGGATGCGGTATTCCAAAGAAAATTATTGAAAACATCTTTGACCCGTTTTTCACAACCAAGAAAGAAAAAGGCACCGGTCTCGGCCTGTCAATAAGCTACGGGATCATAACAAAATTGGGTGGAGAAATCTTTGTTGATAGTAAACTTGGGGAAGGTTCTATTTTTACAATCATCCTTCCTGAAAAACCAAATGAAATGGAAATAAAAAATGGAAATCCAGAAAATTAAAATCCTCCTGATCGATGATGAAGAAGAATTTGTTACGACCCTTGCCGAACGCTTAGAATTAAGGGGATACCTTTGTCAGACCGCAGGAGACGGTGAATCAGGCATTAGTAAAATCAGCCACCAGACCTTTGACATAGCGATTCTTGATCTTATGATGCCGGGACTGAACGGCTTGAATACCCTACGACAAATAAAAATGATCGATAAAGAGTTGCCTGTTATACTGCTGACAGGACACGGTTCCACCAAAGACGGTATGGAAGGTATGCGCATCGGGGCCTTTGATTTTCTCATGAAGCCCCTGGACATCTCTACACTGATTGATAAAATCAAATCGGCAGTGGATTCAAAATCAACCCAGGAGGAACCATGAAAACCCGCGATGATGCTACGGCTTTTTTTGGCCAGGTAACGGCAAGTACCACCCATGAAATCCAGAATGTACTTGCCATCATCAAAGAAAACGCCGGGCTTATGGAAGATATTCTCCTGATGAACCCCGATAATTTGCCAACTCTTCTGGAGAACCTTAAACGATGCATCGGCAAAACAAAAGAACAAGCTTACAGAGGAGTTGATCTCACTTCAGGACTCAATGCATTTGCCCACACAACAGATACTTTTTTGGCCCCCGTCAATGTATACGAAATCATCAAAAACCTGATATTTCTTACCAAAAGATTTTTTTTGCAAAAAGGGATAAAGCTGGCACTGACAGACTGTAACTGCCCCCCTTCCATCATGACAGATCCGGTTCTTTTCCAGAAAATTTTATGGATGTGCCTTAAATGCCTTACAGAAACCATGGATCTTAACACAAATATAATTATAACTATTTTAACCCCGGATACAGGAAATAAGATTGAATTTCGTCCCGATGATCCAACTCTTGACAATGGGTCTTTCAACCAAAGATTATCAAGGTCGGCCAAGTGGGATGACTTAGAAAGGACCTGCAAGCAAATAAACCTGACACCAAGACTCATAACCCAGACATTGCCGGGTATCAGCATTGGGTTGGATCAAAAGTCCTGACAGCATTGAGTTGGGCCAAAAGCCCTGACACCATTTCGTTTCAATTTGGCCCAAAAACCTTCACATCATCCGTATCATTATGTACTATTTTGTTTCATTTTTTTTCATCCATTTCACAACCTATTAACTTAATAGGATTTTAGCAATTGGCATATTCCTTGCTGTAAGTAATATATACTGCTAATATATTGGTTCAAGGGCAGAATGAAGTTAACCATAAAAAATATGGAGGCTGTTGTGTCAATTTTAACCATAACAAATGGATTATACACAAATTCAGAAGAGATCATCCAGATCCTTGGTAAAAAATTCAATTATCGCATCCTGACAGATGCTGATCTTATCGAAAAAACCCATCACGACCATGATATCAGACTGGCAACACTCCAAAAAGTATTAGATAGCAGACCAATTGCCTTTAATGACTTCACCCATGAAAAAGAAAGATGCATATCTGCCCTTAAAAAAACTCTCTCGGACTTTGTTAGTGAGGGCAATTGTATTTTCCATGGGGCCCTGGGCCATCTGATACCCAAAACCATCACCCATGTCATGCGAGTACTGGTTATTGCAGAAAAAAATCAACGAATTAAAAATGCAGAGGACAAAAAAGGATTATCAAAAAAAGAAGCCCTCAAAAAAATTGAACTTTCTGATAAACACGCATTTTTATGGACTGCATCCCTGTTTAATGAAAAAGCATGGAACAAATCGCTTTATGATATTGTCATCCCTTCGGACAAAATTGACACAAAAGAAGCGGTTGAACTTATTTCAAAATATCTTAATAAACTTCTTTTTACCCATAAAGATCTTATAAAACAGGAAGCTTTGGACTTCAAATTAATTGCTGATATTGAATTGGCCCTGGACAATATAGGACAAGGACTTTTGGTGGAATCCCACAAAGGGGATGTTGTGGTAACCATCGATAAAAAAGTGATGCTGCTCACAAAATTCCAGCAAAAAATCATTCAGACCACAAAAACCATCCCGGGTGTTAACTCAGTGGAAACAAAAATCGGACAAAATTACTACAAGGGCAATATAATCCATAACTATGAATTTGAAACCCCCCTAAGAATTCTTCTGGTGGACGATGAAAAAGAATTTGTCCAGACATTATCAGAGCGCCTCAAAATGCGGCAATTCACAAATGAAATAGTCTATAACGGCCAGGCGGCCTTGAATTTCACCGATGAAGAAGATCCTGAAGTCATCCTCCTAGACTTGAAAATGCCCGGAATTGACGGCTTTGAAGTATTAAAAACAATCAAAAAAACAAAGCCCCATATTGAAGTCATCATTCTCACCGGTCACGGTTCCAAAGCAGATAAAGCAACCTGTATGGACCTGGGTGCATTTGCTTATCTCCAGAAACCTGCTGATATTGATTTAATTACCCAGACCATGAAAAAGGCCTATGAAAAAATAGAAGCTCAAAAAGAATAATAGTACATTATCTACCCGTTTTTTATATCATAATAAAAGGGATAAAAATGAAAATAAAGGTATTGATAGCGGATGATGAAAAAGAATTCATCGAAACTTTGGCCCAACGACTTGAGATAAGAGATTTTGCTGTCACCACAGTAGGGTCTGGATCTGCGGCCATTGAAATAGTTGAAAAAATTAATTTTGATGTCATAATCCTTGACGTTCAGATGCCTGAAATAAACGGTATTGATGCATTAAAAAAGATAAAAAAGATAACCCCCCTGACTCCGGTGATCATGCTGACAGGGGAAGCAACCGTAGAAAATGCCATCCAGGGGATGAAACTGGGAGCATTTGATTTTCTGATTAAACCCACCCAGACAACTCTCCTTGCTGAAAAAATCAAACAAGCACATGCCCATAAGCATGAACATGAAGAACGTATTCGTCAGGCTGAAATAGAAAATATCTTACGGACCCGAGGCTGGTAGGAGCAAAAATAACATGCCAACACAAACCATCTTTTTATATAAAACCCATATTGACTGGAAGCGGATACTTTTTCTTTTAACCGGGGTTGCCCTGTTTGTGATAGTAAATTTTTCCCCACCCTGGCCCGATGCCATCGATCCCACCGGAAAGCATTTTATCTTAAGTAAAGAGGCAAAAGGAGCCCTGGCTGTTTTTCTCCTGGGAGGAACCTGGTGGGTATTTGAAGTGGTGCCCATTGGAATCACAAGCCTGACCATCGGTGTATTACAGGTTTTATTCATGGTCCGAACGGCAGATGCTGCATTCAAAGACTTTATGACACCATCGGTACTGTTTATTTTTGCCTCTCTTGTCATAGGGATTGTCTTTACCAAAACGGGACTAACCAGACGACTGGCCTATAAAATGCTCATGATTGTCGGAGAGAAAACCAGTATGATTTATCTGGGATGTTTTGTGGTAACGGCCGCATTGACCCATATAATGGCCCATACCGCCGTGGCAGCCACCATGTATCCCCTTCTGGTGACCATCTATGGAATGTATACAGATGATGATAAACCCACCAATTTTGGAAAGGGCCTGTTCATGGGAATGGCTTTTGTGGCCGGAGCCGGCAGTATTATCACCCTTCTGGGCGCCGCCAGAGGAGCCGTGGCCCTCGGCTTTTATAAAGATATAATAGGAAAGGACGTTTCATTCTTTGAACTAAGTTACTACATGTTCCCCATTGGCTGGATCATGGTCTTTATATTATGGGGATTTTTCATGTTTTTTTTCAAACCTGAAAAAAACAATATCCCGGGACTCAGGAGAAAGGCTGCATCATTGAGCAAAGCCATGGGTAAAATCACAAAAAATGAAATCCTTGCCGCCACCATCATTTTCACCTGTATTCTTACAATGTCCCTTCGATCCTTTGTCCCCTTGCTAAATACCCTGGACAAAAATGCCATCATCCTTCTATCAACCATCCTGTTTTTTATCCTTCGCATCCTTGACATCAGGGATCTGGAATCCATTCCATGGAATATCATGCTGCTTTTCGGCGGGGCCATGAGCATCGGGTTCTGCCTTTGGCAAACCGGGGCTGCTGAATGGCTTGCCATCAAATGGCTCACCCTTTTCCACCAGTCCCACTGGTTTGTTTTTGTTATGAGCATCTCCTTTTTTGTCATGATAATGACCAATTTTATCATGAATGTTGCCGCCATCGCTATTTCCCTTCCAGTAGCCCTTGTCATCGCACCCTATCTCGGGGTGGCACCGGAGGTCATTCTTTTTTCAGCCCTTGTCACTGCCGGCATGCCCTTTCTACTGCTTGTCGGTGCTGCCCCCAATGCCATCGCCTATGATTCAGGTCAATTTACAACAGGTGAATTTTTTAAATTTGGCATTCCGGCCAGTGGAATATTGATGATAATCGTTGCCATTGCAATAAAGGTCATATGGCCGCTGATGGGAATGCCCATATTAATAAATTAAAAATCATAAGGAATAGTACAATGAAAGTAAAACTTGTTAAGGAATTGATGATTCCATTATCAGAATATGCCACGGTCCACGAAGACGACACCCTGAAAATTGCTATCAAAACCCTTCAGGATTCCCAGAAACTCAATATTTCTACCCACTATATGCACAGAGCCGTTCTTGTATATGACAAAGACAAGAATATTGTAGGAAAGATGAGTCCTTTGGATATTTTAAAATCCCTTGAACCCAAATACCATCAAGTAGGGCACCCGGACCAGATGAGAAAGATGCGCCTGTCCAGGTTTGGGCTGAGCAATGAATTCATGTCTTCTATTTTTGAACAATATTGCCTCTGGGATGAAAGCTGCGAAGAGCTTATAAAAACCGCCTCAAAACTCAAAGTTAAAGAGGTCATGTACTCTCTGGATGAAGGAGAATATGTAAATGAAACCGCCAGCATTGCAGAAGCCATTCATCAACTGATTGTCGGCCACCATCAATCCCTGCTCGTATCAAGGAACGATAAAGTAATAGGTATCTTAAGGCTGTCGGACCTATTTAAATTGGTCTGTGACATCATGACAGATCAATAAGCTCCTCTAAAGGCGGACCGTTTTATACCGGCTCCGCCTTCCACCCCGTCTCATATTGCAAATACTTACCATGAACAACCCCATACCATCCAGACCATTTTAATTTTCCATAACCGGATGGGAAGGGCTAATAGCCCATGTTCCCCCTCAAACCTGCAAGATATATCCAAGGTTCCCACCGGCAGATTTTCCCCTTGACAAAGTATATTTTTTTTACCAAGATACCAGAGAAACAATAAATTTTTAATTTCTGTAAAGATTTGTTTAGCATAACAGCTTGGTATTATCGATTAAATCGAATTTCATCGTAATTTTTCAAAGGGAAAAAACATGAAAAAAACTATTATCTATGCCATTGCTTTAATTACGGCCTTCACAATTTTCGGATGTGTATCTTCAAAGCTATCCCCTGAAACACAGGCCATAGTAAATAATAAAGGCATCGTGTACACACAGATTTGCATGTGGACCGAAAACAGCCATATTATAGCAACAAATTATGCCACAGGAGAACTGATAGCCATAAATTCACCCGTGACAATTGAAGATATAACTTCCAAAACGATTACATTTAACTGGGAGGGCGAATCGATTGTACTGAAAAATGTTAAAAAATATACAAAACTTAATATTGACGGACTTTTTAGGAGAACTTTTAAAAATACAAAAGTAGACTTAAGTCGGTTTAACAAAAATATTACTAATAATATAAAAAAGGGAATTGTTAAAACGGAGATGAGCAAAGACGAAGTAATACTTGCCAGAGGATATCCACCGGCGCACCGTACGGCATCACTTGAAAAAAACAACTGGAGATACTGGAGCAATAGATTCCATCAAAGCATATATACATTTAAAAATGATTTACTTACTAAAATAAAACAATTTTAGATATTACAACTTGTAATTCATCTTGGACACAATATATTTACGAGCAATCAAACATCCCGATTTTTGCGTGGGCTAATCCAAAGGGCATGCTATTATTCCTATCATTTTCTCTGCTTTCAAGTTGTTTTCCATATGATTAAAATAAGTTTCCCCCGGGCTTTTCCAAAAATTACCAAAAACAGTTTATGGACCGGATAAACCAATTTTACCTTAAACATTTGACAACCCCGGAACAAACAAGGTAAAACCATCAAAAATAGAAATCACCACCGGGAGATACACCTTGAAAATCATCATTGTCGGAGCGGGAGAAGTCGGATACAATATTGCCAAACGACTGGCATCGGAAAATAAACATGTGATAGTCATAGATCAAAACCCCGACGCCTGTCGACGTATTTCTGAAGATCTTGACGTCCAAGTTATCACCGCCTCCGGAAGCAGTCCTGTGGTTTTGCTGAAAGCCGGAGTCCAAGATGCCGATATACTTCTGGCAGTCACGGACAGTGATGAAATTAACCTTACCGCCTGTCTGATCACTAACCTCTTATCTCAAACAACCAAAAAACTTGCCAGAATCCGGAATTCAGACTTTGATGCTTACCATGACAACTTTAAAAATCAGATTCCCCATATAGACACCATAATCAACCCTGAAATTGAAGTGGTAAATACCATCCGAAAACTCATGGATGTCCCAGGTGCCCAGGACATAGGAGATTTTGCTGACGGAAAAGTCAAATATGTAGGTATCAGGCTGAAGAAGGACTCACCCATTGCCGGGATGCGCTTGATCGATTTTCATGATACCTTCGGAGAAGACAGACCCCTAATTGCCGCCATTATCCGGAACAACGTGGTGATTGTCCCCAGGGGCAGCCACAAAATTCACCCGGGAGATCTGGTCTATTTTGTATGTGAAACCGAAAAACTTGAAAAAACCTTAAAACTATTTGGCATGGCAATACACCCCATCCAGAGAGCTCTGATCATCGGTGGCGGACGCATCGGCAGCAGACTTGCCAAAATACTTGAACAAGACGGGGTAAAGGCCAAGATTATTGAATCAGATCGCCAAAGATGCCATAATCTTTCCGAACAAATGGATAAAACAGTGGTCCTCCACGGAGACGGGTCGGACCAAAAACTTTTTATAGAGGAAAATGTCGGGCAAAGTGATGTAGTGGTGTCTGTCACAAATGATGATGAAACCAATATTCTTGTCTCCTTACTGGCCAAGAACCTAGGGGTTCAAAACACAATCACCCGAATCGGGAAAGCAAGTTATTATCCCCTGCTTGCCACCATCGGCATCGAAAAAGTGGTCAGTCCACGGTTATCAGCTGTCAGTTCCATCCTCAAAGATGTAAGACAAGGAAATGTCCTTTCCGATATCTCCATATTGGGAGAAAGGGGAGAATTTATTGAAGCCATCGCCCTTGAAACCTCGGATATCACCAACCGCCCCTTAAGAAAAATATCCTTTCCCAAGGGGGCGATTCTGGTCTGTATCATCCGAAACAGCCAGGTTATGATCCCTTCAGGATTGAGTATGGTTATACCAGGAGATCGTATAATTCTCTTTGCCATAAAACAGGCTGTAAAAAAACTTGAAAAACTTCTAACGGTTAAACTGGAATTTTTCTAATGCGCTGGCCCTTTATTTCACGAATTATCGGAATTCTTCTTATTTTCATGGGACTTGCCATGGCTGTGCCCCTGTTCTGTAGTTTTTACTATAATGAAACGGCATCCCAGGGAATCGTTCACTCAATTCTCATTACCATGATTGCGGGGCTGATTCTGATGCTTCTCTCAAAAAAATATGAGAGTGACGATTATATCAATCAAAAAGAAGGAATGACCGTTGTGGCCTTGGGCTGGACCGTCATCGGAGCTTTCGGCGCTCTACCCTTTTATTTTTCACCTGAATTTACTAATTTTACAGATGCTTTTTTTGAATCCGTATCGGGATTTACCACCACGGGATCATCGGTGATGATCAATATTGAAAGCACCACCCATAGTCTTTTATTATGGCGCAGTTTTATCCAATGGCTCGGGGGCATGGGCATCATCGTCCTCTCTTTAGCCATTCTTCCTTTTTTAGGAGTAGGCGGAATCCAGCTATACAAGGCTGAAGTGCCAAGTCCTGTGCCAGACAAACTCACTCCCCGCCTCAGTGATTCCGCCAAAATCCTGTGGGTGGTCTATGCCGGCATGACCCTGGTTGAAATCTTCTTTCTTCTGGCCGGGGGGATGCCCCCATTTGAATCTATCTGCTATGCACTCACCACCCTGCCAACGGGCGGGTTCTCACCCCACAACGGCTCGGTTGCCCATTATGATACTGCTTATTTCGATTATGTAATTGTGGTGTTCATGCTCCTTGCCGGGATAAATTTTTCCCTGCACTACCAGATGCTTCGGGGCAAGACCCTGGCTTTTTGGAAAGATACCGAATGCCGATTTTTCCTAGGGTTAACTATAGTTTTCTCCCTGATAATCACCTGGAACATTTACGGGTCCGTATATGATACTTTCAAAGATGCCTTCAGACATTCAATCTTCCAGGTAAGCTCCATTATCACCACCACGGGATTTGCCACGGCTGATTATGAAAAATTCCCGGCTCTCAGCCAGGTGATTTTATTTGTCTGTATGTTCATTGGAGCATCTGCCGGATCCACCGGTGGAGGAATGAAATGCGCCAGGATAATTGTCTGTTTCAAATATTGCTACAGAGAATTGTTCAAGCTCATCCACCCCCGAAGCATCAGCCATATAAAAATTAACAACACGGTCATACCGGATGATGTTCTGCGGTCCATCATGGGATTTTTAGCTTTATACATACTCTTGTTCTTTGTATCCAGTACAATACTTGCCTCCATGGGAGTTGACATGATGACAGCCTTGGGAGCTGTTGCTTCCTGCATTGGAAATATCGGGCCAGGATTTGGGACAGTGGGGCCGGCAGAAAATTTTGCCCATCTGCCGGCAGCCGGCAAGTGGCTTCTGACTTTATGCATGCTTCTTGGAAGACTGGAAATTTACACGGTTATTATCCTCTTTATTCCTGAGTTCTGGAAAAGATAAAGGATATAGACTAGGATGGCTTATATTTAACATATATCATTCTTTCCAATCCAAATAATCAAGACAAAACCTATAAACAAAGATATTTTTTAATAGAATTTGATCGGTAAGGTGATCGTAAAGGTTGTTCCTTCATCTATCTTGCTTTTAACATCAATCTTACCATTATGCTCTTTGATAATATTATAAGAAATATTCAACCCAAGACCGGTTCCCTTCCCAATTTCTCTGGTAGTAAAAAATGGATCAAATATTTTTAAAAAATATTTCTCTTCAATTCCGCATCCAGTGTCTGAAATGACAACCACCACATTTTGTCGCTTTTCTTTTGTCTGGTCGAGTAGACTGGGGCCTCCCTCGGCTTTAAACCTTGGTTGTTCCCCAGTCCCTCTACAGGTCGGGTCGAGGACTGGCGCGCGCACTCTAAAGTCACGTTTCCAACCCCCGCCTCATCAAACGCAGCATGCAGATTTCC